>JANOVY010000133.1:0-31027 GCA_031417635.1 Bacteroidota bacterium | reverse complement strand
CGTACCCGCATCAATCCAAACAATTCACCACTTTGTTCATATCGATAGCAGGTTCCATATTCAGCAAGGCGATAGGGTAAGTCGCGATAACTTTTGGGTTCCGCATCGTAAATTTTATGGTGGTGCGGACAATTCATTGCCTTTAAATAATATTTCTCCCCGTCCATTTCCATGGGTGGGAACATACTATCAGCATAATAGGGTAAGTGTCCGCTTGTTATGTAAAGATTTTCTTTGGCAATGTGTGGCGTTACCACTCTTTTATATCCACCTGCCTGCTCTGTTTCTTTTGCGAGTTTCTCTAATTCTTCAATGATGACAGTTCCATTTGGCATCCATAATATGAGTCCCTGGCCAATATCATCATTCATCGTATAAATACCCAATTCCTTTCCTAGTTTTCGATGGTCGCGTTTTTTTGCTTCTTCCAACATCAAAAGATATTCATCCAATTCTTTTTGGTTGGGGAAAGTGATCCCATATACACGAGTAAGCATTTTATTCTTTTCATCGCCTTTCCAATAAGCACCGGCAATACTGGTTAGTTTAATGGCTTTGATGAAACCGGTATTAGGAATATGTGGTCCACGGCAGAGATCTGTAAAATCGCCTTGAGAATACAGAGTAATTTCTCCGTCGGTTAAGTTGCCTAATAAATCCAACTTATACTCATCACCTTTTTGTGAAAAGTAGTTAATTGCTTCAGCTTTCGAAATCTCTTTTCTGGTATAAGGGTTGGCTTTTTTGGCCAATTCATTCATTTTCTTTTCAAGCAATAAAAGGTCTTCTTCTGTCATTTTCTTATCGCCCAAATCCATGTCGTAGTAAAAGCCTTTTTCTAAAGCAGGCCCTACCCAAAACTTAACGCCTGGATATAAGGACTCAACGGCTTCGGCCATTAAATGTGCAGAAGAATGCCAAAAAGTGTTTTGTCCTAAACCATCACTCCAAGTCAATAATTCTAAAGAAGCATCTGTTGTAATGGGTCGTAGGGCATCCCAAACTTGTCCATTTACATTGGCAGCCAATACTTTCTTTGCCAATCCTTCACTGATAGATTTAGCGATAGCCAAGGCTGAAATTCCATTTTCATACTGTCTTGTTGCACCATCCGGGAAACGAATACTTATCATAGCGTAGTAAATCAAACATTTTTGTAAGAAATGCAAAAGTAAAGAATCAAAGGCAGATTAAAACTTGGAAAAGATACTATTTCGTATAAAACCTTAACGGTTCTTTATCAGCCCATTCTATATTGCCACCGTAGATTTGCCCCATGAGATTGAATTTTACACTTTTCTTTCTTTTGTTGTTAAGTATTACCGCCTATACCCAGAAATTAACCGGTATTTGGCGAGGACATTTCAGTTCATCTAGCGGGATATACAAAGAAGGTATTCGTGAGGAAATGTATAAATACGAAATTCAAATTGAACAGCAAGCGAATAATGGCTTAAAAGGGATTACCTATTCTTATAAAAGTACCGTATTTTATGGGAAAGCTGAATTGCAGGGTATTTTGAGTTTGCCGGATAAAAGTTTGATTATTAGGGAAACCAAATTGGTGGATTTGAAGATAGGTGACAAAAGTGAGCCATGTTTAATGACTTGCTATCTTGATTATTCCAAAATAGGCAAATTAGAAATTTTAGAAGGCACTTTTATTTCTTTGAATGCAAAAGACAAAGCAGATTGCGGTTCCGGAAAAGTGTATTTGGAAAGAGTAAACAGTTCGGATTTCAAAAAAGAAGACTTTTTAATTAAAAAGAAGCAAACGGATACATTAGCCAAGAAAAAAACGGCGGATAGTTTAAGGAATGTAAGTCAACCCACAAAAACACCGAATGCAAAAGAGACTATTTTTCAAGATAAAACCGTCAAAAAACCTGTCTCTCCCCCTACTACTACCAAAGAACTACCAAAAAAATCAGGTGAAGTAGCTAAAAAAAATGAAAAAAAATCCGCTACAAGCAAGCCGATAAAGAAAGAAGAAAAGGTAAATCCCCCATCGAGTTCTGTAGAAAGGATTCCTGAATCAGCTGTGAATTCAAAAAAGAATGAAACATCATTAGAAACACAAGATGAAATCATTAAAAAAGTGCCAATACCTCGGGTACTAAAGGAAAGGGAAAATAGCCTAGTAAGAACCATTCAAACCACAGAAGAGTTTATACAAATTGACCTTTATGATAATGGAACGATTGACAATGATACCATTTCAGTCTATCATAATAATGAAATAGTAGTAAGTAATAATCGTTTAAGTTATTCGCCTATTACCATTAAGATAAAGTCTACGAAAATCAATAATCGACATGAATTGATCGTGGTGGCCGAAAATTTGGGGGATATCCCACCCAATACTGCTTTAATGGTAATTAAAGCGGGAAAAGAAAGATATGAGATTTTTCTTGCTTCAAATGAACAGAGAAATGCCAAAGTAGTTGTTGAATATACACCTAAAGAATAATATCAAATATATCAATATAAATAATTAATAACCATTATTTTAGTCGAATGTTAATTGAGTCTTTTATAACTCCGCAGATTCGCTTATTTCTTGGTTGATAAGGATTACTGATGATAGTAGAATTACTTAGCCAATGAGCACCTTGATCACTAAATGCAGTAGGACAGTATTGTAGATAAACAACCTCATTACCGTACTTTACCGTACGTATCAATTCGTATAATTGATCACTCACCATTTGGAATGATTTTAGTTTTTCCTCCATTTTCTTTTCTTCTATCAATCCTATTAACTCAGATGAAATTCCAAAAACAAAGGGTTTTGCTGTGGCAAGGACATTGCTATCAGCAAAGAATTCAGTTAGTTCTAGACTATCCACCAATAAGACCATGGTTTTTGCAGATTGGTTGATCAAAGAATCATTTTCAGCAATAAAATTGTCTTTTAAAGCATAATATTCATTTAATAGTGCCCCAAAAGATTGATTAAAAGCGCTTGTATGAACACTTTTGGTCAGAGATTCTCTATTTTGTTCTTTGTCTTTGGCAGCATTATCTAGCCTATTACAAGCAATCAGGAGTAAATAAGCAGTATACAACAGGTATTTTTTCATATAAAACCAATACACAAATTTAATGTAAATAGAATCGAGTGCTGTTTGCATTTACCTTTGCCGCCTTAAATACTTTAAAAGCGATGTTGATCGGATTACAAAATGTAACATTTGAGTTTGGTGCCAGGGTAATTATTGAAGATGCCACTTGGCATATTCAACCAGGCGATAGGATTGGTTTAATCGGATATAATGGTACCGGGAAATCAACCATTTTAAAAGTATTGGTGGGTGAATACTTGCCTTCTAAGGGTTCTGTGGAAAAAAGTAAGGAAACAACGATTGGTTATTTGCACCAAGATTTACTGAGTTTCGATACAAATGATAATATTACAGAAGTGGCTTTAAGCGCCTTTGAAAGGATACGACAGTTAGAAAAAGAGATCGAAGAACTCGGACATCAACTGGAAAAAGATTCAGAAAATGAAGCGTTATTGATTCAATATACTGACAGCCTTCATGAATTAGATGTTTTGGATGGATATAACATTCATCACAAGGCAGAGGAAGTTTTACATGGATTGGGTTTTAGCAATGAAGACCTAATAAGACCCTATAAAGAGTTTAGCGGGGGTTGGAGAATGCGTGTTTTATTGGCAAAAATGATTTTACAACAGCCAGATGTATTGTTAATGGATGAACCTACAAATCACCTGGATCTTCCGTCTATCGAATGGTTGGAAAAATACTTGTTACACTATAAAGGCAGTGTGGTTATCGTGAGCCATGATAAATTCTTTTTGAACAGAATGGTAAATAAAATAGTGGAAGTATATCAACAAGAACTGCATATTTATACGGGCGATTATGCTTTTTATGAACAAGAGAAGATGATTCGGATTGATATGCAGCAGAAAGCCTTTGAAAATCAACAGGATTATATTCGTCAGCAGGAACGCTTTATTGAGCGGTTTAAAGCCAAAGCCAGTAAAGCGGCACAGGCACAAAGTGTACAGAAGCGATTAGATAAGATTGATAAAATTGAAGATGTAAAGTTGGAACGACCTGATTTAAGAATCAATTTTCAATTAGATAAAATTCCAGGAAAAGTATTGGTTGAATTAAAAGATGTGAGTAAAAGTTTCGGCAAACTAAAAATATTGGAACATGCAGTAGCAGAGATTGAAAGGGGCGATAAAATAGCACTGATTGGCGCTAATGGAAAAGGGAAATCTACCGTACTTCGTATGATAGCCGGTACTGAACCCTTTCAGGGAGAACGTGCATGGGGGCATAATGTGGAAGAGAGTTTTTATGCACAGCACCAATTAGAAGCCCTGACCATGAACAATGTGATTTTAGAAGAGATGCAGGAATGTGGCAGTAAAAAGTCGGATGTAGAGTTAAGAAGCTTATTAGGGGCTTTTCTATTTAGCGGTGAAGATGTAGACAAAAAAATAAAAGTGTTGAGTGGAGGAGAAAAAGCAAGGGTTGCGTTGGCTAAAACGATTGTAAGCAAAGCCAATTTTCTTATTCTGGATGAACCTACGAATCACCTCGACATGCATTCGGTTGAATTGTTGGCAGAAGCCTTAAACAAATATGAAGGAAGCTATATTTTAGTGAGTCACGATCGTTATTTTATTTCTAAAACGGCAAATAAAATATGGGAAATCGTAGATAATAAAATCAAAGAATTCAAAGGTGGGTACCAGGAATGGGTTGATTGGAATGAACGCATGGCAAAAATTGAAGCAGAAAAAGTGAAATTGGGAATTACTCAATTAAAAAGTGATTTTCAACCCGCTACGAATAATGTAAAACCAGAAAAAAAAGCGGATACTTCTCAACAAAATTCGAAAAATAATACCGCAAATAATACCATCAATAAAGAGATTCAAAAAGAATTACAAAAAGAACAACGTAATTTAGGTATAATAGAAATAGCCATACAAAAAGCCAAAGAGAAAAAACTTAGCCTTGAATCTGCATTAGGTGATCCGGCAAATTATTCTGATAAAATTAAGTTTGTAACAATTGAAACAGATTATAAACTAGCAAAATCGAAATGTGAAGAATTAGACAAAGAATATGAATCCGTTTTCGAAAAAATCATGTTATTAGAGTCTAAAAATTGATGTATAGATAAAGTAATATTGTTCAAAAAAAAGTTTGATCCATATTCTATTATCAATTAATCATCATCCCTTTCACAAAATCACTAACCAAAAAGCTTATGAGTTTTCCGGTACTGCCGTTGATTCGGCCATCCGATAATTGAATAGCCCCTTCACAAATGTGTAAGTAAGCAACTTTACTATCAGCCGCTGTAAAACTAATAAACTGCCGAGCGTGATTTGGTGTAATGCCCACCGGACTAGAAGCACTACTCAACGCATTTTCAATACAATCCATATCCAATTCAATACCACATAAAGTGTCATCTGTAAAAGAAGTGGCGTGACCAACTGCCTGCAAAAAAGTTCTTTTTTCATGCAAAAAAATATCTTCATAGGTTATACAATCTATAAAGGGATTATTCACCATATCCATCCACACATTTTGTGGTAAATAATTTTCATGAAGTCCCACCACACAATATTTTTCTAAGTAACCATCTGCTTCGGCATAACTAAAACCATTGCCGCTGTGTCTTCCTTCCATGGGCCTAAAATCTGCATGTGCATCTAAATTAATGGCATTGATTTGTGCCAGTTCGATAACCCCTGCTTTGTAAAAACCTTTGGCTGCACCTTTGATACATGGATATGAATTGTTATGCCCACCTCCAATGACAATGGGTATTTTTTTATTTTGGGTAATCATGTGTACCATTTGCTCAACCTCATCATCAATCGTATTTACAGCATGGCGATAAGCGGCTAGTTTTTCATCAAAATCATGGGCATTTTGTTCAATTAGGTTTTCCATAGCAGAAAAATCGAAATGACCCAATACCATGATATTGCTTCCTTCCAAAAAATCATTGCTTTGAATATTGAGGAAAGATTGAAGAAAGGCCAACCAGGCCGAATCCGTTCCACCTATGCCTAAATTGGCTTTTACGCCAATGTCTTCAGGGATGCCGAAAATTACATATTGAGCTGTTGATTGCTGCAATGATGCTTCCAAAGTATTTGCGTCAAGAATCACCTGAATTCTTTCGCCCAATTTGGTTTCATATTTACGAATCCTGGTTTGTGATAATACATCCTGTTTATGATAGAATTTGAAATGACTCATTAATCTAAATTTAGCTTTTGTAAAATGAATGTATGTAGGAGCCAAAAAACAAAACCTTCCATAAATATAGTTTAAATAAAAACACCATTTACCATCACTTTGTCAATCAGGTTTGTACCAAATGCATACGGTAAGTAAGCAATCGAAGGAATCGGTCTAGTTAATATCAAATTGGCTTTTTTGCCAATAGTTATACTACCTAATTCATTGCCAAGATCCATGGCAAAAGCACCATTTATTGTCGCCGCATTGATAGCCTCTTCGGGTAGTAATTTCATTTGAATACAACTCATAGCTACTACCAGGTTCATATTCCCGCTGGGGCTTGAACCCGGATTGAAGTCTGAAGCAAGTGCAATGGCACAATTTGCATCTAGTAAAGCCCTAGCAGGCTGAAATGGCATTCTAAGGAAAAAGGCAGCCGTAGGCAGCAAAGTTCCAATAGTATTGGAATTTGCTAAGGAATGGATAGCGTTTTCGTCCATTGTTTCAAGATGATCAACTGAAACTGCCCCAAGTTTTACGCCAACTTGTGTTCCACCTGATAAATGTAGTTGGTTCGCATGGATTTTAGGCTGAAGTCCAATAGCTATTCCTGCCCTACATATTTTTTCAGTCTCATTTGCATTGAAAAATCCGTTTTCACAAAAGACATCAATATAATCTGCTAAATTCTCCGCTTCAATTTTGGGCAGCATTTCATGAATAATCAGATCGATATAGCCTTGATGATCTTCTTTGTATGCTAAAGGATAGGTATGTGCACCTAAAAAGCTTGCTTTTACAGGAATGGGTGAAGCGGCTTTTAGTTTTTTGATTACCCGTAACATTTTTAATTCCCCTTCTACGGTAAGTCCATAGCCACTCTTAATTTCAATAGCACCCGTTCCCAATTTCATCAGCTCTTGTAAGCGTTGCCAAGCCATTTCAAATAGCAATTCTTCAGAAGCTTCATTTAGTTTTTTGGCTGAATGTAAAATTCCACCTCCATTTGCAGCAATTTCAGCATAGCTCTTCCCTTTTAATTTATCAACAAATTCATTTTCGCGGCTGTCGGCAAAAACCAAGTGTGTGTGACTATCACACCAGGAAGGCAAAATACTGGCTCCTTTGGCATCCATTATTTGAAATGAAGAATTGTTTACATCAGCTGCTGACATATCGCCAAAATCCTTAATCAGCCCATTTTCTATTCGCAAAAAAGCATTTTCAATCATAGGCAAATCTGCCAAATCCTTGCCTCGCAAAATTGTGGATGTAGTTCGAACATTTACCAGATGATGAATGTTGATGATTAGTAGATTCATATTAGCAAATTAGAAAGATTCTATTTGTTAAACAACCTTAATTTCATTGGGTAGTGGAATATTGCCTAAACCACCTATTTTAGTTCATGATTTGTTCAATCACAATAGTTCGATATCCGAAATGGCTGGGATGGGCCGGTTTATTGTCGATGGCAATTTTTAGGCTCCCTTTATGGCTCAATAATAACCATTTCTGGAAATTGATGGGGTCAGGCAGAAATGGAACATTCGACATGATACCCGATTGGCGTCAATGGGCCATTTTAGAAGTGTTTATTGATCAAAGTAATGATATTCTATATTCAAACACCAAACGCCAAACCCCTACTTTCCTTACAGAATGGTGGCGTTTTTTTCATTGTGAAAAATGGACAATTTTGTTAGAACCTATTGAGGGCCATGGAACCTGGGATGGAAAAAAATGTTTTGGCAATATTCCCAAGCAATCAGATTATGAAGGGCCCATTGCCATTTTAACCCGTGCAACGATTCGAATAAGCAAACTGAAACATTTTTGGAGTCATGTAGATTCTATCGCTGCTCAAATGGCCAATGCGCCCGGATTCATCACTTCTTTTGGCATTGGTGAAGTGCCTTTGATAAAACAAGCAACATTCAGTATTTGGGAATCAAAGGCACAGATGAAAATGTTTGCTTACCAGATGCAGGATCATGCGAAAGTTATTCAAAAAACAAGGAAAGAGAACTGGTATCAAGAAGAAATGTTTGTAAGATTTAAAATGATCGGTTCAAAGGGAAAAATTAACGGAATCAACCCTTTGGATAGAAAGTTGTAACTTGCACGTCCATTTATGTGTCATTGTACTACAAAATCGATGTTAACAGCCCATTTCGCCTGGATGTACAGGGGGTTGAATTCAATGCCCGACCATTGAGTAATGGTTACCTCATTTACCTAGATTTCTTGATTAGTTAACTTAAATTTCAATTGATATTGTATGGATAATAAATTATCTGTAAGTTCAGAAGTAGGGACTTTAAAACGTTTGTTGGTACATAGCCCAGACAGTGGTTTGGGTAAAGTGGTTCCCTCCAAAGCCCAGGATTGGTTATTTGAAGACATAGTACATTTAGAAACCATCCGAAAAAACGAGTATGATTTTTATACAAAAGTGTTATTGTATTTTCTAGATCCTTCCAAAATAAAAGGGAAACTGGCAAAAATTGATGCGGAAGAATCGAATCGAAATTTTTATAAACCCGAACACAGTGATTTCTTTCGTTCCGATAAGGTGATTGAACTGCAATGGCTTCTTGCGGAAGTTTTAGAAAATAGTGATATTCTGGATAAACTAGTCGCATCCGTATGTGCCATTGAAGGGTGTACCTATGAAATTCAAAACCAATTGCATCATTATTCGCCAGCTGAATTGGCAAAAACATTTGTATCCGGCACTTCTAATGATAAAATACTGCTTTTTGCGCCCATTCCAAATTTTATTTTCACCAGAGATATCGGAATTACCATCAAAGACCATGTTTTATTGAATAAGCCGGCCAAAAAAGCAAGAACACGTGAGGCTTTATTGGCCAAATATATTTTCTTTCACCACCCTTTGTTTTCGAATTATCAACAAAACATGATTGAATTGGCCGACTCAAACCATAGCTTTTTAATACCCAAGGAAGAAGACGAAAGAAAGGTAACGCTTGAAGGGGGCGACATTATGGTGGTTAGTGAAAATCATCTTTTAGTCGGCGTTAGTGAACGTACATCCGCTGAAGCCGCAGTGAGGATAACCAATGTAATTTTTGAAAAAGGTTTAATGGATAAGGTTACAATCATTAAGATCCCTAAAAAAAGAGATTACATGCATATCGATACCATTTTCACACAAGTGAAACGAGATGTATGGGTGATGCTTGGTAACTTTTCTAGAAAGGCAGTCAAACATGAGGATGAAAACGTAATCGAACGAATACTTGAAATTAAAAAAGAAGAAAAGATTAAAATTCTCCAGTTTCATAAAAAGTGTCCTGAAAATCCTGTTTCGTTTGATAGTCTTGAAGATTTATTGGTTGATATCAGCAAAAATGATTTGAACTGTGAAAATGAAGTGAGATTTCTGTTTTCCGGAAATAATGAATTCCCCTACAATGCCCGTGAACAATGGACTGATTCCTGTAATTTATTGGCTTTGAAAGAAGGTGTCGTATTAGGTTATGACAGAAATGATAAAACCATTGAAGCGTTTAAAAATGCCGGTTTTCAGATAATACATGTAAAAGAGTTATTAGAAAAATTAGAATCGGGGGTCATTCAAGTAGAATCAATAACAGACACACTTATTTTGATGCCTTCTGCAGAGCTATCTAGAGCAAGAGGAGGCTTTCATTGCATGAGTATGCCAATTTGGCGAGAACCGATTGAAAAATAATATCCATAAAATAAATACATAAATGCAACATACTTCTCACCTATTAATGATCAAACCTGTTAAGTTTGACTTTAATGCTGAAACTGCTGTTAATAATAGTTTTCAATTAAAACAGGTTGACGAACCCCTGCAAGAAAAGGCATTGCAAGAATTTATTCATTTTATTGAAAAACTGCGAAATAAGGGCATTGACGTAACAGTTATCAACGACACGCCGGAACCACATACTCCCGATTCTGTTTTTCCAAACAATTGGATTTCCTTTGATGAAAACGGAACTATTTTTCTATATCCAATGTTTGCAGTTAACAGAAGAAAGGAAAGAAAAGAACATGTGCTGAATATCATACATACAAAATTTAAAGTTCATCAAACGATTGATCTCAGTATGCACGAATTGGAAAATGCATTCCTTGAAGGAACGGGTAGTATGGTATTAGATCGAGTTAATAAGATTGCATATGCATGCATATCTCCTAGGACAGACATTGCCATTTTACATGAATTTTGTAAGCTTTCAGGTTACCAACCGCTAATATTTACTTCAGTAGATGTGGAGAATCAACCTATCTATCATACAAATGTGATGATGTGTGTGGCAGATTTATATGTGGTGATCTGTTTGGAATCAATAAAAAATGAATTGGAAAAAGAAACAATCATCCATTGTTTACATAAAACGAATAAACAAATAATTGAAATCAGTTACGATCAAATGAATCATTTTGCAGGGAATATGTTACAAGTACATAATATTGAAGGAGAAAAATTTCTAGTGATGTCATCTCAAGCATTTAAAAGTTTAACAAAACAACAAATTGCCGACTTAGAAAAATACAATTCCATTATTCATTCAGACATAACCACCATAGAAACGAATGGTGGAGGCAGTGCAAGATGTATGATGGCTGAGGTATTTTTAGGCGTGAATTAGGTTGTCTATTTTAAAAATTTATTCTGTCTGGTTATTTTGGCAGCTTGCGCTAGTTGGGTTGCAATTTTATTTTCACTATACCGAATTGAACGAATCAGTTTAATCCGTGCCATAGAAAAGCTTATTGGTATTTTACATTTATTTGTGTGCTGCTCTTTCTTGTGTAGTATTGACCTCAACATAACTTTTTTATCATGCCATGTTCCAATTTCACGCTGCAACTTCGTAAAAATATTATCCGGGTTTTGTACTTTACTATTATTATCAAACCAACCAATCGCAAAAATTAATTTCTTACATTCTTTACGAAGTAAATGCCATTGATCAGAGGGAGGAATTGAAAACAATGAAATCCGGATATTATTTTTAATGACATTAATGTATTTTTGAATCTCAGCTTCATTGGTGTCTTTCCCGTATTTTTCGAATACGTTCTTGCCTTTCTTGATGGATTTATTGAAAGCTTTTGAATCTTTTTGGAATTTAATTACTTTTATTTCAATTTCCATTTTACTGAAAATGATTTTTTGTAAAGACTTTAGTTTACACTTATACAGCCACATATCCAACAGTTGATCTTCTCTAATTTTTCCTGCTTTGTGAAAGATTGATTGATAGGAAAGAAAAGTTTTCTTTACAAGTTTGTTATCATGTAAATAAATATAAAATGACATAATTGTTAAAACTTTTTTTAACTCAATTCTAATTTCATGTAAATGGGATTCATCTGCTTTTTTTTCAAATGCTTGTAAATGATGATTAAGTTTTTGAAATCGATTGCTAGTGTATGTTTGAAAATAGGTTGCCATTGTAGACGCTTTTGAAGCAGAACTGATAATAACAATTTACTAAATATATTTTTAGCATTACTGAAAACATTTCAGCATGGGTGGCTTTCAAAAGTGTTAAAATATTGATGTATGAGGAAAGGACTTTTCCAATCATTTGATTACTAACAGACGTTAGTAATTGTGACAACTATTTACATTTTTCTAGTATATTTTTTTATTGGGGGCAACAATTATTTAACATATTCTCAAAAACAATGTGTTTTGTTTTTGTATGAAATCACAGAATAGTCATAGTAGAAGCCTTTACGAAGCAATAAAGGACAAAAAATCTCCAATTGTATTTATTAAATTGTCATTTATTTTCAAAAGCTTATTTTTGGAACTTGTGTAATCAATACACAATGGGTAGTTCATTTATTTAGCAATATTTTTTTATAAAATAATAATGAATTTTTATAATATATGTCATCAAAAAATATAAAGAAAATTGGGGTAATGACATCAGGCGGTGATTCGCCGGGGATGAATGCTGCTATTAGAGCAGTTGTGAGAACCGGCATTTATCATGGTTTGGAAATTTTTGGCATCATGCGTGGTTATAGTGGAATGGTGGAAGATGATATCATTCCTATGAATTCTCGGTCGGTGGCCAATATCATACAAAGGGGTGGAACAATACTAAAAACTTCCCGTTGTCAAGAATTTATGGAATATGAAGGCAGAAAAACTGCATTTGAGAACTTAAAGAAAAGAGGTATCGATTCTTTGGTAATTATTGGAGGTGATGGAAGTTTCAGAGGAGCCCAAAAATTCAGTTCAGAATTTGATATTCCTTGTATTGGATTGCCCGGTACCATCGACAAAGACATTGCAGGAAGTGATTTTACCATTGGGTTTGATACTGCAGTGAATACAGCCGTAGAAGCCATTGATAAAATAAGGGATACGGCAGATGCACATGATCGTTTATTTATAGTGGAAGTAATGGGAAGGGATGCCGGTTACATTGCTTTACATAGTGGCATCGCTACGGGTGCTGAAAACATATTAATACCTGAAACCAAAACAGATATTGAAGAATTGATTTCTTCACTTACTGAAAAGGAAAAACGTAAGAAATTAGTTAACCTAATTGTAGTTGCAGAGGGTGATGAATTTGGAGGTGGAAATGAAATAGCCGCAATTGTTAAAGAAAGATTACCCTCAACTGATATTCGAGTTTGTATTTTGGGTCATATTCAACGAGGTGGATCTCCAAGTTGTTTAGATCGCTTAATTGCCAGCCGGATGGGCTATCATGCAGTAGAATGCTTGATCAACGGTAAGCACAATGTTATGGTGGGTATTCTAAATAATAAATTACATTACACACCGCTTGATAATGCGGTTAAGGCGAAACAAAAAATATCAGATGATTGGTTTAAAATTGTTAAAATTCTTGCCAGCTAAGCGTACAATATTTCCTCACTAAAATAATAGTTATATAATGTCAAAAAATCTTGATAAGTACTTTCACAAGGAAATGGATAAACAAGCGGGCGTTACCCATATTAATCATAGAACTAAAATCGTAGCAACAGTGGGACCGGCTTGTGATACTTATGATATGCTATTGGCATTGGTAAAAGCCGGGGTAAATGTTTTTAGATTGAATTTTTCTCATGGTAGTCATGAAGACAAGCTTTCAATTATTGAACATATTCGAAACATTAATAAAACAGAGCCATACAATATTGCTATACTTGCTGATTTACAGGGTCCTAAACTTAGGGTTGGTGAAATTGAAAACAATGCTTTGGATGTAAAGTCCGGTGATATATTAACTTTCACCAATCAAAAATGTATTGGGACATTAGAAAAAATATATGTCTCTTATCCAAATTTAGCCGGGGATGTTGTGATGGGCAATGTTATCATGATTGATGATGGTAAAATTGAAGTGAAAGTAGTAGGCATTGAAAAAAATGGGGATGTTAAAGTATTGGTGACCCTTGGGGGAATCTTATCTTCAAAAAAAGGGATTAATCTACCCGACACCAAAATTTCATTGCCAGCCCTTACAGAAAAAGACTTGGTAGATCTCGAATTCATTATTGAACAGAAATGCGATTGGGTAGCCTTAAGTTTTGTTAGAAGTGTAAAAGATATTGTGATTCTACGGAGCAAATTAGATGAGAAAAAAAGTAAAACCAAGATTATTGCCAAAATTGAAAAACCGGAAGCATTGCTAGACATTAGAGATATCATTCTAGAAAGCGATGGTATCATGGTAGCAAGAGGCGATTTAGGTGTTGAATTGCCTGTTGAGAAAATTCCATTAATCCAAAAAGAACTCATTCGTAAATGTATACATCGAGCAAAACCGGTTATTGTTGCCACACAAATGATGGAAAGTATGATTGACAGGGTAAAACCCAATCGTAGCGAGATTACAGATGTAGCCAACGCAGTATTAGAAGGGGCAGACGCAGTTATGCTTAGTGGGGAGACGGCTGCCGGTCAACACCCTGTTTTGGTGGTAGAAACGATGCGGAAAATTATTGCTGAAGTTGAGAAAAAAGAATATCGATATAACCGTTCAGAAGATTTAAAGCCACAAGCCCACTCCCCTTCTTTTCATAGTGATGCTATCTGTTACAATGCCTGTAAAATTGCGGATGATGTTGAGGCCAAGGCATTGGTTGGTATGACACAAAGTGGCTATACCGCCTTCATGTTAAGCAGTTATCGACCTTATTCCCCTCTTTATATTTTTACAAAAGAAAGAACATTGGTCAATCAATTAAGCTTAAGCTGGGGTGTTCGAGCCTTTTATTATGCGGAGGAAGAAAGTCTTGATGAGATCATTAGAGATCAAATTGATATATTAAAAGCACGCGGGTTTATTAATTCAGGAGATTTGGTAGTAAATACCGGAAGTACGCCAATTGATCTTCACCTGCCTACCAATATAATTAAATTAACAACCGTGGTTTAGTCTGCCAAATGACAGTAAATAAAAAAGATTCCTGAAAACACAGGAATCTTTTTTATTTTCAACCTGCCTAAATGAAACCTATGAAAATATCAACCGGCTTTTTCCTTTTATTCATCCCCATCACCCTATTTTGTCAAAATCCGGATTCTTCTTGGATTGTAAATAGTTATTCAAAAAAAGAAGTATACATCCCAATGCGAGATGGCGTCAAACTCTTTACTGCCATTTATATACCCAAAGACAAAAATGAGAAACACCCATTTTTGATGACAAGAACCCCCTATTCTTGTGCCCCTTATGGAGAGTTGAAATTTTCCGCCATCTGGTATAGCCCAAGAAAGCATTACTTTAAAGAGAATTATATATATGTTCAACAAGATGTTCGTGGGAGATGGATGAGTGAAGGAAGTTTTGTAGATGTTCGACCTTACAACCCTGATAAAAAATCAATGGCTGATATTGATGAAGCGAGTGACACCTACGATACGATAGATTGGTTAGTAAAGAATATTGACAATCATAATAATCAATTGGGTGTATTGGGCACTTCGTATCCGGGTTTTTATGCTGCAATGGCCGCTTTAAGCAATCATCCTGCTATTAAAGCAGTTAGTCCGCAAGCACCGGTAACCGACTGGTTTATAGGTGATGATTTTCATCACAATGGTGCTTTTATGATGATGGACGCTTTTGGTTTTTACACAGGATTCGGCAAACCTCGCCCAAAACCAACCACGGTAGGACCAGCCGGGTTTTCATTCCCGATTGCAGATAATTACGAATTCTTTTTACGCAATGGGACATTGCCAAAACTTACAAAGCTCATGGGCGATAGTATCGCTTTCTGGAATGAACTTATGAATCATCCGGTTTATGATAATTGGTGGAAAGCTAGGAATGACAGGAATTATGTGCAAAAGATTTCTTCGGATATTGCAACACTTGTTGTAGGTGGATTATTTGATGCAGAAGATTGTTTCGGTGCCTGGAACCTCTATAAGGCAATCGAAGAAAAAACAAAAAACAATAATAAGTTGGTGATGGGGCCATGGTATCATGGACAATGGGGAGCAAGAGATGGCAGCCAGTTAGGAAACGTTCAATTTGGAAGTAATACCAGTGAATGGTATCAAGAGAATATAGAATTTCCTTTCTTTCAATATTATCTTACCGGTAAAGGGTCAATTGAAAAAATAAAAGAGGCCAATATTTTTTTCTCGGGAAGCAATGAATGGAAACAATTTCCCAAATGGCCTCCCATGAATAGCAGTGCCCAAAATCTGTATCTTCAAAACAATGGGGTGCTTAGTTTTACAGAAACAAAAGGCTTTGTTTCCTCATATGCTGAATACACCAGCGATCCTTCGAAGCCGGTACCTTATACCGAAGATGTTCATGCCGGCCGCACAATAGAATATATGACAGATGATCAGCGTTTTGCCGCTAGAAGACCGGATGTATTGGTTTTTAGTTCTGAAACACTGAAAGATGATTTAACAGTGGGGGGAAGTTTAATTGCAGATTTGACAGTAAGTATCAGTTCTACGGATGCCGATTTTGTAGTAAAATTGATTGATGTATTTCCAGATGACTTCAAATATGCCATCCCATCCAAAAAAGAATATGAAATGAATGGTTACCAAATGTTAGTCAGAGGTGAAATCATGCGTGGAAAATTTCGCAACAGTTTTGAAAAACCTGAGCCATTTGTGCCCAATCAACCCACACAAGTGAAATATTCTTTGCCGGATATAGGACATACTTTTAAAAAAGGACATCGAATCATGATTCAAATACAAAGCAGTTGGTTTCCATTGGTTGATAGAAACCCGCAAATATTTACAGATATATATCATGCAAAAGATGCTGATTTTCAAAAAGAAAATATCAGAATTTATCATAATAAGTCTAAAATCATTTTACCGGTATTGAAATAAAGAATAATGGAAATAATATATTTATAAGCTTGTTTTTTATCATTTATTTATTTTTCGACAATAAAAGAGCCTGTACTTTTACACAATCAAAAATCAACGCATTACATGGAAGATTCCTTTGAAAAAATTCCCGTTAAAATTTTTCCAACCTCTGCAGAGGGGTCAAAATTTGTAGCCAATGAAATAGCAAAGCTAATCCGGGAAAAAAGCCAAACAAAAGAGAAAGTGGTTTTGGGTATGGCAACAGGAGGCACCCCAATTGAATTGTATGCCGAACTCGTTAGAATGCATCGAGAAGAAGGACTTAGTTTTAAAAATGTAGTCACCTTTAATCTTGATGAGTACTATCCTATTCATAAAAATGCTTATCAAAGTTATTGGAGCTTTATGCACAGGCATTTATTCAGTCATGTTGATATAGATCCTGCCAATATTAACATACCGGATGGTAGTTGGCCTAAAGACGAGATTAAAAAATACTGTGCTGCCTATGAAGCAGCATTTGAAGCAAGTGGTGGAATAGACCTTCAAATTTTAGGTATTGGTCTAAATGGTCATATTGGTTTTAATGAGCCGGGGTCAAGCATTTTCTCTAAAACCCGATTAGTAAATCTTGATAATACAACTCGTATGGCTAATACATATGAGTTTGAAAACATTGCCAAAGTACCCAGACTTGCCGTTACCATGGGTATCAGTACAATTTTACAGGCAAAACGTATCTTATTGATGGGTTGGGGACAGAAATCTGCCATAGTCGCCAAATCCACAGAGGGCAATGTTACGGAGCAAATTCCGGCGAGTATTTTACAACAACACAATGATTGTACTTTTATTGTAGACGAAGCAGCTTCTGCGGATCTTTCACGTATCAAATCTCCTTGGTTAACCGGAGAATGTATTTGGACACCTTCTATGATTAAAAGAGCGGTTGTTCAAATGTCTCTTAAGTTGAATAAGCCCGTGTTAAGCTTATCACCAGATGATTATATTGAGAACAGTTTGTCCGACCTTTTGGTTGAAAAAGGAGATGCTTATGAAATAAACCTTCAGGTTTTTTATATGCTCCGTGATACGCTTACAGGATGGCCCGGAGGAAAGCCGGATGCAATCATTCCTGCACACCCTGAAAGAAGTGCTCCTCACCCGAAAAGGTGTTTAATATTCTCACCACATCCAGACGACGACATTATTAGTATGGGTGGAACTTTTATGCGTTTACACGACCAAGGACATGAAGTACATGTAGGATATCAAGCAAGTGGAAACATTGCTGTAGCAGACGAATTTGTTACCCGTTTTATTGATTTTGCAGTTGGATTTGAAGACTTATTTGGCATTGATAATCAAAAAAGCCAAGAAATTTTGACAGCTGCAAGAAATTATATCGCCAACAAGAAAAAAGACCAAACAGATACCGCTGAAATTCGGTCTATCAAAGGATTGATTAGAAGATGTGAAGCGAAAGCCACATGCAGATATGTGGGGTTAACAGAAGATCGTTGTCATTTTATGAACCTTCCTTTTTATGAAACAGGCGCCATAGATAAAATGCCAATGAGTGAAGCTGATATTCAAATCACCATGGAGTTATTAAAAAAACTAAAACCACACCAAGTATATTGTGCCGGTGATTTGGCTGATCCACATGGTACACATAAGGTTTGTTTGGAAATAATTTTCGAAAGTTTACGAAGACTAAAAGCAGCCGGTGAACCATGGATTAAAGATTGTTGGGTTTGGTTATATAAAGGAGCTTGGCAAGAATGGGACATTTCTGAAATAGAAATGGCTATCCCCATGAGTCCCAATCAAGTAATTAAAAAAAGGTTAGGTATTTTTATTCACCAATCACAAAAAGACATGGTTCCTTTTCAAGGAACGGATAGCCGTGAATTTTGGCAAAGGGCAGAAGACAGAAATGGGAATACGGCTAGTTTGTATGCTGCATTGGGTATGACAAAATATGCCGCAATAGAGGCATTTGTTAGATGGCATTATTAATGTACAAAAAAAGCAGGCAGGTAACGATATTGTAACGGATGGAAAATACGCAAACTCAAGTTAAGCAAACGATTGCCGGTAAATGGAAGTCAGCCTGGGGAATACCCAAATTTAGAATTTTGACAATTGTTGGAATTCTTTTATTATCCGGTATATTGATTTTTTTGCCATTTTTTTTTGCTATCATCGAAAAAAGAGAAGGTGCTTTTTTGGCTGATCCTTTTTTAGAATGGATCCCAACTTTTGATGTGTCTATCCCTACTTTTATTGTTATTTGGTCTATGTCATTATTTTATGCACGAAGATGTTATCAAGACCCCTATTTATTTGTTCTCGCAGTTTGGTGTATATCCTTGATATATTTTTCACGACTTATTACAATTACCGCTTTCCCATTAAATCCTCCCAATGGATTAATTCCTTTGAATGATCCATTAGCGAATATATTTTATGGAGGGATAGATAAGTTTATAAAAAAAGACCTATTCTATTCAGGTCATACCTCTATTCAGTTTTTTATGTTTTTAAGTCTGCAGAAAAAAAATGATAAAATAGTCGCATTTTGTGCTACCATTTTGATTGGTTCTTTTGTATTAATCCAACACATACATTACACGATTGATGTAGTTGGCGCGATTATTTTTACGTATCTAATGTTTAGAATTGGAAAAATAATCACAAAAATTTGAGCGTTTAGCAGAAATAGAAAATTTGTCTACAATTGAAAAATAGGTTTCCTGAGGTAGGAGGTTAAAACGCTTCACCAATTTGCAAATAGAACCCATTATTGATTCCATGTCCCATACCATAATCTATTCTTATGTTTAGTTTTTCTTTTTTGCTTAATGCAAATCGCAAACCTCCGCCGTAAGAATACTTTGCATTATGTAGCGTATAATCAGAGAAAGTGCTGCTTACATTTCCTAGTCCTCCAAATGCAACAGCCCCAAAGCGACGATAAATCCTAAAACGATACTCGGCTTGAAGGAACATTTGTTGTTGATCTTTATATCTTCCTTCATAATAACCACGCATTTTGCTAGCACCCCCAAATGATGCCAAACTTCGAATAGGTACTTCTTTTCCGGTATTATTGAAACTAAACAATTGAAGTGCAATTACCTGCATTTTCCGCAGTGCAATGTATTTCCTAAAATCTATAACGATGCTGTTATAATTATAATCCGATCCCCAAAACTTGTCAAAATGGTTAAATAAAATTTGGGCAAAGAATCCTTTATCGGGGGCAAATGCATGGTTTCGACTGTCGTATGTTAAACTAGTGCCCAATCCCGATACCAAATAACCATATCTTCCCTGAACATTTTGTTGATCCATCAATCCGCCAGTCACATAAGTAACATCCCATACCTTTTGCCTTTCATATAACAACCCAACAAAAAAATTGGGGGCAACCTTTCTTAATAAATGCAGATAGACGTAATATTGATTAAATTTATAAGGCTCTTCAGCAGAATCTGGCGTATTTTTTCCTATACCCCAAAACTTATCAGGAAATGAACTGTAAGAAAACTGTTCATTTAAGACATATTTCTCTTTATCGAAATATTGTGACCCATTAATTGCCGTAACTAATTGTTTTTTAGTTGAATACAAAATAATTGCTTGCAAATTCGACGTTCTTGAGGTAGTATCTTTTTTGGATAATTGAAAAGTGAATGAACCGACTGAACCAAATGACCAGCCCGTTTCAATAGATCTGGAAATAACAGGCAAAATGAGCAATTTTTTGCTTTTAAGCGAGTCCTTTTGAGAAAAAACGTCATAAATAGGCCCAAAAACAAGGATAACTATACAAAATGATTTTGACATCATAATAAAAATTATCTTAATAAATAGTGTAAATTAACCTATTATACTTTAACAAGGTAAAAACTCTATTTAAATTCCTTAGATTTGCCAGCTTATTAGCATAACATTTTTGTAATAATTATTTAACATTACAAGAATAATAAACGTAATAGTGTAAGAATGAAAAAATGGGAAAGTAATTTTCAGCTGGGGGATACTGTAACACAGGAACAAATAGATTTTTTTGATGAACATGGCGTTATTGTATTCAGAAATTTCATCAGCAAAGAAAAAGTAGTCAAATACATAAATGAGTTCACACGCCTTGAAAAACTTTGGCTTGATGAAGAGCGTGATAAAGTGAACGGAATACCCCTAAAATTTGGAAAAGACGAAAATGGCAACAAAACCATCCAGCGTCTATGTTTTACATCATTGTATAGCGATGATTTGCATAATTTACTGGAAGAACCTCGCTTAAAATCTTTAATGGATTTTTTGAACCCTTATGAAGGCCGTATAGCTGAAAATGAAAAAGATGGGCTGGTAATCAATAACTATATCAATACACCTAGTAGTACATTTACCCAAATGGGCTGGCATACTGATGCTCCTAGGGACTTGTTTTTGGGACAGAAAATTATGCCTATGCTAAATGTAGGTATCCATTTAGACGATTGTAAATTTGAGAATGGTGGCTTACGCGTTTTACCCGGTACCCATAAACAAAATGTATTAAAATTACTTTTCGGCAAAAAATATTTTATTGATAACAATGATGATAACCGTGAAGTGGGATTTGATCTCCATCCCGGCGATTTATCGGTGCATGACGGTCGATTATGGCATAGGGTGAAGCAATCACCTAAATTTGGCGAAGAAAGCCGCAGAAGGGTGATGTACATTCCATTTGTGACCGGAAAATATAAACCCAAAGATGAAAATAGTAAAACGCCATTCTATCACCGTTTTACCCGTAAAGTTCATCACTAATTCTACTATTTTTTTGCAAAAGGTCAACGAAAGTTGACCTTTTATATTTCAATAAAATGAGTCTTATTTTGAATGAACCACATACAGTGACTTTCGGACTTCCTGACTTACCGACTTCCAGTCTTTATTACTAATTTTACACAATGACCTACGCACTTATTACCGGCGCCAGTAAAGGAATTGGCAAATCCATTGCTGAAGAACTGGCAGCTCGGCACTATAACCTTTTGTTGGTTGCCAGAACTGAAGATTTACTGAAAGAATTGTCTACCCAGCTGACAGATAAATATGCGATCAATGTAGATTTTCTTGCATTGGATTTGTCTTCTGTTGGTGCATCTCAGCAAATAGTTTCATGGATAGCAGATAAAGACTATCCGGTAAATATATTGGTAAACAATGCAGGCTATGGGCTTAGCGGACCTTTTGAACAGTATTCGGCTCAAGAACATAGAGATATGATGCAAGTGAATATGACTGTACCGGTAGAATTGTCTATTTTATTACTTCCCGCATTAAAAAAACTGAGGAAAAGTTATATTTTGAATATTGTAAGTGCAGCAGCCTACCAATCGGTTCCGGGTTTAACGGTTTATGCAGCCAGTAAGTCATTTTTGCTCAGTTTTAGTCGGGGATTACATTATGAATTAAGAAATTCGAATGTATCAGTTACAGCAGTTAGTCCGGGTGGAACGGATACAGATTTTGCCAATCGAGCCAAAGTGGGCAAAAAAGCAATCAAGGCAGGCGAAAAATTGAATATGACCCCATCGGCTGTTGCAAAACTGGCAGTAAAGGCCATGTTTGCCCAAAAAACAGAGATCATTACGGGTTTCATTAATCAATTGGGTACATTTTTTGTTTGGTTATTACCCAAAAAGCTGACAGAAAAAACTGCTGCCGGAATTTATGAACAAGATTAATTACCTAAAAATTTAGATTGGGTTTTGCCAATTCTCTTTTAGCTAGTATATTTGCAGCCCTTTAATAGGGAATGCAACTAAGATAATGGCTGCGTAGCTCAACTGAATAGAGTACCTCACTACGGATGAGGGGGTTTTAGGTTTGAATCCTAACGCGGTCACAAAAAGGTCTGATTATATCAGGCCTTTTTTAATTTACATCATGTTTTACACATACGTTTTGAAATCTGACATTAATGGACACCTATATAAAGGCTCAACAGAGGATCTTGATACTAGAATAGTCCAACATAACGCTGGGTTAGTAAATTATACCAGTAAATACCTGCCATGGAAACTTGTTTATTTTGAAGTGTTCAATTCTAGGTCAGAAGCAATGGCAAGAGAGAAATTTTTCAAATCAGGAAAAGGAAGAGATTGGTTAAAGCAGAAACTTAAAGCGTAGCTCAATCCGCCTTGGAGGAAGTACCTCACTACAGATGAGGGGGTTTTAGGTTTTCCGCCTAGGCGGATAACGCGGTCACAAAAAGGTCTGATTATATCAGGCCTTTTTTAATATGAGATATTTCGATACCGATGAGCGAAAATCTTGAATCAATAGATAGAAGCTAGGAATTTTTCTATCTTATCAACTAAAGCCTTTTAATTCCTGACTACTCTACACTTATTTCCTCAAAACCTTCACTAACATGTCCGCAATGATTGCATATCCTTTATCCGAAGGATGTAAACCATCGTACGTAATATCCATGGCTGCTTTTGGATAAGGGTATTCATCCGTTTTGGGGTTAAATGGAATTCCAATAAATGCCGGATATGGATATTGATGGTATTTACCGGTAGCCGTATCTTTCAGGTACTTAAATTTTACTAAGTTCTTATGATCCATCCCTTTTTTGTGATATAAATCAATCACCAATATTTTTTCAGATCTCCCGATTTCAATGATGGCTTCCGCAAATTGTTCTAATGATTGATTATTCTTTGGTTGATAAGAACCAAACGCATTGTTTGTAAAGTTTTTAAAATAAACAAAATCAACTCTTTGCATAGGGGTAATTAAAATAATTTTTGCATTTGGATTGAGTATTCTGAGTTTATTAATGATGATTCTAAATGACCCAAAAACTGTATTGGTACCTGTTTGATTTTGATAATCATTCATCGTACCTAACGGTTTACCACCCCACCAATCATTGGTGCCTAAAAAAATAGAATATATATCTGCTTTTACCAAACCCAGATTTTCTATTTCAGTGGCTATTTTAACGGCCGTCCAGCCATTGTGTCCTTGATTGATGTAATGAATATTGGGCAATTGATCTACCACCCTAGTCATATAACCTTTGGTAATTCTATTGTCGGATTCATCTAAATGTTCATTTAAATAAGTGATTGAATCCCCTATTGCCACCCAAGTTCTATCCTTGGGATTGAATGCCCATGTTACACTCAAGATTGCTATTAGGAACACTATTTTTTTTATCATTTTCAATTGTATTAACTATTCACAGTTTATGTATCAGAAAAGTTTCATTAATAATCATTACAAATAGAAACACTTCAGATATTAATTGACAGAAAAAGAGTCATTCCTAAATGTACCTTTATTAAATATATGGATTGGGAATTAATTTTCAATACATTAGTACTCAACATTCAATTTGGGAAGTATGAAAAGAAGTCTTCTTTTATTATTGATCCTATTACAAACTTATTTGTATTCTCAAACATCCGTCATCAACTATTCAGTTGATTCGGCTTCTGTTGAACAGGCAGCTGTACCCAAAGGGGAAATCTTAAAGTTTACTTTCAACGATTCAAAAATTTTTCCGGGAACTTTTAGGGAGTATTGGGTGTATGTTCCTTTTCAATACAATCCATCCACACCGGCCTGTGTGTATGTAAACCAAGATGGAATTCAATGGAAAGCCCCTACTGTTTTTGATAATCTTATCGATCAAAAAGAAATGCCCATTACCATTGGTGTTTTTGTGAATCCGGGACGCATCTTAGCACAAAATGCGAAAGCTGCTAACGACCGTTTTAACCGAAGTTTTGAATATGACGGATTGGGTGATGCTTATGCAAGATTTATTTTAGAAGAAATTTTGCCTGAAGTAGAAAAACAAAGAACATCGGACGGCCGAATGATACGGTTATCTAAAAATGGAAACGATAGAGCAATCGGGGGATCAAGTAGTGGGGCTATATGTGCTTTTACTGCTGCCTGGGAAAGACCAAATGAATTCTCCAGGGTATTTAGTGCAATAGGCACTTATGTGGGCCTTCGTGGTGGTGACAGGTATTCAACTTTGGTTAGAAAAACAGCGCCTAACCCGATTAGAATTTATTTACAAGATGGGACTAATGATTTAAATATTTATGCCGGTGATTGGTGGAAAGCAAATGAAACCATAGAACGTGCGCTAAGTTTTGCAGGTTATGAATTAAAACATATTTGGGGTGAAGATGGTCATAATGGTAAACAAGGAACTTCTATTTTTCCTGATGTAATGCGATGGCTTTGGAAGGATTGGCCAAAAACAATTCAATCAGGTATTTCTAAAAATCAATTTTTATCAGATATCCTTTTGCCCAAAAATGAATGGGAGTTGGTGGGAGAAGGATATGCTTTTTTAGAGGGATCAGCTGTTAATGCAAAAGGCGAAGTTTTTTATCAGGACATTCCCAGATCCAAAACCTATAAAATAGGAATAGATGGCAAATTGACAACATTGCCTTTGGATGCTAAAAAAAGCAGTGGCACTTGTTTTGGGTATGATGGTAAAAGATATGTGGTAGCAGGGGGTACCCAACAAATATTGAGTTATGATGCTAATGAAAAAGAATCCATAGTAGCTGAAAACATTGTGGGTAATGATTTGGTAATGGCTAACAATGGTAACTTATACATTACTTCGCCCGATGGCAGAGAAAAACCCAGTAAAATTTATTTGATAAGACCGAGTGGAGAAAAAATAGTGGTAGATGAAGGTTTGAAATTCGCCAATGGGATTGCGCTTACACCGGATCAAACACAAATCTATATTACAGAATCAACTTCTCATTGGGTTTGGATCTATTCTATACAACCGGATGGAAGCCTTACCAATAAACAAAAGTATGGCTGGTTACATGTGCCAGACTCCGATGACAATGCTTGGGCAGATGGAATTAAATGTGATAAAGATGGCAGGGTTTATGTGACAACAAAAATGGGTATTCAAGTATTGGATCAAACAGGCCGCGTAAATGCGATACTACCTTTGCCGTTTGGCAATTGTTCTAATCTGTGTTTTGGAGGGGCTGGTTTTGATACCCTATATGTAACCTGCAAAGACAAATTATATCGAAGAAAATTAAAAGTGCAGGGTGCCAATCCTTTTGAGGCACCTTTACGACCGGCTAATCCAAAATTGTAAGAAAAGTATCCTAATTTCAACCCAGTGTTTTTGCATTTGAAGTTCACATCATACTGTATACATTTGCATTTTCAACATGCACTATTAAGAAACATTGATCTAATGCATACTTTCTCAAATATCATGCTATGAAAATTCAATTCTGGTCAATTGGGAAACCACACGAAGAGTATGCTAAAAAAGGGATAGAAGACTTTACAAAACGAATCAATAACTATTTCCCGGTTGAATGGCATATTATACCTTCTCCAAAAAATGCAGGTAAATTATCAGACACGGACTTAAAGAAAGCAGAAGCGGTCATCATTTTACAACAATTGCAAAAAGACGATTATTTGATCTTACTAGATGAAAGAGGCAAACAACTGAATTCACCTGAATTGGCCAATTGGCTTCAGCAACGTGCAAATGAAAGTACCAAACGAATTGTCTTTCTAATTGGAGGTGCTTTTGGTGTGGATGAATCCATCTTTAAAAAGGCAGATTATTCCTGGAGCTTGTCAAAGCTTGTCTTTCCGCATATGTTGGTTAGGTTAATTTTAGCTGAGCAGGTTTATCGAGCTTGTACCATACTTCGTAATGAGAAATACCATCATCTATGATGTTTGATTTTGGTTGGTGAACAACTGCGGGAGTAGAAATACCAACATAATTGACTTTTTTGTAATTTAATTGGCAGGTTTCTCCTCGTTCCTCGTCGAAAGGACGGAGGCGGTTTTTACTTTTTATTGTGTTATGTTTATTGACAAATCCATTAAATTGCGGGTATGATTACTATTACGATTGTTATCCTCTTGCTTACCTGTGTGGTTTCTTTCACCGCATTTTCGAACGAAAAAATAACTGAAGACCTGATTTTTTACCCTCCTGCCATTACGAATCGGAATCAATGGTATCGATTTATTACCTGTGGGTTTATTCATGCAGATTTTATGCACCTGGCATTTAATATGTATACTTTTTATTTGTTTGGGGATATGGTTGAACGTGCTTTCTTGGCTATTTTCCCACAGACAGGTAAAGCGCTTTATATTATTTTGTATATCACCTCATTGGTGGTTTGTTTATTACCTACCTACCTACAACACAGAGACAATTATCATTATAGAAGTTTGGGTGCATCAGGAGCCGTATCGGCTGTTATTTTTGTGGGTATTTTTTTAAACCCTACCATGGGCATGAGTATTTTCCCTATACCCTTCAGCATTCCTGCATTCATTTTCGGGCCTTTGTATTTATTGATATCGGCTTATCTGGCAAAAAAAGGAAGAGGCAATATCAATCACTCTGCACATATTTGGGGTGCCATCTATGGGATTGTTTTTTTAATCATTACCAGCCAATTTTTGAGTACGTATAGACCGTTAGAAATCTTTGTTAGTGAAGTAAGTGCTTATTTCAGATAAGAAATAACGTAAACATTTTCTGTTTGATCTGATATTTTAAAACGATCATCGATTCGTTGGCCAATTACCCAAATAATTTTTTGATTACTTTCAATTACCCACAATTTTTCTTTATCGGTTATGGACAATTTTTGATCGATTAAAAAACGGCTAACCTTTTTTTTCTTTTGCATGCCCAAGGGATAAAAATAGTCACCTGTTTTCCATTTGCGCAATAACAAAGGAAAATGTATCTTATCGGCAGTTAGAAATGCTTCAGAAGGGTTGTTTTGTCCGGAAAATATGGGTAAGGTTTTTGAAAACTTCATTTCTAATTTTCCATTTTCAAAAACAATTTTTGTATCGCTTTCTTCAATGATGAGATGTTGTGAAATGGACGTAACATTTGGTGAAATAATCATCCAATTTCGATTTCGAATGATGCGATGTGTTGGAGAAGCCATATAACTTCCATTCTCAGCATCCAATAATTTAATTACTTCATCGGATTGTAATGCAGTAAATCCAAATGGCTTGATTAACTCATATGTAATCGTGTGTATTGGACTAGATTTTTTCCACTTTAAAATAGAAATATGCCATTCTGTTCCTTTTTTTTCAACTAATTTAGAAATAATGAATGTAAGCGATTGTTGATATAATTCAATTACATCATTAAAACGATCAATATTATTCAATAAGTTATCTTCTACTTTTGGAAACACCTCTTTAATTTGAGGTATCAATCGGTTTCTGAAAAAGTTTCGAGTGTATTTATCAGACGCATTTGATGAGTCTTCAACAAATGCTAAATCATGTACAAGTGCATATGCTTCGATATCCGATTTTCGAAAGGTTAGTAATGGCCTAAGTAATTGAGATTGTTTTAATAACGGTTGAATACCCACCATGCCTTTTATTCCGGTACCCCTGAAAAAATGCATCAACATTGTTTCTATATTATCATCGGCATGATGAGCAGTGACTATGTATTTAAAAGGGATTTCTTTTTTTTCGTCTCCCATCAACTGCCAACTTTTTACTATTTCTGTAAACCATGCATACCTTAATTCTCTAGCGGCTTCTTGAATAGAACATTTGTGTTCTGATGCATACTGATTTGTATCAAATTTTCTCATAAATATGGGCTTACCATATTTATCACCTAAGCTTTTCACAAATGTTTCATCCCGTTCACTCTCCTCCCCTCTTAATTGAAAATTACAATGGGCAATGGTGAAATCAAATCCTGAAGCAGCTATCAAATCGACCAATACAATACTATCCACCCCACCGCTCACTGTTAACAGTAAATGGCAGTTATTTACAGTTAGCTGAGAGAATTTCTTCTGCCAATGACTTTTAAATTTTTGTAATAGGTCGTCCATGTACCCTAAAAATAAAATGCTACGGATTTTCTTATTGTATTTTCAAATATAGTAAAGCAGGTATTCATTAACTTGGTTAATACTTAACACTTATTACTTACTACTTACTACTTACTACTTATTACTTACTATCTAATAACTGTCTGCTTTAACTACCCTTCTTCACTTCCTTTGCCCAGGAATCTTTTAGCGTAACGGTTCTATTAAATACCAGTTTATCGGTAGTACTATCTTTGTCTAAATGAAAATAGCCTTTGCGAATGAATTGATAACGATCATCCGGCTTATCATGTAACAAAGCCGGCTCGGCGTAGGCATTTTCTATCAACTGCAAAGAATTCGTATTAATATGATCTGTAAAATCGCCTTCTGCATTGCCTACATCTTCTACTGTAAATAGCCGATCATATAATCGAACTTCTGCTGTAGCCGCATGCGCCACACTAACCCAATGAAGGGTTCCTTTTACGTGAATGCCCGATGTGTCGGCACCACTCTTGCTTTCTGGGACATAAGTGCATCTAACTTCTGTGATTTTTCCAGTTGCATCTTTAATCACTTCTTCGCATTTAATGATATAAGCACTTTTGAGTCGAACCAACTGGCCGGGAGATAACCGGAAATATTTTTTGGGTGCAACTTCCATAAAATCATCCTGCTCAATATAAATTTCATTACTAAATGGAATATCCCGATGGCCCGAATTTGGATCCTCCGGATTATTTTCACTACTTAATAGTTCCCCCGAATTGGTGTAATTAGTAATCACTATTTTCAAAGGATCAAACACCACCATTCTTCTTAAGGCCACTTTATTCAAATGTTCGCGTACACAAAATTCTAATAGCCCTACATCAATCAGGTTTTCTCTTTTTGCTACCCCAATCCTGTCGCAGAATTCCCGAATGCTTTCTGCGGTATAACCTCTTCTTCGCATTCCGCTGATGGTTGACATGCGCGGGTCATCCCATCCATTTACATGCCCTTCATTCACCAGTTGTAATAGTTTTCGTTTACTCATGATGGTATAAGTCATGTTTAAACGGGCAAACTCATATTGTTTAGAAGGAAATATTTCTAATTGTTCAATGCACCAATTGTACAGATCCCGATGGGGAACAAATTCGAGGGTACAGATAGAATGTGTAATGTTTTCGATGGCATCACTTTGTCCATGTGCAAAATCGTACATTGGATAAATACACCAATTGTCTCCTGTGCGGTGATGATAAGCATGTTTGATTCGGTATATAATCGGATCCCGCAATAACATATTTGGCGATGCCATATCAATTTTAACGCGCAAGACTTTTGCACCATCTGCAAATTTACCAACCCGCATATCGCTAAATAAGGCAATATTCTCTTGAATGCTTCTATCCGCAAAATGATTTCTACTTCCGGGGGCAGTGGGTGTACCTTTTTGATGTGCAATTTCTTCACTGGTACTGTCGTCTACATAAGCCAGCCCTTTGTTAATCAACACCATGGCAAAAGCATATAATTGCTCAAAATAGTTGGATGCATACAATTCATCCGACCATTCAAATCCTAGCCATCTAACATCATCTTTAATGCTTTCTACAAATTCTGTTTCTTCTGTACTAGGGTTGGTATCATCAAAACGCAGGTTGGTTTTGCCGCCATACTTTTTAGCGAGTCCAAAATTCAGGCAAATGCTTTTCGCATGCCCAATATGAAGATATCCATTGGGCTCAGGAGGAAAACGAGTGGTGATTGTCTGGTATTTCCCGGATTTTAGATCCTGTTCTATGATTTCTTCAATAAAATTCAAGCTCTTTTCTTCGCTCATACATTGTTTTTCGGGATGCAAATGTATGAAATGCAGTTTGGAGTTTGGGGTTTGGAGTTTGGGGTTACCCAGCTCAACACCAAACTCCAAACCCCAAACCCAAAATTATGTTAGTTTATATGCCTTCAAAAACGTTATCGCCGCCACCATATCAGTATGCAGCAGCCTATCAACCTCATTAAAACTAACTTTTTGCCTAAATGAATCCATTAATTCTTCGAGAATAGGTGAACTCTTCATGGGTCTTCTGAATTCGAGGGCTTGCGCTGCACTTAACAACTCTATGGCCAATACTTTTTCAACATTATTGATTACCCGTAAGCATTTTGTAGCAGCATTGGCACCCATGCTAACATGATCTTCCTGGTTATTGGAGGAAGAAATGGAGTCTACAGAAGCGGGGGTACACAATTGTTTATTCTCACTTACTATGCCGGCAGCAGTGTATTGTGGTATCATAAAACCGGAATTTAACCCGGGATCTTTTACCAAAAACAACGGCAAGCCTCTTTGTCCGCTAATTAATTGATAAGTTCTTCTTTCAGAAATATTGGCCAATTCACTCATGGCAATGGCAAAATAATCCAATACCAGTGCCAACGGTTGTCCATGAAAATTTCCCCCACTTACAATCAAATCTTCTTCAGGAAAAATATTGGGATTATCGGTAACT
>JANOVY010000132.1:0-146594 GCA_031417635.1 Bacteroidota bacterium | reverse complement strand
TGCTTTTGGTTTTAATGCCAATAACCAATGTGTATCGAATAATAATTTTGTTTTTGTAAATAATTCTGCGGGTAGTATTAATAATTATTTCTGGGATTTTGGTGATGGCTCTATTTCTCTGCTGCAACATCCTACTAAATCTTATGCTAATGCTGGTAATTATAAAGTAACTTTATTTGTTAGTAATGCTAGTGGTTGTACTGATTCTACAAGTAAAACTATTAGTGTAACAACAAAACCATTTATAAGTTTTTCTGTTAATAATTCATCTCAATGTGTTTTGAACAATTTATTTACATTCACAAATAACTCTCCAATTCAACCAGGAGTAAGTTATTTATGGAATTTTGGAGATGGACATCTTTCGAATTTAAACGCTGTAACAAAATCGTATTTAAACAGTGGAACTTATTCTGTAATCTTAATAGCAACAAATGTTTCAGGATGTAAGGATAGTCTAGTAAAATCAATTACAGTTAATAGTAAACCTGCACCATCATTTACAACAAGTTCGTTGTTTTATTGTGTAAATAATATTGTTACGTTTACAAATAATACTATTGGAAATAATAATTTATATAGCTGGAATTTTGGAGATGGTGTAACTTCTCAAGATATTAACCCATCTCATACTTATACAAAAACTGGCGTTTATACGGTAAAATTATTTGCAACAAATGGTAGTAATTGTATTGATAGTTTTTCAAGAAACATATTTATTGTAGCAAACCCAATTGCCACATTTAATTATACTTCAACTAATCAATGTGCTGGATCAAATACATTTTTATTCCAAAATTCATCCTCGTTTTCGAACTCAGTTTTATGGGTTTTCAGTGATGGCACAAGTTCAACTTCAAATAATGTAATAAAATCTTTTGTTAATGATGGAGTTTATACAGCTAAACTTATTTCATATTCTGCAAGTGGTTGTGCTGATAGCATTACAAAAACTTTTACTATCTATCCAAAAACTACAGCTAGCTTTTCAACAAATAATATTAATCAATGTTTAAATAATAATAGCTATTTATTTAATGCAAGTAATGGGTTAAATAATTTTTCTTATAGTTGGACTTTAGGCGATGGAACTATTGCAAACACTGCTTCTGTTACAAAAACATATTCAACTACAGGCAATTTTATAGTTAGTTTAAAAGTTACAAATAATATTAGTGGTTGTAAAGACAGTATTTCGGAAGTAATTAAGATTTATCCAAAACCATTAGCAAAATTTGTTACTTCGGGAACAATATGTGCTGGAAATAGTTTTGTTATAAATACTAGTTTTGAAGGAACCCCCCCCTATAATTTTACTTATACCGATGGTGTGTCAAATTATACAATTTTTAATTTACTTACAAATATTTATGGCGTAGGAGTTTCGCCAACTACCACAACAACTTATACCATTATTTCAATGACTGATGCTTATTGTTCAGCATCAACAAATGAATTATCAAATTTCGCTAGCGTTGTTACTGTTAATAATGTTGCATTTCTAACTCAACCAAGTGATACAACAATTTGTTTAGGGGGTAAAATTAATTTAAGAGGCATAACAAATTCAACACTTTCTACAACCTATCAATGGCAAAAAAATGGCGTAAATATTTTAGGGGCTACCAATAATACTTATACAAAAAATAATGTTTTACAAGCTGATAGTGGTGTTTATAGATTAATACTAGGATTACCATGTGGCAATATTACTAGCGATACAGCATTTGTAAAAATTGCTCCAATTGCAGCACCACCAGCCTTTACAGCAAATTTTACTCATTGTCAGTTCGATTCGGGTAGAGCATTAATTGCAAATGGAATATTATTACAATGGTATACAACAGCAACAAGTGGTAGTGCATCTCAAACCCCACCAATTCCAAATACTTTATTAGTAAATACTCAAAATTATTGGGTAAGTAATACTAACGAATTTAGATGCGAGTCTCAACGATATCCAATAATTGTTAAAATATTACCAGCACCAAAAGTTTCAATAGTTGCAATAGGTTCAACAGAATTATTACCATCTCAATTAGTAACTTTAAAAGGCACTCCTTCATTAAACACTTTGGGTGTTTTATGGTATCATAATGGTGTTTCAATTGGTAGTGTTCCAAACAATGAACTAATTCTTGGATTTAATAATTTAGGCACTTATTATGCAGAAGCTGTTACTCTTAATGGTTGCAAATCTAAATCAGAAATTATTGAGGTAAAATCTAAAAGTGGTTTAGCCCCAAACAATAGTGGAAATAATTTGTTTTTATATCCAAACCCAGCAACTACAATAGTTAAAATGTATTTTGATAATCCAGTAAATGAAATTGCTACAATTAGACTTGTAAATGCATGGGGGCAAGTGTTGCAAACAAAAGTTGTTAACTATACAAAAAGATTTCAAAATGCAGAAATGTATATCGCAAATTTGAGAGCTGATATTTATGCAATTGAAGTATTAAATAGTAAAGGCTTTACCATTGCAAGAAACTTATTTGTTAAGGCCAATTAATAATTATTGAAAATTAAATACTTAGCGTATAAATTTGTAACAAATAACATTACTATGCACAAAATGTTTACTAAAAAAAATGCCTTCTTATTACTCTTTCTCTCATTTCAATTTGTTTCTTTTTCTCAAAACCAAGTATATTGGCGTGAAGGTTTTGAACCATTTGGTGCAGCGGTAAATTGTGATTTAGGAATAATTGCTCCAACTGCTAAGGATAGTAATTATTTTAATGGAAACGCAGGTCGTTGGTATGGCAAAAATATTTATAGAACTACAGGTACAGGTTGCCCTGCAGGTAATAATCACGTTCGTTATAAAAATATTTCTGGAGTTACAGATTCTGGTTATTTAGTTACACCAATTGTTGATTTTGGAATTAAAGAATTTCATATTTATAGAGCAAGAGCATCTAGAAGTTATACATTATGGATTACAAATGACACTTTAGCAACAACTACTAACTGGACACCTGTTGTTTTAATGCGATCGTATGCTAGCACAATAGTTTGTCAAGATTCAATGGTATTAATTAATTCAGCAACAGCTAAAAGATTAAAAATTGTAGGAAGACCAGGAACAGATACAGATGTTGACAGTATTTGGCTTACAAGTTTTGGTGCTATTACACCAGTTAAATTTGGTGATATTTCAGCTTCATTAGCAGATAACAAAGTAAAATTAAATTGGCTAATTTACTCTGAAGTTAATGCGAAAGAATATATAATTGAAAGATCTTTTGATGGAAGAAATTTTTCAATAATCAATAACTTATCTGCTACAAATAGTACAAATTATGTTTCATTTGATAATGCTCCAAATCAAGGAACAAATTTTTATAGAATTGTAGCTATTGATTTAGATGGCTCTAAACAATATAGTTCAACAATTAAAATTATTACGAATAAAGCACAAGCTAATTTTAATATTTATCCAAATCCTGTAATCAATAACTTAATTAATTTAGAATTAAGTGGAGTTGTTAGAGGGAATACGTATAAAGTTAATGTTTACAATATTTCTGGAAAATTAGTTTTTACTACTTCTTTAAATTCAGAAGGAAATTCAATAACTAAAAACATACAATTACCAAATCAAATAAAAGCAGGAAACTATATTGTAGAAGTTACAGACAATAACTTCAAGAAAACTAAACAAGTTACTTTAAATTAAAAATTTAAATAATAATCTTTCAACAAGTTTTTAAATTCTAGAGTGTAGATATCTGAATCTTCTTTTATAGATAGTTCAGATGATTTACACTCTTTTTTTATTTTGTTTAAACAGATAACTGACCTAAAATAATTGTGCGATGTTGTTTGTTTAAATCGTATTATTTCACTTGGAAATAGATTTACATTTTTAGCTAAATGCAACAACTTATCTTCTATAGAGAATGGAATTAAAATATAAAAAGTTCCATTTTTATCTAATAATTTATTTACAGAATTTAATAAGTCCTCATAACTTAACGCTGAATTGTGCATGGCCAAATTTCTTTGTTCATTATTACTTTTTAAATCATTCGTATAAAATGGTGGATTAGAAATAATAACATCATACATACTAATTGAAGTATTTGAATATGCTACAATATCAGCTAAATAAAGGTTTATTTGACTTCTAAATACTGAATCTTCAACATTTTCTTTAGCTTGGTTAAATGCATTTTCATCAATTTCAATCGCATCAATTTTACAATTCAGTTGTTTTTGAGCAAACATTAAACTTAATAAACCAGTGCCAGTACCAATATCCAAAGCATTTTTAAAGCCTTCATTTTTATTAGAAATTATTGCCCCAAATAAACAAGAATCTGTACACACTTTCATGGCACATTTATCTTGATGAATTGTAAATTGTTTAAACTTAAAAAAAGTATTAGACATGAGTTATACTTAAAAAAAATCCCTCGAATTTTTATTCGAGGGATTTTTATATGATTAAGTCTTGGTTTAGAAAATGTAACGAATACCAAATTGAGCTTGCCAAACATCACTTGTAAATGTTCCTTTACGGTAAGTAGAATAGTTTAAACTATTATTAACAGCAGCCATTCTATAAACTGGTAAATTAGTAGTTACATCTACACCTCTAAAAGCTAAAGGCGAAGTTTGATTTGCAACAAAAGAAACTCCTGAAGTTGGATTAATTAAATTACCAATATTAAAAATATCAGCACGTAATTGTAAAGTATGTTTTTCCTTACCAATATTTCTAGCTAATTCAATTACAGCAGAAACATCAAAACGATTAACTGTTGGCATTAAAACCCCATTTCTTTCAGCATAATCTCCTCTTCTACTACTTAAATATTTATCTTGGTTTATATAAGTTTCAAAAGCAGCAGCTTGCATTGCCTGAGTTTGTGGTACAGGAATTAGAGTTACAGGATTAATTAAATTATAAGTTTCAAACTTCATTTCTGCAGTGCTTCTTGGTATATACATTAAATCATTTCCATTAACACCATCTCCATTCATATCGCCACTATAGGTATATGAAAAACGACCTTGATTTTGCGCTTGGCCAAACAATGAAAATTGTAATGCAGCAGATTTGCCCAACTCTAGGCGATAATTGATATTCGTAATAAAGCGATTACGAACTTCATTATCACTAAAAGCAATATCAGTTTGATTATTACCTCTAACACTCTGTATACCAAACCAAGAACTAGATGCAATAGAACCCGGCGACATATAATCTTTAGCGTTTGTAAAGTTATAGGCAACCATCCATCCAAGCCCTTTTGATGATTTAGGAGCTTTTTCAAGTTTGATTGTAGCCGTTACAGAACTGCCCAATGGAGAACTTTCCATTACGGTAGCATCAGTAATTTTTGGATTGATTCTAATTGCGTTATTTAAATTAGTTCCAGATAAACCAACTCCCGGAAAACGGGGTCTATTATCCGGTCCATTAAATGCCAAAGAAGAAGGTCTCAGGTTGGCATTGTAATAATTAATGTTAGATAAGCTTTGGGTAAACATAAGTTCACCCGTTAGTACTACATCCTTGAATATTTTTTGGTCTATCGCAAAATTGGATCTTAATACCTGCGGGAAGCGGAAACTTTCTTCAGAAGTAGCAATATTGTAAGAAGAAGCAGGAACACCGGGTGATGGTGCAAAGCTAGGATAGCTGGATGGTGTTCCGGGTTTAAAAGGAAATGCAGCTGTATTATTTGTATTTACACCCCCGTTTAAAACACCATTATTACCTACTTGGTTACTGATAAACACAAACGATGGGCGACCGGTAAACAATCCTACACCACCACGAACTTGGGTAGTTTTATCGCCCTTAATATCATAGTTAAAACCTATTCTTGGGCTGATCATCAATTTTGCACTTGGTAATTTAGAAGTACTTAATTTAACGGACTCTAAATTGTTATCTGTAAAATTAAATCCATCCACTTCGGTATTGGTGAAACCGGATCCAACAAAATAAGGAACTTCAAAACGAATACCATAGGTTAAACTAAAGTTTGTTTCTAGATTCACATCATCTTGAATATAGGCAGCAATTTGTCTTGCATTGGTTGTTGCTAACCAAGGCCCACCACCCGGTAAATTACTAAAGTTTGCTCTGTAGTTTCTCATAAATACAGGGCTAAATGTAGCATTCGGGTTGGTTAAAAAACCATTTGCTGCAGTATAAAAATCATTTAAGTTATTAAAAGTATAGATACCATTGATTAATGGTGTAAAGCCATTCGTAAACTTAAAGCTTTCATATGAAACACCCATACTAAGGGTATGCTTTCCTAAATAAGCAGTAAGATTATCACTAAACTGCCAAGTATCGGTATTTAATAAATTATTTGGAGTAAACGGATCATTTCCGAATGATATATAGTTCAAACTCTGGTTTGCTTCAGCACTGGGTAGTGGAGAAGTGGCAGATGTAGGAATTGTGGTTAATGGACTTGCTCCATCTTGGATATCCACCAATGGAAAGTTTCCACCTTTCAACCCTCTAAAATCTCTGTTGGCTGTATAACCAAAAGTAACTTCATTACTGATCTTATTGCTAAATCTACTATTTAACTGACCTATGATTCCGTAAATATTGTTATTGATTTCATATGCAGAATTCGCATATGCCATTGAGTTCAAACTACCTCTGTTACCATTGGTAGTATTACTACTGCTCACACCCACATCTCTTTTTGACAATAATAAGTTACCACGAACACTGAATTTATGTTTGTCATTAATGTTCCAATCAATACGAGCAACGGCTTTGTCGCTTTTCGTTGCAAAAGGGTAACCTTGAAAGTCACCGGTTTCATAATTAAATTTAGATCGTAAGAATGAAGACAAACCTTCTAAATCAGACTTTTTTACCCGGGTTGTATTTCCACTAATGGGTGTGACACCATTACTTGCATCAGCAGTAAACAGCGTTCCCACATCAGTCCTTCTCTCACCTTCATAGTTTAAGAAATAGAAAAGTTTATTCTTAATAATAGCTCCACCAATACTTGCTCCAAATTGTTTCACATCAAAAGCATTGGTTACAACATCTTGTTTACCGTCGGTACCTGCTTTCGTTCCAACAAAACCTTCGTTTCTTGTGTTGTAAAAACCGGTTCCATGAATGGTATTTGTACCACTCTTGGTAATCGCATTAATACTTGCTCCGGTAAATCCGGCATCTCTAAGATTATAAGGGGAAACATTGATTTGAATTTCTTGTAATGCATCTAAAGAAATGGGAGCGGATGCTGTTTGTCCACCATTCAATGCACTTAATCCAAAAGAATTATTAAAGATCGATCCGTCTAATGTAAAATTGATTGCACGATTATCTTGACCGGCAAAAGAAAGGCCATTGGCTTGTGGAACCAATCTTGTTAAGTCAGTTACATTTCGGCTAATGGTGGGTAATGTGCTAATTAATCTTGAGTTAATATTAGTAGAAGTTCCTTTTCTGTCTTTTGAAATTAGGGCTCCTCTACGAGTAGCACCACTCACAACTACTTCAGATAATTGCGTAACAGCATCTACCATCACCACATCAACCAAAGAAGGTTCTCCTAGTTGAATGGTTACATCTGAAATCACTTCTGTTTTTAATCCAACAAAGGTAAAAGTGATTTTATAGGGTCCACCTACACGTAATCCGGGCAAAGTAAATGTACCTGCCGATGAAGAAACAGTCTTGTATTTTGAACCGGAAGGCTCATGAATGGCTTCTACTGCCGCACCGGTCAGTAAAACGCCTTTACCATCTTTCACCACCCCGGTAATGGTTCCGGTAGTTACTTGGGCCATTGATGTTAGGGCAATGAATAATGCCGGTAACACCATCAATAATTTCTTTACAATTTGCATATAAGCATAGTTTTAGATTTTGCAAAGATGGTGTTTTAACATCGTTTTGTGTCCAAAAAATCTGAATTAATGATTAATTAATAGGCAAGTATTAAGAAATGTTTATAGAATGGTGATAAAACAGCTTTCTGATTCAATTGATTTTTTGAAAAAAATTGTCCCATTCCAAGCTTTTCAGGCAATTTAACAAGAAAAATATAATTAACTAATTGATAATCAATATTATAGATTCAATTTGATGCCAATTTGGCCTGACCATCTTGCACTATATGCAGGAGAGATGCTAGCACTAACTACCCAGGGTTGGGTAGTTATTAATGCTGGATTAAATCTGTATTGTGGAATTAAATTCAATTCACTTTCATATCCGGCAAATGTTAGCAATGGTATCTGTTTATTTGGCTGATTATACTGTCTACCCCAGTTCCGGTTTATTAAATTGGTAACATTGAAAATGTCGAAAAACAACTTCAAGTTTATTTTTCTCTTAGCAATCAGTAGGTTGAAGTCTTGATTGATTTTTACACTTACTACATGCGTAAACGGACTCCGACTTCCATTTCTTTCTACATACATACCTCTGCGGGTTTTTAGATAACTATCTTTTTCTATATACCTATCAAATGCTTCTTTTTGTTGGTCGATAGTATAAGTAATTCCATTGATAATATTTGGGAGAAAAACCATATCCGTCATATCTGTTTTTGAAGGAATATAAACGAGGTCATACCCGCCAAAAATACCGTCATCCCTTGTCATACTATTTTCATACACATAACTAACAGTGGATCCTGACTGACCTTGATAAGTTATGGTGAAAGAAGTAAGCTTATTTTTATCAAACAATTGAAAAGACTGACTACCCCAAATAAATATTCTGTGCCCACTACTAAAATCTGATTGAGACCTTTCCAGGTAATTTCTTCCATTTACTGTTTCCATCAATCTCCATTGACTAATATTAATAGAAGCGGTGCCTTCATGATTAACAGTAGAATGTCCATAAGTATAGCAGGCTTCAAAATTTATTTGATGACCAGTTTGTTTAGACACTGTTAAGGTTGCAGAATAAGCATGTCCTTTTTCTTCAGTATGATTACTGAAAAGAATTACATAATCATAAGGGTTTGAACCATCTGCAAGCAAAGGTATTTTTCCATTGTTGATGATAGAATAGACAGATCTCTTGTCTGGCCCCAAACTTTTTTCAGAAGGAGGGATAATATTAATATTTCTGTAATTTATCTCTTGTAAATTTTTGCTGTATATTAATTCAATCGAAGTTGACCATTCAGTGTTTATTCTTTTATCAAAGCCCAAAGTTGTTCTAAATAATGAAGGCATCTTAATTTCTGAAGAATTAAGATTCACAGGTACTTTGTTCATCGTTGCCCCTAGTGCCATGGGTTTCCATTGTGTTGATGGGTCAGATCTGAACCTAATTTGATTGAGTTGTGAAGCAGTAGCTGAATATCCACCAATCATTTGCCCATTGTTGCTATAGGCGCCACCAGGCCAAGCCAAAGGAATTCGTCCGGTGAAAATGCCCATGCCCCCTCTAAGGATTATCAACTTTCCCGGCCATTTAAAACGAAAACCAATTCTTGGCGAAATTGATAACGGTATTTTAGAAACGGTTCCGATTGTTGTCTCATCCAAATTCCAATATGTTGATAATGTAGGAATAGCCTTATGATTCATAAATGAATCGTTTTGGGGTTGATTTAAAAAATGATGACTGTCTATTCTAATTCCATAAATCATGTTAACGTGCTGCCCCATCCTTATTTCATCCGTACAAAAAATTGAAGTTTTCAAAAATGACAAGTTCGTTGTAGCATTGGTTTGGTCATTGTTTTTATTGTCAATATTTGAAAATCCTATTTGATAACCGGAAGGTGATGCATTGGTTAAAAAATTTCTGATAGACGAATAGGTATAACTTCCAAAACTATTCTGAATGAAGGCATTGCTTATTTGATTGTATCCAAGATCAATACCAAATGCCAAAGAATGCTTCCCTTTTATAAAATGATAACGATCGTACAATGTCCAGTTCTTTTGTGTTAACAGATTGATGGTTGAACTATTATCACTGCCAAAAATGATAGCGCCATCTCCATCATTAATTCTTACCCTTGGAAATGATTTTCCTAATGGAGCCCTGTCATCCCAAACATCTGTATAGGTAATTAATAATTTGTTGCTTCCTTGCCTGCCTATCTTACTTTTAAGTTCAATAGATGCTGACTGTGTGGTTGAATACAGCCTATATCCGTTATTCGTAAAATGAATCGTGTTTGGATCACTGTGATTGGTAAAGGTTCTTTCTGCTTTTACATATCTACTACTAAAAGAAAATTTATGCCGGTGATTGATATTCCAATCAATACGGCTCACTACTCTGTCTGTATTTATTTTTTCGGTACTTGAAAGAAAAATTCCGGGATCATATTTATATGTCCCCTTTAAAGTATTGGACAAAATGAAAAGCGTATTGAGTTCTTTTGTATTACCCATATACTCACTCATTTCAAATGGCTGAGAATGTTGCTCTCTTTGCATTTCTGCATTAAGATAAAAAAAAAGCGTATTCTTGATAATCGGTCCACTACAACTGAATCCTTTCGTGGTTCTAGATAAGTTCAAAAATTTTTCGGCATTTTCTTTTAGACCGGTTGGTGTTTTACCGGTCATTGCTTCTGTGCTTAAAAAATGATAAAAAGACTGTAAAGACTTATTGGAACCCGATCGGGTGATGGCATTCATTCCGGCCCCTGTAAAATTACCTATGGAAGCATCATATGGCGATATCAACACTTGAATTTGTTCAATGGCATCTAATGAAATGGGAGAGATGGACGCTTGACCTCCATTGGTGCCGGAAGCTGCCAGCCCAAAAATGTCATTTTGAATTGCCCCGTCTATATAAAATGCATTATAACGATTGTTTTGTCCGGCAAAAGAAATTGCACCTTCCGTTCCCATTATTGATGTTGATTGTGGTACCACTTTTACAAAGTCATACAAATTACTACCCAACGAAGGGAATCGTCCTATTTGATTGGCATTGATAATTGTTTCTAAACTGCTTTTTTTTACATAATCAGGTATTTTGCTGTTTGTAAAAACAGTGATACCTTTTAAAATATTCACTTGTAGGGATAGTACAAAATTGCAAGGCAAGCTTTCGCCAAGTGAAATATAGATATCCGATTTTTGTTCGGTAGAATAATTGAGGCAAGAAATGATCATAGTATAAGGTCCACCCGGATTCATGTTGCTCATTTCGAAGTACCCAAGTTTTTTACTTTGAGATAAATAAAGAGTGCCGGAAGGTTCATGTATGGCTTTAATATTCGCCCCTTCAATAGCTTCTCCGGCCATATTTTTGATTACACCTGATATGCCCCCTGTGGTATTTTGTGCAGGCATTTTTACGAGCAAAATATTAAAGATTGAAAAGCAAATGAAAAATCTCATAATAATCCCAATTTGTTTTGATTGGCTAAAGAAGAGAATACCTTTTGCATTACAACTAGGTATTTAACGCAGATAATTGGATTTTTTCTTGGAATACCGGGTTATTTTCTACGGTTATTAACCCTTCTCAACATGGTTTATATTTACATATCCCGATTCATCATGAATTCTATTTTTTAGTTAATCAGAATTCATTACTTAAGGTTATTTTTGCATTCTAATTAGTTAATATGTTAGATAGGATAGAAGATGCCATTGAAGACATTCGAAATGGTAAAATGGTGATTGTGGTAGATGATGAGGACCGCGAGAACGAAGGTGATTTTATCGTTGCAGCTCGTCATGCAACACCGGAAGTCATCAATTTTATGAGTAAAGAGGGTCGTGGACTAATATGTGCGGCACTTTCTGAGGAACGTTGCGAGGAACTTGAATTAGAACCGATGGTTACATCAAATACATCGTTACATGAAACAGCTTTTACGGTTTCGGTAGATTTAATTGGACAAGGAACCACCACAGGAATTTCTGCACAGGATAGATCCAAAACAATTTTGGCATTGGTCAATTCACACACCAAAGCCTCGGAACTAGGTAGGCCGGGACATATCTTCCCCTTACGTGCAAAAGCCGGTGGTGTGTTAAGAAGAACCGGACATACCGAAGCGGCAGTAGATCTTTCAAGATTAGCGGGATTTGAACCTGCGGGTGTTTTAGTGGAAGTAATGAATGAAGATGGGACAATGGCGAGGTTGCCTCAATTATTAGACATTGCAAAGAAATTCGATTTATCCATCATCTCAATCAAAGACTTAATCGATTACCGATTAAAATCAGATTCATTAATAGAAGAGTTGGTAAGAGTAGATATGCCTACCAAATATGGCCATTTTACACTAGTGGCTTTCAAAGAAAAAATTTCAGGAGCTGAGCACCTGGCTTTAGTGAAAGGTAGTTGGGGCAAAGAAGAGGCTGTACTTACCCGCGTACATAGCAGTTGCTTTACAGGAGATATTTTAGGTAGCTTTCGTTGCGATTGTGGAGATCAGTTACATAGGGCAATGGCTATGGTAGAAGCAGAAGGCAAGGGAATTATTCTTTATATGAATCAAGAAGGTAGGGGAATTGGTTTAATAAATAAGTTGAGAGCTTACAAATTACAAGAAGAAGGAATGGATACAGTAGAAGCCAATCTTCATTTAGGGTTTGGCATGGATGAAAGAGATTATGGAGTTGGTGCGCAAATGCTTCGTTACTTGGGGGCCACTAAATTGAAACTGATGAGTAACAATCCTCGAAAACGCGCCGGATTAAAAGGCTATGGGTTAGAGATGGTTGAGATTGTTCCTATTGAAGTAAATCCCAATTCTCACAACCTAAAATACCTTGAAACCAAAAGAGATAAATTGGGCCACGAAATATTGGGAGAGTAATTTATTTTGATGATGAATATTACCAAATTGTATAAAAATTTATCGAATATTCATCATCAAAGTAAATAATTTATAACTCAACCTTTTGCCTTTTGCATCCAGCATCCAGCATCCAGCATCCAGCATCCAGCATTCAGCATTCAGCATTCAGCATTCTAACCAGATCACCTATGATACCCCGGCTCCGCTTCTTCTCTTTCTTTTTCTTTTTCGTAAGCCTTGATGATTGATTTTACCAGTTTATGACGTACCACGTCTTCTTCATTCAATTCCACATGTTCAATGCCCTCTACATTTTTCAATATGCGGGTAGATTTTTCTAAACCACTGCGCATATTTCTTGGCAAATCTACTTGTGTTGGATCTCCTGTAATAATAGCTTTGGCATTGGCGCCAATACGTGTAAGGAACATTTTTAGTTGTAGGTCATTGGTATTTTGAGCCTCATCTAAAATAATAAATGCATTGTCTAATGTTCTACCCCGCATGTATGCCAGTGGTGCAATTTCGATAGTTCTTGTGGTCATGTAATATCCTAACTTATCTGCCGGAATCATATCATCTAGTGCATCATACAAGGGACGTAAATAGGGGTCAATTTTTTCTTTTAAATCACCCGGTAAGAAACCAAGGCTTTCCCCTGCTTCAACTGCCGGTCTCGTTAGGATAATTTTTTTGACCTGTTTGTTTTTCAAAGCTCTTACTGCTAAGGCTACAGCAGTATAGGTTTTACCGGTACCTGCGGGTCCAATGGCAAATACTATATCATTCTTATCAACAGCCTGAACCATCTTTTTCTGGTTCTGTGTACGGGCACGAACCGTTTTTCCATTCGGACCAAAAACCAAAATGTCGTTGGGATTTCGATCAACAAAATTGTCAACTGTTTCTGCATCATCACCACCTAAAATTTGTTCGAAATAGTTTTCACTCAAATGCCCATTTCTTTCAAGGTATTGAATGATGAGATCAATTTTTTCTTTTGCTGTATCAATTTGTTCCGGAGCCCCGCTAAGTTTTAATTGTGTCCCGCGGGAGAGGATCTTTAAGAGTGGGAATTTCTTTTTCAGCAAATCTAACTTTCCGTTGTTTACGCCAAAAAATTCAATGGGGTTAACGGATTTCAGGTTAATAATAGTTTCAGTCAATCTGTAATGGGTTTTATGAGTTGAAAAGATTAAAAGAGCTTCTGAATCAAATTTAATTAACTATTCCAATTAAAACCTAACACTTCTTATACACAGGTGTGGATAGTGTGATGGTGTTTGGTGATTGTAAAAACCTATAACGGAAATCAAAGTTTTTTCAATGCAGCAATGGTAGCCGTTGGGTCAGTGGATTTAAATACTGTATTGCCAGCAACTAAAACATCCGCTCCGGCCTGAATGATTGAAGAAGCATTGTCTAAAGTTACCCCACCATCAATTTCAATTAATGTAGCCAAAGCTTTCTGACTAATCATGTGGCGAAGCGTTCGAATTTTATCAAGGGTATGGGGTATAAATTGTTGTCCGCCAAATCCGGGATTCACGCTCATCAAACATACCAAATCAATATCCTGCAAAATATCGCTTAACAAATGAACAGGGGTATGAGGGTTTAAAGCAACCCCGGCCTTCATTCCCAAACTTTTTATCTGTTGCAGGTTTCTATGTAAATGAGGGCAGGCTTCAATATGCACCGTTAAAATATCTGCCCCGGCTTTCTTAAAGGCTTCTGCATAGTTAGCAGGTTCTAGGATCATGAGGTGAACATCACATATTTTAGTCGTTGCTTTTCTAACCTTTTCAATAATGGGAAATCCAAAACTAATGTTTGGCACAAAACTTCCATCCATCACGTCTAAGTGAAACCAATCTGCTTGGCTATTATTCAACATATCACAATCCCGCTGAAGATTTAGAAAATCGGCACTTAACAAAGATGGGGCAACTATTGGCATAATGAAGTTTTATAATGGCGAAATTGCAATAAAATATGTTTCTATCCTGATTTTTATTTAGGAGACAATCTTTTCAAAGCTTCCCCGGCTTCTATTAATTTAGGATTTAATGTGATTGCTTTTTGATAATTGGCAATTGCATCAATTCGATTATTCAATACTTCGTCACATTTAGCCAACCAATAATATCCATCCGGATACGTATTTTTAAGGGTAATCACACTTTGAAATACCTGCACAGCTTCAGTCATTTTTTTACTGTCAAAGTAGATAAAACCTTTTTCCATATAAGCTTCCATATAGTACATGTCATTATAAATGCACCGGTTAAATGACAAGAGTGCATTTTTATTGTCGCCTATTCTGGCATAGTAGACGCCTGAAATAAAAAAACAATGAGCAGCATATTCTCTACCCATCCTAAGTTTAGCAACTTGTCTACACAAATCCAGTGATAAAGGATTTTTTTGCTCGGCCAATAAATTAGCGGCTGCCAATAATGCATCGGGTGACGGATATACCCTGATTGCATATTTATATGATTTTAGCGCCCCGGTAGTGTCTTTTGCATTTTCCTGTAATAATGCCTTTCGGTACCACAATCCGTAATTTAGGCTATCCTTTAAGAGTAAAGAATCCATTTGCCCAAGTGCAATTTGATAATCACCAATACTGTCATACGCATCAATTAATTGTAATCGAAGACCCATACTATCGGGATACTGACTTTGCTTAATGATTAATTTTTGAAGGGCTTCAGGGATGTCAGTTTTTTTATCAGAAGCAGCTGATTGCTTGTCCGAATCATCGTTACATGCAATCATCAGAAACAAAACCATGCTAATACACCAATATCTCATTTTACAAAAATATGTGGATGTGGGCTGTTATGACAGTTTTTTGACCAAAGACTGTTTGAATGCCCCTATTTTTGTCAAATATTAACAGTTATGGGAAAAAAAATCAACTTCTTTGTTTTTATTGCTTTGTTTATTTCAGTAGGGATAACGAATGCACAAACAATTCCAACAGATTCAGTTTTATTTGCAGGAGAAAAGCATTTTAAAAACATTCAGCAATTAACTTTTGGCGGTGATAATGCAGAAGCCTATTGGAGCTATGATGGCAAGTCTATCATTTTTCAAAGAACGAATCCAAAAGAAGGGGTTAATTGCGACCAAATTTTTATTGGGAAAGTGCCTACTAAATTCGGAGAAAAGTTTACCTATAAAATGATCAGTAGTGGAAAAGGGCGTACCACTTGTTCTTATTTTTTACCTGATGGAAAACATGTCCTATATGCTTCTACATTTAAAGGAGCCGATTCTTGTCCTCCTGTACCTGATAGGTCCAAATATGGCAATAAATATATTTGGCCTTTATATGACAGCTATGATATTTTTATGGCTGATTTGAGTGGGAAAATTGTAAAGCAATTAACCACCGCAAAAGGATATGATGCAGAAGCCACTTTATCCGCAGACGGTAAAAAAATGATATACTGCAGTGATAAAGACGGTGACCTCGATTTATATGTGATGGAATTAGCTACCGGAAAAGAAAAAAGAGTAACCAATACTTTGGGATATGATGGTGGTGCTTGGTTTAGCCCGGATGGCAAAAAAATCGTGTGGAGAGCGAGCAGACCAAAAACTGACACAGAAATAAAAGAATACAAGGAATTATTGGCACAAGGCATGGTTGCCCCAACACATATGGAAGTGTTTGTGGCCGATGCTGATGGAAAGAATGCGAAACAAATTACTTTTTTAGAGCAGGCCAACTGGGCACCTAATTTTACGCCTGATGGTAAACATATCATATTTTGTAGTAACCATGAATACAAAAGAGGTTTCCCTTTCAATATGTATTTGACCGACTTAGATGGCAAAGGTCTTGAAAAGGTAAGCCGCGATAAAGGTTTTGATGCCTTTCCCATGTTTAGTCCCGATGGCAAAAAGATTATATTTGCCTCTAATCGAAACAATGGGGGCACAAGGGATACGAATTTGTTTATGGCGGATTGGGTGGAATAGAGGAGAGTTAGGAGTCTGGAGTATCGAATACTTCCAACTCCAGACTCCAGACTTCTAACTCCAGACTAATTTATAATAATCTTTTAGATTTTCAAGAATACTGCTTTATCTTTCGGGTACAAAAAATCTATTATGCAAACAGGCCTCGTTCATTTACACAACTTTCTTCGTTGGGTTATATTGATATTGTTATTGCTATCAATTGCAAAAGCTTATTCAGGATGGCAGGGCAAAAAAGTATTTGGGGCGAGTGATAAAAAATTATGGCTTTTCACTTTAATCAGTGCACACATTACTTTACTATTGGGCTTATACCAGGTAACTTTAGGAAGGTTTGGAATGTTTAGTACTACTTTACCGGAAGGCACAAGTGTGATGAAAGATACATTTTATAGATTCTATTGGGTAGAACACCCAGTTGGTATGTTAATTGCAATTGTACTAATAACGCTTGGGTATGGTATGGCTAAAAAATATGTAAGTGATGAAGTGAAATTTAAAAGAGCGTTCTATTATTTTTTAATAGCGCTAATTTTCATATTGGCAAGTATCCCTTGGCCCTACAGAGAAATCATAGGCAGGCCTTGGTTTCCAGGAATGTGATTTTTTAAAAATTACTAATTACTCATTTCTAATTACTCATTTCTAATTACTAATTAATTACATCAACTTTTCCAACTAGTTTGTAAGATATCCATAAATTGTTTCATTTCATCCATTGTGCCTATACTCACTCTGCCCCATTTTCCGTCGGCGTAAGTGTTGGAGCGGAGGATTACTTTTTGTTGAAACATATCTTTTGCAAAATCTCCCGGGTAATTACCTAATGGGAAGAAGATAAAATTGGTATAGGAGGGAATGGCTTGAATATTTATTTTTTGTAAAGCCTGAATTGTGAAATCGCGGGCAGTTGTAATTTTTTGTTTGCAGGAACTTCGATGGGCTTCATCTTGTAAACTGGCCGAAGCTGCCGCCATAGCAAGATTACTGATTGTAATTTGTGCATTTCTGAAATAATTATTATCAAGGGCATCGATTGTTGAAGGATGACCAATCGTAAATCCAACCCGCAAACCGGCCATGGCATGTATTTTCGAAAAAGTCCTAACAACAATGATATTGGAATTTTGTGCAGCCAACCCAATCATAGACCGGTTATCAGGGGCATTCAAAAAATCAATGTATGCCTCATCAATTACTACAGTTGCTTTTTTAGAAGCCTCCTTGCAAAATGCTTCCAATGCATCCGGCGATACAATGGTACTACTTGGATTGGCAGGGTTGCATATATAAACCAATGCGGTTTCATTCGTAATGGCGCGAAGCATGGCAGGAAGATCGTGCTTTTTGTCTGCTGTTAAGGGCACTTCGATCACCCTTGTGCCAATTGTTTTTGCTGTATTGGGTAAGGTGGCAAAAGTAGGAGTAGCAGTTACAAGATTCCCTTTGCTAAAATGCCTGGCTAACATTTGTAATGAATCTCCGGAGCCGGCGGTAACTAAAACCTGATCACTGCTCACTTGATAATAATCTCCAAGTTCTTTGGTAAAACGCTGCAATGAAGTCACATTAAATTGGTAGCGATGCGATTCGGTTAACATAGCTATAATCGCTTCTTTAGATTTAGGTGATATACCATAGGGGTTTTCATTAGAGCCCAGATTAATCAATCCGTTGGCCGCACCAAAATTTCGAAGCAGGCCTTCTTCATTGGCCATTGAAGGCAAAGCAAAGCCAAGTGCCAAAGCTGCTAATGAATTTTGTTTTAACCAGTCCCGTCGGTTTACAGAAGTTGCCATAAGGGTACATTTAGAAACAAAAGTTAGTTATAATTATTAGAATGAAAAAATTTTGATAATTAATGAAGAATCTCCAGATAACAGAACCATATATTTATTAAATGAAAACTATAAAACATCCAATAAACAAGTTTGACTAATTGTTGTGATGTAGTTATATAGCCGCAATCATGTAACTATAACAGACAAAAAAAAAAGGGGGGGGGACTACATTCAGGAAATGAAAGCTAAAATAGCTTTGGGTTTCTAAAATATAAATATGCATATGATTACAAAAAAAATAACAAAAATATTTACAATCTTATTTATTGGATTATCATTTTCGTTAGGTTGCAGCAAAAGTTACGAAAAGAATTTAATAAACGACGACACTGATACTGACATTTTTTCAATTACCGAAGCGAAAAATTGGTTCCTGAGTAATTCTGATAAAATAAAAATAAATTCAATTAATGGCACAAAAGTTCAGGCTATCAAAATTAAGAGTTTTTCTGTCAATTGGGATAAAGCAATTTTCGGCAGTGATGATAAATATTCTGTAGTTGAATGCACTTTACACTTTGACTTTTACCCTGGGTTTAATATTTTTAATAAAGGTAATACACCTTCAGTCGATAAAATAAATGGAATAACAAGACTTATTATTTTAAAAGACAAAAAAAATGGTAAAAAGCAATCAATTTTAATGCACTTATTTTCAACGTCCAGCAAAATAGATGAAAGTATAACTTATTTCAATAGAGATAAGCAATTTAGTGGCCATGTTTTTTTTACTGATTTGAAAGGTAATTTTATAAACGGATGGATTTATGAAAATGGGAAGATTATAAAAGCAAGTAAGAAAATACTTTTAACAAATAATATTGTTTTCAAATCCAACTCCATTAGAACTACATTAGCAAACGATGTTTGCTCAACATATGAAATTAGCTGGTATGAAAGAGACTGTGTTGAGTATTATAGCGGTAATGTTGTATGTGGGCCTTGGAACTATATCGGTTCTACTTTCCAAACTTATTGTGTAAGTGATGGAGGAGGAGGAGGTGGTGGTGGTGGCTATCAACCACCTGTTGATCCTGTCACAGATCCATGTTCTGATGCACAGTCTGCGGCTAATGTAGTTACATCACTATCGCAAAACAATAATTATATTAATGCAAAAAGTATTATTCAAACATCAAATCCAAATATTGAACAAAATGTAACTTTTGGTAAAGATGCAAACGGAAACATTACTTCTTCTATAATTACATCTTGTAATAGCTCTTCAAGCTGTGCAGTGAATACGAATTGGCCAGGGGCTTTTAGTGACTTACATAACCACCCTGATCTTCTTCCGCCTTCACCAGGTGATATATATAACCTTATTGGTGTAAATAATAATCATATTGGGTATAACACAAGAATTGTAGTAACTCCCGATGGTACAGTATTTGCATTGGATATACTTGACTTAGCCATGGCAAATACTTTTAAGGCTACTTATCCGCCTGTTAACATAGGATATGTACCAGAATTCCCAAGTGAAATATTTGATAAATTTCATGATGTACGGTCTGCATTTATACTACAAGGTTTTAGTAATTTAGTATCTGAAGAAAGAGCTATGTCCTATATTTTAGATAAATTTAAAACCGGGATTTCTTTATTAAAACAGGATACTAATGGTAATTTCAAGCGATTAATAACTAATGAAAATCTATCAAATGGTAATACAACATATTCTACAAACAATTGTCAATAATATTAAACATCAAATTATGAAACCAATAAAGTTAACACTTATACTAATTGCACTATTTACTACTGTTTGTTGTAAGTCTCAGCAACTTATAAAAACAGAGAAAGATGCACATAAAATAAAAGAAAATGAGAAGCAATTCATAAATAAGCCATTAAAAGACTTGTTAAAAGAAATTAAGCCTCAAATAAAGCGTGTATTCGGAAATCCAATTAAAAATAGCTATGAAACTGTCGGGTATTTTATGTTCAATTTTGTTGATTTACAACAATATGATAGCCTTAAGGTTAATAAAAAAACGCCAGTTACAATTGTAGTTTATGTAAAAGAGTATTTTGATTGGGACTTTCACAAAAGACCAAAAGGTAAAGAAACAGTTTGGACAAAAGATGATGCCCATAAGTATGAAAATTTAACTGTTGTAGGTTTTAGAGTTTATGGTGATACTACTATTGCAAATTAAACTAAAACTATTCATTAAGCAATTGGCCAACTTTTGAATTGGTTAACTGCAAAATTTTCGATTATTTAGGGCAATTCAAATAGTGAGTATATAATTTTAACAAATATTCATGCCTGAAAAATTATTTCAATCTTAAAATTCCAATCATTATAAAAAATATGTTATCAGTTAAAAACTAATTTCTCAATCAATATCAATAATGCCAGTTTGTTTTTTGGGGTGGGTGATTATAATCTTCTCAACGGGTTTATGTTTTTTGTTCACCATAGTTTTACCGTTTCCCCAATTATATAATATCACAATCACGAATATCTTTTCCATCAATCACAAAACGAATTAAGGTACGCACAGCATGCCAACCATTTTGTTGTAAATAATAATGATGTTGGGTATAACTCAAAAATTGTCGTAACTCCCGATGGTGCAGTATATGCATTGCTTATACTTGACTTAGCCATGGCAAATACGTTTAAGGCTACTTATCCGACTGTTAACCTTGGATATGGACCAGATTTCCCAGATGAATTATTAAATAAATATGGTGAGGTAAATATTGCATTTCAAGCACAGGGTTTTAGTATTTTCCTATCTGAAGAAAAAGCTATGTCATATATTTTGGATAAATATAATACTGGAATTGCTTTATTAAAGCAGGATATTAATGGTAATTTCAAGCGATTAATAACTAATGAAAATCTATCAAATGGTAATGCAACATATTTTACAAACAATTGTCAATAATATTAAACATCAAATTATGAAACCAATAAAGTTAACACTTATACTAATTGCAAAATTTACAACTTTTTGTTGTAAGTCTCAGCAACTTATGAAAACAGAGAAAGATGCACATAAAATAAAAGAAAATGAGAAGCAATTCATAAATAAGCCATTAAAAGACTTGTTAAAAGAAATTAAGCCTCAAATAAAGCGTGTATTCGGAAATCCACTTAGCTTTAGCTCTGGAACTGTCGGGTATTTTATGTTCAATTTTGTTGATTTACATCAGTATGATAGCCTTAGGTTTAATAAAAAAACACCTGTTACAATTTGGGTTTACGTAAAAGAGAATTTTGATTGGGATTTTCAAAAAAGACCAAAAGGTAAACAAACTGTTTGGACAAAAGATGATGCCGATAAGTATGGAAATTTAACTATTGTAGGTTTTAGAGTTTATGGTGATACTACTATTGCAAATTAAACTAAAACTATTCATTAAGCAATTGGCCAACTTTTGAATTGGTTGACACTAAAAATTTTTGATTACTTAGGGCAATTTAAATAATGAGTTAATAATTTAAACAAATATTCATGCCTGAAATATTAGTTCAATCTCGCAATTCCAGCCATTATAAAAAAAGGTATCACTTGAAAACTAATTTCTCAACCAATATCAATAATGCCAGTTTTTTATGGGGGGGGGGGAGATTATAAACTTCTCATCGGGTTTACGGTTTTTGGTCATCAAAGTTTTACCGTTTCCCCAATTCAACAATTTCGCAATCTTTAATTTCTTTTCCATCAATCGCAAATCGAATTAAAGTTCGAACAGAATTCCAACCATGTTTTCCGGCAGCACCCGGGTTCATGTGTAAACATTGGAATTTTTCATCGTACATCACTTTTAATATATGTGAATGCCCGCTAATAAATAATTGGGGATGATTTTTTTGGATTAAGGGTTTCGATTGTGTATTGTATTTTGGCGGATAACCCCCAATATGTAACATCATTACATTCACTTGTTCACAATTCCATTGTAATAATTCAGGAAATTCATTTCGGATATCTGTCCCATCAATATTTCCATATACACCACGGAGGGGTTTGAAGGCTTTCAGGGCTTCCGAAATCTTTGAAGTGCCAAAATCCCCGGCATGCCATATTTCATCGCATTTGTCAAAATGAGTAAACACAGCATCATCTAAGTAATCATGGGTATCAGAAATAAGGCCGATTTGTTTCATTGTATTGCTAAGTTATCGACTTGGAGAAATTAATTTGTTGATTTATTATTTTTATCTTCACTATTTGGTTGAAGAATGCCAGATTAATCAAAGTTTTTAGTCTATCGACCTAAGTTGTTCTGCCACCTGCATTCAATTACAAATTCCAATTATGAATATTCGTGTAGCTATATTCCTTTTGATTGTTATTCTTAGTTCATGTAATTCGGTAAAGAAAATTAAACTCCCTTTTTATACAAAGCATGCTGTTGCTCAATCAGGCGCTGAATTTTTTAATAAAGTTTCGGCATCTGCATGGAAAGAAAGAGATTCTTTGGCTAAGATTGAAATATTGGCCGGTAACATTCCTTCATTTTTACGAAAATTTGTCCGTATTCATACTTCCATTACTGATAGCATTGGTCATATTATTTCAGCTTATTATTTTGTGTCACCCGATTATTTGTCAATTGGAACAGATGCCGACTGGGCAAGAATTCCTTTAACCCCAATGGCTGCACAAGTAATAGCAGATAGTTTTTATTGTTTTTTGCCCACTCGAAAAATGGTGAATGATATTTATGCGCAGGCTGTTGTAAAACTAGTGCCGGTACCTATGTATGCTTTTCGAGATAGCTCTGTAACCATGTGGCAACATCATTTAATAATTGAAGGACAACGTATGGGCAAGAAAGGTTTGATAGCCGGCATTAAAAAAGACGTAGTTCTATCCAGCAAAATAAGCCGTGATGCAAAACCCAATCGAGAAGCCATTTATGGTTGGCATATGCTTGATGGGAAACCCATACAACCCTTATATACAGGGCATATTAATTGGTGGGTAGATTATAGTCATAGTGTTCGTTTGGTTTATCGAACCATTTGGGTAAATGGCAAACCTTTAGATTATACCAAAGTCATGAAAGATCCTCTTTTACAAAAATTATTGTGTGATGAAGAGTTTTGTGACTTTTATAGGTATTGAAAATAAATCCTCAGAAATATTTTTCTTCAATTACATTTTTATGATGCAGCATATGTCCGAATATGATAAAACCAATGGCATTGGCAGTGGTTATCGAATTTCCTGCAACGCCTTCCGATGATAATTGTTCATCATTTAGTGACTGAATTAGCAAGTCGGTAGATTTTCTGAGTGCCAGAAATTCTTCTTTTATATCAGAAAAATTTCTATTGTTGGCTAAAGAATGTGTAGCAAAATTATTTTCATCAAATGAGGCAAGCGGGGTTTTGTCTTTTCTGGCAATACGAAGTAATCGATATGCCATAATTCTTTCTGTATCTATTACATGTTGTAACAATTCTTTTAGGGTCCATTTTCCCGGTGCATAGGCATGGTTTGCTTTTTCATCAGGTAGATTTGTATAAAAAAGGTTGAGTGCATCGGTATATTGTGTAATCGATTCGCCTAAACTATTGGCGGTTACTAATGAAATATATTTACCAAAATAAGGGGCAGCATCATTTATTTTAGGCTTGGGCATTATAATTTAATTTTTGTGGTTGGTTTTGGAGGCAGTGTATTTTTAACAGGTTCTTTTATAACAATGGATGTTTTTACTGTGTCGGCATCAGCCACGGCATTGTAGGCATTTATGATGCCGCCGGTTTTACTTAAAACACTTAAAAGAGCGGATTCATTTCTAGTACCCGGTTTAATACTTACTACTGTAGAATCGGGTTTATACACAGATTCTTCAATAACCTTTTTAACTTGTTTTGCAGTCAGATCAGGATAATAAGAACGAATTAATGCTGATAAGCCTGTTACAATTGGTGCAGACATACTGGTTCCTTTTAAATTCCCATAATTATGATTACCCGGCAGCGTAGAATAGATTCGAACACCGGGTGCGAATACATCAACACTTTCTTTTCCGTAATTACTGAATTCAGCAGTGATGCTTCCAGAGATAGAAGGGTCGCTACTGGCGCCAACGGTAATAAAATTAGTTGCATTTGTATTCCATTGTTTCAACCATGGGTTGGGAAAGTTTTCTTTTTCATCATTGTTTGCGCTTTCATTCCCGGATGCATGAATCATTAATACGTCTTTCATTTCAGCATATTTAACAGCACTATCAACCCATCTTTTTTCCGGCGAAAAAGACTTGCCAAAACTCATGTTGATAACTTTTGCTCCATTGTCAACTGCATAGCGGATGGCTAAGGAAATATCTTTGTCGTACTCATCTCCATCCGGAACAACCCGTAACATCATGATTTGTACATTATCGGCAACTCCATCAATGCCAATGCCATTATTGCGTTGAGCGGCAATGAGACCAGATACATGGGTGCCATGTTTGGCCCCGGTTAAAGGCCCCATCACATCATTGTTTCCATAAAATCTATCCGCTAAATTGTAATAGTCGTCATTGATAATTTCTTTTCTATAATCGGTAGGAGGGGTAACTTTTGCTTCAAATGCTAATTTCTTACCTTCTACATATTCATCTAAGTCTGATATGGTATTGATATTATTTTCATCCGCATCTATGCCAATCATTTTTACACAAGTTAGGTAGCCCAGCTTTGCATCACGGCCCATTTTATTGTCGGGTAAAAATTTTTCAAGTGATTCACAAGTATATTCTTGAATGCCCATTTCTTGGCGCAAAATTTTATCATGGCGTTTGATGGCTTTGGCGGTTACTTCTACGAAAAGTAATTCTACTTGTTCATCTTGTGTGAAGTTCAGCTCTGCGGCTGCTTTTTTCCAAAGTGCAAATTCTGCTTTATCCACCCCAGAAACTTCGTTGCTATCGGAGGGAAGACCCATGAATTTATTTTTCAGATGATGATAAATTCTAGATCTTTCATCTGAAGCTTTATTCATATTGCGACCATCTTTGCCACCTAAAAAATTCCATCCTATGGTGTCGTCGATATATCCATTCCCATCATCATCAATTCCATTGCCAGGTATTTCTTTGGGATTATGCCATAATACATTCTTAAGATCTTCATGGGTGGTATCTATACCGGAATCCAATACTGCCACAATAACCGGCTTTGAAACCTTGTGTTTTTCTATTAAAAAGGAATAAGCCTTGTTTAGACTAATTCCATAATACGAATCTTGTGAGAGGTCTAATAAATGCCAACCTTTTGGCGCATCAGACTGAGCATTACCCACATAGAAAAAAAGTGGCCATGCCACAAAGGCTAAAACAATCCCACGATGCATTTTGAGTAAAATTTTATATTTACAAATTTGCATCATGTTAATGATAAAATAACATACGATTGTCAGTTTTATGAAAATGTTATGAATGATTTGGATTATAGTCAATTTCATCAAATTATTATTATTTATATTTTATAAAACAATGGTAATAAATTAAATATATGAAACTGGGTGGCGTATCATTTCTATGGATTTACTTTCTTGTCATAATTCTTTCTCAAAGCAAATAAACCCAATATGGGACCAATCGATAATATCATAAACAAATATTGATTTGATAAAATTGGAGCGAGGATATTAATTAATTGAATGCTTAGAATAGTAATAGCGAAACCTATGCAATTAACGATGGTAAGTGCGGTTCCTTTGTTTTCTTCATTTGCATTTTGAGCAACCAAAGTGGAGAACATGGGGGAGTCAGCAATCACCACTTGCCCCCAGAAAAATAGAAAAAAGAGAAACCATCCCATCGATTCGTTAAATAGAAATATGGGAGAAATTAGACAGCAGGTGCCCGATAAAAACAATGCAATCATAGCGGGTTTTTTGGCTCCAATATACAGGGAAAGCCATCCACTGAAAACACAGGAAAGACTTCCCGCGCCAATTAATAAAAAAGAGATCAATGGAATATTAATGGTGACATTGGTAAACCTGTGTTGATAATTGGAAAGAATGATGGGTATAAAAGCCCAAAAAGTATAGAGTTCCCACATATGTCCAAAATAGCCAAAAGCAGCAGCTTGAAAGGGTTTATTCGAAAAGGATTGTAAGAAACCGGTAAGATGAATCTTCTTGCTTTGTTTTCTAAATGGGCCATCTGGTACAAATACGCCGATACAAATACCACCAATCATCGAGAGTGCGGAATTAAAATAAATCACATACTGCCAGGATAATGATACTGTAAAACTTTTAATGGCATGTGGAAATGAAGTACCCAATACCAAGGCCCCTACTAAAAAGCCAAGTGATTTTCCAAGTCCTTTTTGAAAATGATCTGCGGCAATTTTCATACCCACGGGATAGATACCGGCTAAAAAAAAACCGGTGATAAATCGGAAGAACAACAATTCACCAGAATGGATGTTCCGGATCGTCATTCCCAAATTGCAAATGGCGGCTATAAAAGCACAACCACAAAAAACATACGATGGAGAAAAGCGATCTGCGATGCTCAATATAGCAAATACAAGTGTTCCCAAAATAAATCCAAATTGAACGGAACTGGTAAGATTTGCAAGAATGCTAGGGTTAATGGATAAACTTTCTACTAAATCGGGTAGAACTGCATTTCCGGCAAACCAAAGTGATGTGCAGAAAAATTGTGAAATCACGATCAATGGCAACACTTTTCTCATATACCACTCTAAGATAAGGTTTCCGAGTCTTTCAAAAAGAGAATAATGAGCAAAAGCAAACTATTGCAATAATCCGGCACTCCACTGTAATGAGTAAATGGATTTATAATACTTTGTCTTTAATTCAATTAACTTTTCCAATGATTCTAATGATTTGTTCTCGCGACTATTAATCATAAACAATGAGCTTTCGCCATTAAAAAATCGGGTTTCCTCTGCTCGAACCAATTGTTGGTAGTTCCCATATTGATTGGTTTGTAAAGCGATTTGTTTTTTGTTATTGAGAAATTCATTATAGTAACTTTTTATTTTTACCTGTATCTGAATTCTTTTTTGGCTAAGGTCTAATTTGGTTTCTTCTATTTTTAGTTTTGCATTTCTGTATTCGCCTCTTCCTTTTCTAAATAAGATGGGCACTGCGAATTTTACGCCATATTGAAAATTGTTTTCAAATAGGGGACCGGTGGTAATCGTTTCCCCTAAATTATATCCCTTTCCCAATTGGTTATAGGTAAAGTCTAGTTTGGGTAATATTTCCTGAAATTTTAATTTTCTATCTATTTCTAACATGTTCAACTTAGCATTGTACAATTGTAGATTTGGATGATTTAGGTCAGCAGCATTCAGTAAATCAATGAGTACAATTGAAAATTTATTAATGAAATTATCATTGTCCCATGTATCCGCCGGTATCACTGTATTGGGTAATAAATAAGGTTCATAGTTTGTATTCCATAAAAAGGCTGACATGGATAAACCTGCATTTTGAAAAGACAACCAAGCCGCATTCTGTTGTAATTGAAAGCTTTGTAATTGTGTGATGGCTTCCACAGTATCTATTGCAGGTCTTTCGCCATTTACGTACGATTGATTCACCAGCTGAACTCTTTTTTCATTCACTTCTACGTTTTTCGAAATAACAAGAAATGTTTGATAGGCTTTTACCCAAGTCCAATACGCATCAATTACGTCCATTAATAAATCATTAATCAATAATCTTTGCTCGGTTTGCGCCATTGTATTAAAGATTTTCGCTTGCTGTAAAAAAGCGCGTCTTTTATCAATGACCAAGTTTTTTGCAAGGGGAATGGTTATTCCAACATAAGATGTTTTTCCAGTTGTTTGCGAAAGGTCTATCCGATCTCCACTTACATTTTCCAAGCCTGAGGTAATTTCAATTCCATACCAAGTGGGAATAGATATTTCAGGAGATATATAGTCATAGTAATTAACGCCGTCGAAAGTTTTTTTAGCTGCGTAAGTGCTTAACAGCGGATCAAATGAACTTCTGGCTAATAATATATCGGATTGAGATTTTTCTATTGAAATAGTTGTTTGACGAACCACCGGATGAAATTCTCTAACAATTTGTAAAACTTGCTCAATGTCTAAAGTTTGTTTAGTCTCTTGGGCATAGGTTCCCAAACTAAATAGGAATAAGCAAATAAAATGGACAGGATACTTCACTTTTATAATAATATTTTATATTGTATTATTTATCTTTATTATTGTCTTTTTGTATGGGTTCTTTGAGTAAATAATAATCCGGTGGAAATCCATTGATGTTTCGCCATAATTCATACCAAATGAACACATCTTTCAATAAGGCAATGCCTTGTGCACCGGCACCTAACTTTAATTGCTCAGGCCATTTTTTAATTGTGGTATCTTCTGCAACCAATACCCTGAATAAACCATTGGGACTTATTGAATTTTCAAAAGCTACAATGGTGCCTCCAAATGTTCCATAACTGGAATTTGGCCAACCACTGAAAACGATGGCGGGGAATCCGTCAAACATAAAACGAACTTTTCCACCAACACGCACCAATGGAAGGTCAATGGGTCTCACAAACATTTCAACAGCATAATCAACTTTGTTGGGTACAATCATCACAATTCGTTCTCCTTCTTTGATGATTTCACCTATACCGGCTTTTTTGGCTTGTACAATTTGACCATCTTGTGGTGCTAATAAAATATACATATCATTTCTGATGGTATAGTTGGAGACCTGGTTGGCTAGTTTGGCAGCTTCTCCCTCTCCGGTAGCGATTTGTCCCAGACTTTGAAATCGATCTCCTTCTACTTTGCTTATTTTTTCGCTATACTCTTGGGCAACGCTATTCTGTTCTATTTTAGTGTTGATAATTTCTTGTTCTGTCTGTAATATTTTATTTTCTGATATTATTTTTTTTGAAACAGCCGTTTGATATAAAGTGTTTCTTTGTTGTAATTGCGTTTGAGAAACCAAGCCTTCTTTAAACATCTTTTGCTGACGTTCATATTGATCTTTGGCAAGCGTGTAATCGTTAATGGTGGCAGACAATTCGGCCCTTTCTCCGGTTAATTTATTTTCTAATTGTTGTAATTTGTTTTTGAGTTGTTCTATTTTCAACTTTTTTGCTTGTTGTAAAGCCTCTATTTGCGAATTAGCAGTGGTAATCTTTTCTTTATAGAATTGAATGGTACCATTCTTGGCATCTAATTGTTGTTGCGTTCTAGATACTAGCTTTGGATCCAAATAATCTTCTTTGATTTCTGCTATTTGTAATAGGGTATCTCCTTTTTTAACTTTGTCGCCTTCTTTTACCCACCATTTTGCAATTTTTCCCGGGATTGGGGAGTTGATATCTTGGGCCCTTTGCTCTTGGTATAAACTGGTTATGGTACCCTTGGCTCGGATGTTTTGTGTCCAAGGTAAAAATAAAACAATGAGTAATCCTAACATAACACCCATGAACCAATACTTAACATTACTCGTTTTATTTCTTCGATAAATTTGATCTATCGACTTGAGTTTAATTTTATATTTTAAGTATTCCATAATTATCTATTTTTTCTAAGCGTGATCGAGCCTTTCGAAATATGTAAACGATAGTCACATTGATCTGCAAATGATTGGTCGTTGCTAACCACCAAAGTGGTTCTATTACTTTGTGGGTTTAATAAATAACCAATCATTTTTGTTTTTACAATCGGCTCAAAGCCTTCCCAGGGTTCTTCTAAAAGCAATAGTTTTGGGTCGTTTGCCAAACATCGTAAAAGCAATATCTTTTTAACTGTGGTACCTGCTATTTTTTTTCCGATTGAATCAATCTCAGTATCCAATCCATTGGGTAAGCCGGATATAAATGATTCAATACCAATGTTGAGAGCAATTTGTGTAATTTTTTCTTCCGTAATACTTTCTCTTCCCATACTAATGTTTTCCCAAGCCGTACCTTCAAAAACATCTTCCTTGGTTAAGAATATTCCGATTTTACTTCTAACGGTTTCTAATTGGTATCGTTTGTAGGGTATTTTGTTGAATAAAAGCGTGCCGGTAAAATGGGTATAGTTACCCGATAGCACTTTTAGCAAAGAAGATTTTCCGGCATTCTCTGCACCCGTGATACATACCGTTGCGTTTGATGGAATGGATAATGCAATATTGCTGAATATTTTTTTCCCATCGGGGAAAGTAAATCCAAAATCAATCATTTCAATCGACATGCCCTTCGAATGTTCTTCGAAAGGCAAATGCCCATCAGGTTCCAAAGTATTTTCTGTTACTGTGGAAATTTTCTCAAGTCCGGTGATGACATCATATACACTATCTAAATTGGTAATTAGTTTTTCAACGGCACCAATCACCATTAGAATAACAATTTCCGCAGCAATAAATTCACCCAGGTTTAATTGTTGGTCTAGTAATAAAAAAGTACCAATACTCAACATGGCAGTAGTGATAATCACTTTAAAAATGACCAAGGCTCTGTATTGTAATAGCAAAACTGAAAAATGTGCGGTACGAGCAAGGATATAGCCCAAAACATTGTCATCGGTTTTTTGTAAATTAAGATTAGCACCTTCTTTCGATTTAAAAGATTGTATTCCACGGCCCATTTCTTGTAACCATGCAGCCACTTTGTATTTATAGTTGCTTTCTACAATACTGCTTTCCAAGCCTCTTTTTCCTGAATATTTCAATAAAAGCCAGAGGATCAATATTAATAATAGGCCAAATACAATAAAGAAGGGATGGTACAATCCTAAGAGAATAAGTCCCAATAATATTTGAATAGAAGCGGTGGGTATATCGAGTAATAGTTTGGATAAGCCTTTTTGGATTGTGGCGATGTCGAAAAAGCGGTTAATTTTTTCGGGTAAATAATAGGGATCCATTTTCGACAAATCCAGTTTTGGAATTTTTGATGCAAAATCAAAAGAATGTCTGGCAAATAAATTTTGTTGAATTTTTTCAATAATTTTCATTTGATTAATTTGGAGGATGCCGCCAATCATTACTCCTATCACTACTAATACTATTAACACATAAATAGATGTGGTCATGGTGGCGCCCAATACAAACCCTATAATGGCTTGTACGCCTAAGGGAACGCTTAATTGAACCATACCTCCCAAGATGGCATAAAAGTAGATGGAGATAATTTCTTTTTTATCTTGGACAATCAATTGCCAAAGGCGAAGTATGGGGTGTTTTTTTTCCATATTAGATAGCTTAACCATTCAAAGGTACTTGTGAAAAAGTCGACATAATAGTATTACTATCATAAGTAATTGTTAAATATCTATTAATGATATTAATACTATTGTATTTGATTTTCATTGTGTATATTTGTAAAAAAAAGGTATGGAGTTTCAGGTAACTTTTAAAGTTAACGAAAAGATATACTTACGTGACCCTGAAAGTTCTGAATTAGGGAAGCTAATCGTAAAAACGGCCATTGATCTAATTTACTCTATTGGATTTGAGCACTTTACATTTAAAAAATTAGCAACAGAAACCAAATCCACTGAAGCAACTATTTACCGTTATTTCGAAAACAAGCATCGATTACTATTGTATATTATTAATTGGTATTGGTCTTACCTCGAGTTTTTGTTACTATTTCAATTGCAGCATATCCAAGATCCCAAAACAAAGCTTGGTGCAATTATTCAACTTCTTACACACGAATTACCGGAAAGTGCCGGAAAATCTGACTACAACAAAAAACTGCTAAATCACATAGTGATTGCTGAAAGTAGTAAAGTATTTTTAGTGAAAGAAGTATTGGCAATAAATAAGCATGAGGTATTTAAACCGTATAAAGATTTGTGTGGTCAGATTGCTGAAGTGATTCACGCTTATAATCCATCGTTTCAATATCCAAAATCTTTAAGTAGTACGATTGTTGAATCGGCACATCAACAACAATTTTTTTGTACATTTTTACCCCGGTTAACCGATATCGATTCAAAAAATAAGCAAGAATACACTTTGCATTTTTTACAAGATATGGTGTTCAAAGTGCTTCGATAATCCTTCATTTTTATATCGTTGTAATTGTTTTTTAATCTGCTTCCATATTTTATTCAGTTATAGGTCATTTATTTGAAAAACAAAGTTACTTTGTGAATCAAGTATATGGTTTTATGGCTATATGGATAAAATATGTATTGATTTTTTTTGCAGCCGTAGCTGTAGATATTGTGCCATTTCCGCTTCCCCCGGCTTTTGTGGTGATGGTTTTTTTGCAGATCTATTTTAAACTGAACGTTTGGGTGGTTATTATTGTAGGCGTTGCAGGTTCTGTGTTGGGTAGATATATTCTCACACTTTATATACCTAAAATTGCCAGTAAACTTTTCAATCCTGCTAAAAATGAAGATGTAGAATTTTTAGGAAAAAAATTGAAAGAAAAAGGATGGAAAAGTCAGTTGGCTATTCTAAGTTATTCTTTATTGCCTTTGCCCACAACCCCTTTATTCATAGCAGGAGGAATGGCAAATATGAAACCCCGTTTTATCATCCCGGCATTTATTGTTGGTAAATTCATAAGTGATACCATTGCTGTTTTTATGGGAAAATACGCAGCCGAAAATACAGCCGGCTTATTGGAAGGAGTTATTTCTTGGAAAACGCTATTGGGATTGATTTTTGGAATCCTTTTGATTACTGCCTTATTGCTTATTGATTGGCGAGCCTGGCTACAACATAAAAAGTTCAGATTCAATTTAAAAATTTGGAAATAGGAAATTGTTACAAACAATTCATTATCCCACAGTTTAACTTATTTTTTTATTTTTTGGAGATACATTTTGTTAATCAAGGTGTTTATGCCGCAATCTTCTCATCCATTTAATTATTTCATACCATATTACTGAAACAAAACCAATACCGATGCACATCAACATTTGTTCCGTTGTTATTAATTCAAATTGAAAAAATTGAGTTAAGGGTTTCAGGAAGAGTAATAGTGTAGTAATTAGTATGGTTATACTTATCACAATTAAAACCAAATTGTTTTTATACTTGAGCGTAGTCAGTACGGAATAAAAAAAAGAACGATTCACCAGCGTTAAAGAAATATTAGCCGCAATCAATACGATAAACACCATTGTTCGGATGGTTGATTCTGTATCCCCATTCATAACGCCATATTGATAGGCTGATAAAGTGCCTGCTGTTATCATCATCCCCTGTAGAATACTGGTGGATAGTTCTCTCCAAGTGAAAAAGCTAGCCGTGATAGGCCTAGGTTTTTGTAGCATTGTATTTTTTTCCATGGGTTCATTTTCATAAATGATGGAACAAGTGGGCCCCATGATAAGCTCTAAAAAAATAATATGCACTGGCGAAAAAATATTGGGGTATATCCATCCAAATACCAATGGAAGAAAAACGGTTAAGACTATCGGAATATGAATGGAGATAATGTAACGGATTGCTTTTTTTAAATTTGTATAAATCCGCCTACCCATGGCAACCGCTTCCACCATTTTTGAAAGATCGTCTTCTAATAAAATAATGGAAGCGGCTTGTTTAGCAATTTCTGTACCTTTTTTGCCCATGGCAATACCAATGTGTGCTGACTTTAGCGCAGGGCCGTCATTAACGCCATCGCCTGTCATAGCCACTATTTCATTTTTTGCTTTTAAAGCTTCAATGATTTTTAATTTTGCTTCCGGAAACATACGCGTAAATACCTGATTCTTTAAAACAGATTCCTGCAGTTCTGTATTCGAAAGTTTCATTAGTGCTTCACCGGAGATGGTTTTCTCATATCCTCGAAAACCAATTTGTTTGGCAATAGAGCCGGTAGTATTGGCATTATCACCCGTAAGGATTTTCACTGCCAATCCTGCAGAATAAAAGTTTTCTAAAACTGATTGAATATTTTTCTTAGGCGGGTCATAAAAGGCAATCAAGCCTTTGAAAACAAAAGAAAATAATTGTTGATTAGCCGGGAAATCTGTTCCCTCAAAATGGCTTTCACCTACTGCTAGTACTCGATATCCATCTTTTGACAACATATGAATGGACAATTCTATTTGATGCAATTCTTTTTCCGATAAATGGGAAACGGCTATTAATGCCTCCGGGGCCCCTTTTGCAGCAATGATCCGAGTGCCCAAATCATTCTCAAATAAATGAGTCATCATGGGTGGCTTTCCGCTTAAAGGATATTCATGAACCATTTTGTATTGTATTCTTTCATCCGGAGAAATTATTTTTGTATAGGCGTCATGCAAGGCTACCTCCATAGGATCAAAAGGGATGGGTTCACAAGCCCACATGGCCAAACTGATGAGTTCTTTTTGTTCAGCGTTTTCAATTTTATCTGTTTCGCAAATATTATTCGATGAAAGCACATATATTTTTGCCAACTTCATTTGATTCTCAGTAAGGGTGCCTGTTTTATCTGTGCAAATAACAGTAGCACTTCCCAATGTCTCTACTGTTTTCATTTGCTTCACCACAATCCCTAATTTCATTAATCGCCATGCCCCCAATGCCATAAATGTGGTAAAGGCAACCGGAATTTCTTCCGGTAAAATACTCATGGCTAATGTGAGTGCTTTTAACAGACTGTCTAATACATCAAACGATTTTGAATAATTGATACTCCAAACAATCACGAATACAATGGCACCCATCAATACCATTTTTTTTACAAAACTGTTTATCTGTAATTCGAGTGGCGTTTTTTCTTCAAGAATACTTTCGAGGCTTTTTCCAATTTTGCCCAATTTGGTTTTATTGCCAATGGCAGTGATGATGGCAATAGCCAAACCACTTGCTACAGTTGTACCCAAATAAATAATATTGTCTTCTTTTGTTGTGTCTTTATAAACTGCTAAGGATTCGCCCGTAAGGATGGATTCATTAACAGAAAAATCGTTTGAGTGAATAATGCTGCCATCTGCGGAGATGGAACCCCCTTCTTCTACCATCAAACTGTCGCCTATTACTAAATCGCTGCTTTTTATTTCCTGCACTTCACCATCCCGAATAACTTTACAATTGGGTTGTGTAAAATCTTTTAACTTATCTAATGCATTCCTACTTCTCGAGTCCTGGTATAATGAAATCGTTGATACCAATACAATAGCCATACCCAAAAAAATACCATCACCTGTTTTACCAACCATAAAATAAATGGAAGAAGCTACCAGTAACAAAATAACCATCGGTTCTTTGGCCAAACTTTTCACGGCATCAATGAATCCGTTTTCTTTTTTATATTGAAGTGAATTGATTCCATATTTTTCTCTGGCAGTCATTACTTCCTCTTGAGATAGGCCTTGAATATTGAAATCAGTTACTTTCATATTTTGAATTTTGTAACTAGCACTTAATTAAGAAGGGTAATTGTCTTACTTGCTTTTTTGGAGGTAGACTTTTCAGGATAACCAATGGTTAACAATGACCTAGCGGTTCATGCAAAATTAACACTTATCACCTAAAATAGGCGAGTAAAAAAGGTAAGTTACCACCAGCATATACAAGTCTGGGCATGGGAAACAATTAAAAAAGCTAACATTACAAATTAAGTAATGCTAGCTTTTTTATCAGAATCTGAAAGATTAATTCAGTGATGGGTGCTTAAAATTTATCATCTGCGGTTGGCCCGTATAACCCGGGCACTTTATTACCCGTTGAACGTAAATACACAACCAACTCCCCCCGATGATGATACAAATGGTTCATTAAAAAACCCCGAACTACCTGTATTCTGGGCATTACAGGGAAAATTGGATCTGTTCCACCCATAACCATTTTCCAATCAACAAACATACTTTCATCTGTAGCAGTTTCCAATGCTTTTTGAGCATTTATTACATTTTCTTCAAATTTGGCTACTATATTGGCTGTTGAACTTATGTCACCTTTGTCATATTTATAAGCTGCCATATCCATTACATCTTGATGTAGGGTAGGCTGATACCAGTTATACACTTCTGCAATGTGTGATGCCAATTGACCTGTGGTCCAGTTTTTTTCTGATGGCTTGTACAGTAAAGCGCTATCAGGTATGGCTTTTAATAATTTGCGTGTATTTCCTACTTCTTGGAGAAATTCTCCTAATAATGATTTTACAAGCATGTTTTTGTTTTAGGTGTATGAATAGCTAATTGATATTAACGAAAGTTACAAATTAAAATGCTTAGTGAAAAGTGAAAGGTCAAATGTGAAACTTCACTTTTCACATTTGACCTTTCACTTTTCATGCTTCACTTAACCTATAAATCGAAAACAATCCCTTGTGCCAATGGCAGTTTATCGCTCCAGTTAATGGTATTGGTTTGTCGGCGCATATAAGCTTTCCAAGCGTCACTACCACTTTCTCTGCCTCCACCTGTTTCTTTTTCGCCACCAAATGCACCTCCAATTTCTGCACCACTGGTGCCGATATTTACATTGGCAATTCCGCAATCACTTCCTGCTTGTGAAAGAAATAGTTCAGCTTCGCGCATGTTTACTGTCATGATTGCTGAAGAAAGCCCTTGCGGGACACCATTTTGCATGCCAATGGCTTCTTCCAAAGTGTGATACTTCATTAAATATAAAATTGGCGCAAAAGTTTCCTGTTGAACAACCGCCATTTTATTTTTTACTTCGGCGATACAGGGTTTTACATAGCAACCGGTTTCATAACCTTTGCCTTCTAATACGCCCCCCTCCACAATAAAATTTCCACCCTGCTTTTTACATTCTTCAATGGAAGTAAGGTACATTTTTACTGCATCTGTATCGATTAAAGGACCTACATGATTATTTGTATCCAATGGATCGCCAATGCGTAATTGTCCATAGGCTTTCACTAATTTTTTAGTAAAGCTTTCATAAACGGATTCATGAATAATCAATCTTCTGGTACTGGTACACCTTTGGCCTGCTGTTCCTACAGCTCCAAAAACAGATCCAATCAATGACATATCTAAATCAGCATCTTTAGAAATGATAATGGCATTGTTACCGCCCAATTCTAAAATTGATTTTCCAAGTCTAGCCGCAACCGCTACGCTCAAAGCTTTACCCATCCGGGTAGATCCGGTGGCAGATACCAATGGTATTCTTGTATCATTACTTATCCATTCACCGATTTCTCTACCGCCTTGCATCAATCCATTAACACCTTCTGGGACATGATTTTTTGCAAATACTTCAGCTACAATTTTTTGAACGGCGATTCCACAAAGCGGGGCTTTTTCACTTGGTTTCCAGATGGTAACATTACCACATACCCAAGCCAAAGCACTATTCCAAGCCCAAACAGCTACCGGAAAATTAAAAGCAGAAATGATTCCCACAATGCCCAATGGATGCCATTGTTCATACATCCTATGTGCTGGCCGCTCGCTATGCATGGTAAGGCCATATAACTGACGGGATAATCCAACTGCGAAATCGCAGATATCAATCATTTCTTGCACTTCACCATATCCTTCCTGCAGACTTTTGCCCATTTCATAGCTTACCAGTTTGCCAAGAGGAATTTTATTTGCACGTAAAGCATCGCCCACTTGTCTAACGATTTCTCCACGTTTGGGGGCCGGCCAAGTTCTCCAAAGTAAAAATCCTTCCTGTGATCTGGATATTAAAAGTTCATAGGAGGCTTTATCGGCACTGGACACAGTCCCAATTTTTTTGCCATCTACCGGAGAAAAAGAATCTATCAGATTACCCTTACTATTTATCCATTCGATACCGGTTGATACACCCGAATTTTGGTTATCAATGCCCAATGCTTGAAGAAATGTCATGCGGAAGATGTTTTAGCAAAGGTAGTTATTTACCCCTCAACCCCTGAATGGGGGGGTAGTATAATATTAAACGATAATTAACTCCCCCTTCAGGGGGTTAGGGGGGTATGGGTATGGCCGGAAGTTACTTTGTCTTCGAAATGGCTAACAGTTGATCATAAACCTGGCTATAACTGCTGCCGATAGGTATCTCTTTTCCGGCGGTAAATAATTTGGTTTTACTAAATTTCTCTATTCTACCCAAGGGAACAATGTAAGATCGGTGTACCCTTACAAAATCACGTGATGGCAATTTCTCCTGAATACTTTTTAGGGTCATTAAAGTTAATACCGGACTGGGTTTGATATAAATTTTGATATAATCGTCTAATGCTTCGATCAATTCAATATCTTTTAAATTGATCTTCATGATTTCGTAGTTCACTTTCACGAAGATTGAATTCAGTTGCATTTCCTGCGAACTCAAAAAATCGAGATATTCATTGGCTTTGTAACAGGCTTTTAGAAATCGGTCATATTCAAACGGTTTTAATAAATAATCGACAGCATCTACCGTAAAACCTTCGGCAGCAAAATCTTTATACGCTGTGGTGAATATAACCGGTGGTTTTTGTGTAAGTCCTTTATAAAACTGCATGCCATTGATATCCGGCATTTGTATATCTAAAAAAAGAAGATCCACTTTATTTTCTTGTAAATAATGGCTCGCTTCGTCAGTATTAGTAAACACTTTCTCCAATGTAAGAAAAGATATTTTATTGCAGTATTCAGTAATTAGCTGTAATGCAAGGGGTTCATCATCTATGGCAATGCAATGAATCATTTGGTGGTTATTTCCAGGTGAACGGAATAATAATTATTATTGACTGTTGTAGTCAATTTGTGTTTGTTTGGATACATGAGTTCTAATCTTCTTTTTACATTATTAATGCCAATACCCGTATTTTCCATCAGGTTATTTTCTGAGGGAACTATATAGTTTACTGAAGTAAATACAACGGTATCGCCTAAAGTATTCATGGTAAATTTGATACTTGAAGGTTCTTTAGTGCTAACTCCATATTTAAAGGCATTTTCAACAAAAGGAATAAAAAGTAAGGGCGCAATTAAAAGAGAATCCATATCGCCTTCTGCGTTAAAAGATAAGGTTACTTTGTCGGTTAATCTTACTTTTTGAAGGTCAATGAAATTATTCACAAAGTCTACTTCATTTCGTAAAGGTACAAGGTCTCTTTGCGTTTCAGTAAGAATATACCGCATAATTGAAGAGAGTTTCATAACGGCAGGTGCGGTTTTTTCGCTCCCCACTACGGCTAATGAGTAAATGTTATTTAACGTATTAAAAAAGAAGTGAGGGTTTACTTGCGATTTCAAAAATGAAAGTTCTGTATTCAACTTCTCATTTTCTGTTTCTTTTCTATTTTGTTCTGTTTGTAACCAACGTTGTATTACGGAGATACAAGTTCCTACTGTAAAAATCAACAGAAAAAGTACTGTGTTGTAGGGGTCTGCGATGGGCCTATTTCGTCCACCCATTCCGGTAAACCTGGGTTTGCCTTGAAAATTTGGGTTCCTAATATATTCTCTATTGAGGGGGTTGTAAATTTCCGGCTCTGCGATGAGTGTGGCAATTTGTTTGGGAACATATAAAAAAAATAGGAGAGAGCCTATGATTGAAATAATATACCAAAACCATTTTTCCTTTGCCAATAGTTTTGGTATTAACACCAGGGTGTTAAAGTAGTAAAAAAAAACCAAAAAAACATTATTGCAAATAATGGAAGCCAACATGTGATCACTCATGTTAAATTCTCTTAGGCGAGGGAAAAATACCAAATAGGGTAATGCAAAAAAGCATATCCATGCAGTGATGTGGGCAATAACGGTGACAATTTTTTTATAATTTTGCAAGGATCAATTTTATGAAACTGGGTTAAAAATGAAGTGTGTATTTGGTCCAAAAGCTTTGTTCTTTAAACCCGTTGCTATTTGCACCGGAAGGGGGTAAAGTGGGAAAGTTGCTATTCGTTCCTCTTCCTCCACTTCGCCCTCTTGCACCGCCACCCGCAGAAGCGTTTGAAAAATTAACAGAAGATGGTTCAGGAATTCCATTGATTACCCAACCGATGCTGACAGGTTTATCTTGTAAAGTTTTTTGATCGCCAAGATAATCAATGGGTATTTCGTATTCAATAATCATATTGTTAGCCTCATCCCAATCAAAAGCAATTTTAATGCCTCCGGACTGTAAGGTAAAAAATATGGATTTATCCTCTTGAGCTTCGAATCCAAAAGTCTTTATAAGAAACATTAAATTCGCCATTCTATCATGCATTGCGTTGATATCCATGGGTTGTGCATTATCTCCACCCCCGGCTGCAGATGGTCGTCCACCAATTCCATCCCCTTCTTTTTTAGCAGGAAATTCAATACCCGTATTTTCTTTCTTCTTTCCTTTCTTATCTAAGAATAATTTCATCCCCATTCTTGCCACTTTCATTTGTGTTTGTTGATCTTGTATTTTCAGAACTAAGTAAAACTTAGTTGCATCGTGATCTTCAGCACAGTAAATATTTGATGTAGGGTCTTTTTCGAACTTGTCAACTATCCACTCAGAAATCCTTCCATCAATGGTATGTACAATTTTTTGTGTGGAATCTGCTTTTAAATCCACATTGGCATTTGCATGTATGGATACAATGCAAACCATCGCTAGTATTGACAGAAATGGCTGATGTTTCATTTTTGTGGGTTTTATCAAAACTATTATGGTATAAGTCCCCTTTGAAAGAATATGGGTGAATGCAAGCCACTTATCGGTGAAAGGTATCAGTAGGACTCATTTTCTGATGGAAAGTCTACTGATTTCACATCCTGAATATATTTTCCCATTGCTACAGTCACCTGCTCCTCTAAGTTAAGGTATTGTCGAAGAAATCTGGGTCTAAATTCGGTGTTTATGCCCAACATGTCATGCATAACTAAAATTTGTCCGTCACAATGCTTGCCGGCTCCAATGCCAATGCTGGGAATGGAAAGGCTTTCACTGACTTCTTTTGCAAGTTTGGCCGGAATCTTTTCAAGCACTATTGCAAAGCAACCGGCCAGCTCTAGCAATTTTGCATCCTTTCTTAGTTTTTCCGCTTCTGTATGCTCTTTTGCCCTAACTGTATAAGTGCCAAATTGGTAAATAGATTGGGGGGTTAATCCTAAATGGCCCATGACAGGGATACCTGCCGATACAATTCGTTGAATACTTTCTATTATTTCAATTCCCCCCTCCATTTTAACTGCATGTGCCCCTGTTTCTTTCATGATACGAATTGCAGACGCCACTGCAATATCCGGATTGGATTGATAGGATCCGAACGGCAAATCAACAACCACTAAACATCGATTGGTTCCCCTTACCACACATTGTGCATGATAAATCATATGATCAAGTGTTATGGGTAATGTTGTCTCATGCCCTGCCATTACATTGCTGGCACTGTCGCCAACTAATATTACATCAATGCCGGATTGGTCAAATAATCTGGCAAATGAATAATCATAGGCAGTGATCACAGCAATTTTTTCTCCTAGTCCCTTCATTTTTAAGAGGGTGTGTGTAGTTATTTTTTTAATTTCTTTATTGATAGACATATAAATAGGATTGAATATTGAAAGATGTTTTTATTGATTATCACGTTTCTGTAGATTAATTGAAACTTAGACGTAAAAAAGTAAGTTTGTGTGTTTGACAATTTAGAAATTGTATCGCATCTTCCGAGAGACATTCAGAGAAATCAGGCATAAAACCCTTTGGTTAATAAATCGTTATACAAATGTTGAATCAATCCATCCGCCAAACCAATTTTGGGTACATATATTTCTTCAGCATCTGACCATCTCATAATACTTATATAAATCTGCAAAGCCGGAACAATTACATCTGCTCTATCTTCACGTAGTTTATAAATATTAATACGGTCTTCTAAAGAAAAGCCGCCAATTTCTTTGTAATAATCTTTTAATAAATCCAAGCTTAATGGTTTCCCGTCTTTCTTTTTACTTAAGGAAAAAACTTTATTGATATTACCACCGGTTCCTATGGCAACAATTTTTTTATATCCCTTCGTTTTTATTTTGATATATTCTTTTACTTCATTCCATTTTTTATCGTCTACCATATCTTTCAGTAAACGAATGGTGCCTATATTGAATGACTTTTTAAAAACAAGTTCGCCATCGGCAAAAAATGTAAGTTCTGTACTTCCTCCACCCACATCAATATAAAGATAACTATGATCAGTATCCATGTTTTCAGCCACATGGTTTTCGTAAATTAATGAAGCTTCAAAATCGCCGCTAATAATTTCGATTTCCAATCCTGTTTCAAGTTTCACTTTGCGTATGATATCATTGCTATTCTGGGCATCACGCATAGCGCTGGTAGCACAGGTAATTACATGTTTAACTCCATAGGCATTAATGAGGTGGCCATATGCTTTCATGGTCTGTAATATCATTCCTCTTTTTTCTTTACTAATTTCCCCTTTTTCAAACACATCAAATCCTAAACGAAGTGGAACTCTAATTAGGTTTAGATTATTTATTTGCGGCTTACCCAATTTGTCTTGGGTTACTTCAGCTATTAAAAGCCTTGCTGCGTTACTTCCAATATCAATGGCGGCTAACCTCACTATTCACTAATTTTTTTGTGCAGATAATGATGTGTTTCTATTTGTGACCGAATCTTCTTTTTACCGGTGGAAGGTACATAGTTGTTAGATAATTCAGAGTCGAGTATTCTTGCCTTCACATTATCTCTTAATTGAATGTGGATAATATCTAATAATTCTTGGCAAATGTCCTTGTTGAGTACAGGAATGGCCGCTTCTATTCGATGATCTAAATTGCGAATCATCCAGTCGGCACTTGAAATAAATATTTTCTCTTTTCCCATATTATGAAAGATCATCACACGTGCGTGTTCCAAGTATTCATCAACAATGCTAATTGCCGAAACATTGGTTGAATTCTTTTTAGATTGGAGCCTAGCACAAAAAATACCTCTTACAATCATTCTAATCTCCACTCCCGCGGCGGCGGCCTGGTTTAGCTTTTGAATAAGAAATGAGTCGCTTAGAGAGTTTACTTTAAGGATAATCTTTGCAACTTTCCCTGCCTTTGCATTTTTAATTTCTTTATCAATTAATAGAACCAGTTGTTTTCTCATTGAAACCGGACAAATCAATAGCGTTTTGCATGTTTGTAAATGTCCGGTACCTGATTTCCAATTTTCGAGGAAGTGGAATATTCGATTTATATCGGCCATCACATTCCGATTACTGGTTAGTAAGCAATGATCTCCATAAATTCTGGCTGTCTTTTCATTGAGGTTTCCGGTACTCACAAAACCATATTGAATAGTTTTATTGCCCTTTCTTTTTTTTATGATACATAGTTTCGCATGAACCTTCATTTTAGGGACACCCAATAAAACTTTCACGCCTTCTTCTTCTAATATGTTTTTCCATTCCAAATTGGATTCTTCATCAAAGCGGGCTTTTAGTTCTAACATGACAACTACTTCTTTTCCATTTCGGGCTGCATTAATTAATGCATTGATCACTTTTGAATTGGAAGCCAACCGATAGGCTGTAATCTTGATTGAATTCACATCAGGATCCATTGCAGCTTCTCTTAACAAATCAATCACTGCATTAAAAGTATGATAGGGGAAATGCAGCATCACATCCTTCTGAATAACTACATCTGTAACCCGCATTGAGGTTTGCAAAGAGGGGTGAGTAAATGGTTTTGTGCTTGTTTTTTTAATTCCAAATACATCCGGAAAATCCATAAAATGTCTGAAATTGTGTATTCTGCCACCCGGAATGATATTGCTTTTTCTGTTTAGACTTAATTTTCTGATTAGGTATTCCAGTAAACCCGCATCCATTTCTTTGTCATAAACAAAACGAACCGGTTTGCCTTTGCGACGATTTTTTACTCCTTTTTCAATTTTTTCTACAAACGTGGTGCTTACATCATTGTCTAAATCTATTTCTGCATCTTTGGTAACTTTAAAAACATAGGAGTCGAAATGGTCATATTCAAAGTAAGAAAAAATAGTTGGTAGATTAAATCGAATCACATCTTCCAATAAGATAATGTGCTTCTCATTTGTTTTTGAAGGAAGCTGAATAAATCGACCTACTGCTCTTGCGGGAACTTCAATTAAGGAATATTTTTGTTGGTAAGCGGAATTATTTTTTCGCATCACTACACCCAAATAAATACTTTTTTCTCGTAAATAGGGAAGTTGGGGAAGGCTCTCAATCATTAGCGGTATAATATTGGAGCGTACCTCATCTTCAAAATATTTTTTAACAAATATTTGTTGTTCTCTGTTCAATTTTTTTTCATCTACCAAAAGGATGCCCTCTTTTTTTAATTCTTTTAGTATGCCATTCCAAATTCGATTGAATTCATTTTGTTGTAGCAATACCATTTTTTGAATTTGGTCCAGAATTGCCTGTGGATCTTCCTCCAAGTGCATATTCATTTTTTTTCTTTTATCAGAAAATTCAATCATTCTTTTAAGTGTAGCCACACGAACCCTGAAAAATTCATCTGAGTTATTTGAAAAAATTCCTAAAAATCGAATCCTATCTTTTAATGGAACGGTTTCATCGTTTGCTTCTTGTAAAACCCGGCTATTAAAACTTAACCAGCTGATATCTCTTTGAATAAGTATTTTTTTTGGCATAAAATGGAGAGAATTGAGCCCCGACTTAAGCGGGTTGAATTTTGAAAATTTGGAATTTGAACGGTATGTGTTGGGTTTGGTAATGCAACCTCTTCAAAGAAGGCTACATCAAGAGAAAGAGGATTTGATCTGTTGAATAATGCCTGTTGTAGAAAATCCTTCTACAATTGGGTTGATGACCACTTTACCTCCATTTGCCAATACTTCCTTTGATCCTACAATTTGTTCGATGGTATAATCGCCCCCTTTCACCAGCACATCCGGTAAAAGAGATGTAATTAATGAGAGAGGTGTATCCTCATCAAAAATAACAACTGCATCAACCATTACAAGGTTTGCCAATAACAATGCCCTGCTTTGTTCATGATTAATAGGTCTGTCGGGACCCTTTAATTTTTTAGTACTGCTGTCACTATTTACACCTACTACTAAATAATCTGCTTCTTTTGCTGCTTGCGACAAAGAAAAAATATGTCCTTCATGTAGAATATCAAAACACCCATTCGTAAATGAAATTGTTTTATCTGTAACTCGCCAAGCAGCCACTTGGGAAAGCAATTTCGGTAGTGTAAAAATTTTATTATCAATAACATTAATCGCTTTCATGATTTTTTTGTTTGTTATAATAAGGTAATAGACCCATGCAAAGAGAGCCTACTAAAACCACAATCATAAATTGTGCAAACCATTGTAAGGTTCCATTGGCAAATCCAATTTCGAAAGGTATATTGCTTTTCTCTAAAACTTTGGCCAGAAAAAAAGCATATGCTCCAATACCCCCGGGTGTTACAATCATGCCAATACTTGCAAAAGCAAGAACAGAAATGGCATCCTTAATACCCAAATGAGCAGTTCCTTCCATGGCCAATAGCCCCACCCAGGTACCTCCAATGTATAAAGTCCAGATAAAAACTGAGTAAAAGATGAACAATCCTTTCTGTTGTAAATTCCTCACACTGGCAATGCCTTCCCAAACGCCTTTTATTATTTTATTGAAAAAGATAACAATTTTAAGATGTGCAAATTGATAGAACCAAACTTTTACTGCAATAATAATAACAGTTACAACCGTTAGAAATATGCCTAGTTTCATCCATGAGAACCTTCCGGAATTGTTTTCAAATAATTGTTGTAATAGCTGCTTGCCAAATTCGCCAACAATGTCAAATTGGGTAATGAATGCCAACAAAAAAACTAAGCACAATGAAATAACATCTATGGCTCGCTCAATTAAAATTGTTCCAATTAGTTTTTCGGCGGGCACTTTTTCATATTTGGCTAAGATGGTGCATTTTAGCACTTCACCAAGTCGGGGTACTGCCAAATTTGCCAGATACCCGATCATTACTGCAAAAAATGTATTGAGAAAAGATGGGGAATAGCCCATTGGCTGCATCAGTATCCGCCAGCGAAGTGATCTTACAATATGACTTAAGGTTAAAATTAGAAAAACAGGTATCATTAGCCAGAAATTGGCGGTTAACAGAGAGTTTTTGAACTCACCCCATTTTTCATTAGGTATTTGGTGTAAACTCCACCAAACCAGGAAAATGCCCAATCCCAAGAAAAAAACATACTGCAAACCTGAAATCAAGCGCTTTTTCATACTTCAACTTTCAAGGGCAAGTTAAGTAAGCTATCTTAATTAATTATTAATTCAAATGTAAAAGTCTTTGTAACTTATGAATACAGAATGATATTGTCTATTAATCTCACCCCATGTAAATGAACCGCAACCAATCCTACTATGGATTTTTGTCCATCCCAGCTATTTTGCAATTCTAAGGTTTCTGCATCTGCTATGGAAATATAATCAATGGTATCAATTCCATTCTCAAGTAACAATTTACCGGCATTTTGAATCAGTTTGGTAAAATCACCAGGCACTATATGCAACTGTAAGTATTGTAATGACCGATAAACAATCGCTGCTTTTTCTTTATCCGAATCTGATAGTAGAAGATTTCTACTGCTCATTGCCAGACCGGATGGTTCTCTATGTGTTGAAACTACTGTTACTTCAATCTTTGCGTTTAATATAGAAACCAAATGTTTAATGACCATGCATTGCTGATAATCTTTTTGACCTAGAAAAAGGGTAGTGGGTATTGTAATTTCAAGCAGCCGGTTCATAACCTGACAAACACCCTGAAAATGCCCCGGGCGGTATTTGCCTTCTAATACCGTTTCTAAATAACCTAAATCATAATTAAAAGACCATTCGGTTCCATTGGGATATATTTCTTCAAAGCTGGGAAGAAATAAAAGGTCACACCCTGCTTGTTCAAGTTCAAGAATATCTGCAGACAATGTAACAGGATATTTGGCAAAGTCAGAGGGATCATTGAATTGAGTAGGGTTGATGAAAATAGAAGCTACAGAAACGTCACAAAGTCCTTTGCACTCATTTATTAGTGAGAGATGTCCGGCATGCAATGCCCCCATAGTGGGTACGAATCCAATTCTAACACCCGATTTGGCTTTGATTCTCAAGTATTTATTGATATCGGAAGCCCTTTTAAAAATGATCATCTGGTTGCCAATTAGAGGTAAAAGCCTTTTATCTGTTGCATTTTAGTGTAATTTATGTACCTTTGCCAACTCATTTTCCAGCATCGTGCTAAAATTCGCATAATAATGTCAACAAAGAAAAGAATTTTATTCATTTCTACAGAGATGTCACCCTTCTTGGAGCTTACAGAATTTGCTGAGATGATCAATAAATTGGCTATCAAAAGTAATGACAGTGGATTGGAGGTCAGGTGTATTATGCCCCGTTTTGGAGTAATTAATGAAAGAAGACACCGTTTACATGAAGTAGTAAGGCTTTCAGGAATCAATGTTTCTGTTGACGGCGATGATTATCCTTTGCAAATTAAAGTCGCGTCCTTACCAAATGCACGATTACAAGTATATTTTCTTGAAAATGAAGATTTTTTCAAGCGTAAACAGGTTTTTCATGATGATGAAGAAACATGGTTTGAAGATAATATTCTTAGAACTGTATTTTTTTGTAAGGGCGCTTTGGAAACAGTTAAAAAGTTTGGATGGCCTCCCGATATCATACATTGTAGTGGTTGGATGACCGGTTTAATACCTGCATATATAAAAACAGCGTATAAAAAGGAACCGGTTTTTGGAAATTGTAAAGTGATATTTACTATTGGACAAAATACGTTTAAGGAAAAATTGGGTGCTGACTTTGTACAAAAGGCTTTGATAAACGTAAATATTAAAGAAAAAGATTTAGACTCATTTAAAGAAGGAAATAATACCGCCATGTTTAAAGGTGGCGCAACTTTTGCCGATGCCATCACTTTTGGATCCGATACCATAGATAAAAAACTGGTAGAAGAATTTGGAAAAGTGAAAGGTAAGAAAGTAGTCCCTTTTAAAGGATGGGATTCTGATTTAACAGAGTATTTAGAATTGTACAACGACCTTGCGGGCAAGTAATTATTAACACATGTATTCATTTTTTACACTGCGTAGAATATTCATTTTTTCTATTTGTTTGATCGGTATTTTTTCGGCATGTACACGTATTAGTACAACCGATATTGGAGGGCCAATCATACCTAATGCAGACGGTGTGGCTACATTTGACACTTTGTTAGCAGTAACGACTGAAACTTTTGACGATCCGGATACTACTAGAATATACAAAGCGGATAGCCATTTGCTTGGTGTGATTAATAATGACCCGCTTTTTGGTAAATCGAATGCTTCGATGTATTTCGAATTAAAACCCACTACGTTCCCTTTTTCATTTCCCGGTTCAAAAGATAGTCTCAAAGTTGACTCTGCTGTATTGATATTAAGTTACAAGGGCATGTATGGTGATTCTACATTGCCATTAACGATCAATGTTTCTGAAATCAGTCAAAGCACCCCTTTAGATAGATTGTTAACCTATCCATCTAATTATCCCAATAAAACACCAATTAATACCGGTTCTTCATTGGCCAATCCAACGGTGGTTGATATTAGAAGAATCGCTTCGGATTCAGTGAATAATAGATACGAAAATGCAAAAAATCAAATCCGCATCCGTTTATTCAATTCTGTTGCAAATCGGTTTATCAAAGGATATGATTCAACCAATGCGTATCGTTCTGATTCAGCATTTAAGGCCAGTTTTGCCGGTTTTGCTTTAACAGTAAGCCCAGGAGGAGGCGGAAATGCTTTCATGAAAATTAACTTGGGCGATACCAATACAAAATTCGCCTTGTATTATAGCTCCAGTTCAACGGGCGCAACAAAAAGAGATACTTCTGTTGCTAATTTTAACTTTAGTTTTTTCGAATCCGGTGATGCAAATTTTGTAACCAGAAATAGAATTGGTTCAGAGGCTTCTAAATATATAACCACTACTTCTAAGCCCGACTCTATTGTGTATGTTCAAACCTCTCCCGGAACCTATATTCGAATAAGAGTGCCCGGTTTAAAAAACTTGAATAATCGAATCATTCATAGGGCAGAATTAATTGCAGAACAAGTGCCTGATGATGCCAATCTTACTACATTAGAAACCAGAATGTTACCCCCTCGATATCTTTTACTTAGTCTTTACGATTCAACTATCAAAACCAAAAGGAACATTCCCAATGATTATATATTAAGTCAATCCGGTCCCAATATTGAATCTTTTGGTGGTTATTTATCTTATAAGTCTTTGTTGGGATATGACAGGGTAGCATCTTATACTTTTAATCTTAGTAGGTTTGTGCAAGGGATTGTTAGCAGAAAAGACAGTTCCGCTACCATGCGACTTTCCGCCCCGGCAAATGATTCTTTAATGTATACGCCCCCTTATCCTGCAGATAAATTTTCTCAATTGAATTATTTAACACCTTCCTTTGGTAATGACCCAGGCGAAGGAAGGGTTCGTCTAGGTGGTGGTACACATACCCGATTTAGGATGCGAATGAGAATTGTGTATTCTCGTATTTGATAAGTGAGGGTGTTATACTATATTTGCAAAAATTTAAAATAAAATATATGTCTTATTTGTTTACTTCTGAGAGCGTATCTGAAGGACATCCGGATAAAATTGCGGATCAGATCTCCGATGCCCTAATTGACAACTTTTTAGCATTTGATGCACAATCAAAAGTAGCTTGTGAAACATTGGTAACTACCGGACAGGTTATACTAGCCGGAGAAGTTAAATCGAAAGCTTATTTAGATGTGCAAGAAATAGCCCGTGGCGTTATTCGTAAAATTGGATACACCAAGAGTGAATATATGTTTGAAGCCAACAGTTGTGGTATTCTTTCAGCTATACATGAGCAATCTGCCGACATTAATCAAGGGGTAGATAAAAAGAAGAAAGAAGAACAAGGTGCAGGCGATCAAGGAATGATGTTTGGTTATGCTTCTAATGAAACAGACGACTATATGCCACTGGCACTTGATTTGGCACATAAAATACTAATTGAATTAGCCGCTCTTAGAAGAGAGAATAAGCAAATAAAATATTTACGTCCCGATGCCAAAAGTCAGGTAACCTTGGAGTACGATGATAACAATATGCCTATTAGAATAGATGCGATTGTTGTATCTACACAACACGACGATTTTGATTCTGAAGCTAAAATGTTAGCCAAAATAAAAGAAGACATCATTTCTATTTTGATTCCACGTGTTAAATCAAAATATAAAAAATACGCTAAATTATTTAATGATAAAATCAAGTATCATATTAATCCTACCGGAAAGTTTGTAATTGGTGGACCTCATGGTGATACAGGTTTAACCGGTCGTAAAATAATTGTTGATACCTATGGTGGAAAAGGTGCCCACGGTGGTGGGGCATTCAGTGGTAAAGATCCTAGTAAGGTAGACAGATCTGCTGCTTATGCAACTAGGCATATTGCAAAAAATTTGGTTGCTGCGGGTATCGCCAATGAAGTTTTGGTTCAGGTTTCTTATGCAATTGGAGTTGCACAACCTACCTCTATCAATGTTAACACATATGGTACCGCCAAGGTGGATTTAACCGATGGTCAGATTGGTAAAATGGTTGAAAGTATTTTCGATCTTCGCCCTTACTTCATTGAACAACGTTTAAAATTACGTACTCCCATGTATAGCGAAACAGCAGCATATGGACATATGGGTCGTAAAAATGAAGTGGTAACCAAAGAATTCGCTTTACCCAATGGCAAAATCAAGAAAATGAAAGTGGAATTGTTTACTTGGGAAAAACTAGATTATGTAGCAAAAGTAAAAAAGGCTTTCGGCGTTAAATAACCTTTTTAACAATATAAATAACCTCTGTTCAGTTGAGCAGAGGTTTTTTTTTGAAAAAATATCTGTCGTATCTTCATATACCTAAATAGAAGGTTCATAACAGCATTATTTGTAATTATTATTTCTTTGGGTTTAAGCGGTTGTAAGGCAATCATTTTTTAACACATAGGTTCAATAGGTAGGGACAGAGAAAACATAGCTTTAAACTATATGCCTTTTGCATTTACTTATAGTGGCTATGTGTTAAAAAAATACTTGATCTGTAGTAATCAGTAAGCCAATTAATGCAAAACATATACAAATAGATACAGAACATAAATTGCATACCATGAATAAAAAATTATCGGTAGCAGCCATTTCCACCCTGATCATGATAATCATCATGCGCTGGCAAGGTGCCGGGTTGGTAACATCAATTAGTCCTAGTGCGATTGTGAGTCTTGAGTTTGCGAAAACAAAGGAAAGATTGAATGAGTTATTAATCAATTGGGATATTTCGGTAGTAAAGATGAATATCTGGCTTGATTTCTCATTCATTGTCAGTTATGTTTTGTTCCTTTCCATAGCCTCTACACTTTCTGCACTAAAATGGCCCGAAGGATTTATGCGCCAGATTGGATTAACTTTTGCCAGGGTTGCTTTTGCGGCAGGTATATTGGACATTGCTGAAAATTTGTTTATGCTGCAAAGTATTGCCGGAAATTTTACAAATGTTTCTTTGCAACTCACTTATTATTGTGCTGCCCTTAAATTTACATTGGCAGCTATGATCATCTTGTATTTGATTTTGTCATTCCCGGTGGTCATCCGAAAAACCAAAACGTAAAAATGGAAAAGAATCCTTGGATAATCAATGGAGAAAAAGAAATATATACGAATCCTTGGATATCTGTTACTGAATATGATGTAATCAATCCGGGAGGAGGCAAAGGTATTTACGGAAAGGTCCATTTCAAATCCATTGCAGTTGGGATTTTCGTTCTGGATGATGCTTTGAATACTTTCCTAGTGGGTCAATATCGCTTTCCATTAAATGCGTATAGTTGGGAAATCCCCGAAGGGGGTGCGAATGAGGGTACTGATGTTTTGGAAAATGCAAAAAGAGAATTAGAAGAAGAAACCGGACTACATGCTGCCAATTGGACGCTTTTATTAAAGATGCACTTGTCCAATTCGGTGAGTGATGAGTTTGCCATTGTATTCTTAGCTAGCGGATTAACACAACTGGCCTCTTTTCCGGAGGAAACTGAGCAGCTGGTTGTTAAAAAAATACCCATTGCAGAGGCTTTTCAAATGGTTGACAATGGGGTTATTACAGATTCTATGAGTGTTGCAGCGATCCTAAAAATGAAACTTCTTTTATTAGAAGGAAAATTGAAGTAATACATTTGCAAATGCCTGTAAAACAAAGTTCACTAATTATTGGCCGTCAACCCCTGATCGAAGCCCTTCAATCCGGCAGAGCCATTGATAAGATTCTCTTGCAGAAAAATACAACCGGTGAGGTTATGCATTCCATCAGACAATTGTCGAGGGAATACAATGTGCCCATTCAAATAGTACCTGTTGAAAAACTAAATGGACTAACCAAAGCCAATCATCAAGGGGTTGTGGCTATTGTTGCCAGGGTGCAGTATATGGATCTGCAGCAAGTAATCGATCATGTAGTATCGAAAGGGGAACTGCCATTGTTTTTAATGCTGGATGGAGTTACAGATGTTCGGAATATAGGTGCCATTGCCAGAAGCGCACTTTGTTGTGGAGTGCATGCCATCATTATTCCCGATAAAGGGGTAGGCGCTTTGAATGAAGAAGCGATGAAGAGTAGTGCGGGGGCATTGGAACTCATTCATATTTGCAGGGTAAATAGTTTATTGAAAGCAGTAGATACCTTACACTTAAACGGAATAAAAGTATTTACCAGTGAAATGCGTGCCGAGAATAATGTGTTTGAGCTTCCATTTTCAGATCCTTGTTGTATTATTATGGGAGATGAAGGAAAGGGGGTACAGCCTTATTTGGCCAAAGCCGCTGATCATTTCTTTAAAATACCCATGGTCGGTAATTTTGATTCCTTTAATGTATCAGTAGCAACCGGAATAATATTGTATGAAGCGATGAAAAGTAGGATGGGGGGTAATAAGTAAAAAGTAAAAAGTAATAAGTAATAAGTGAAAGGATAAAGAAAACTTTTGTTTTTATTTGTGCATTTTGATATCATTTCACGTTTTTCTTAAAAGCTTAAAAGCTTAAAAGCTTAAAAGCTTAAAACTTAAAACTTAAAACTTAATAGTGCGAATTGAAAAGTCCATGGACCATAGACCATAGACCATGGACTTTTTCAGAATCTTTTTCAAAACTTTAAAAATGGCACAAACACCCCTCACGCCTCACGCCTCACCCCTCACGCTCGTAGAGTGCCCACGCGATGCAATGCAGGGTTGGCCTCATTTTATTCCGACCGATGTTAAAATAAAATACCTAAATGCATTATTGGCAGTGGGATTTGATACCCTAGATTTTGGGAGTTTTGTTTCTGCGAAATCCATTCCACAATTAGCCGATACTAAAGAAGTATTGGCAAAATTGAATTGGTTTGGTTCTGCTACAAAATTATTAGCCATTGTTGCCAATCAAAGAGGAGCAACAGAAGCAGTTGTTTATGATGAGATTCATTACTTAGGGTTCCCCTTTTCTATTTCTCCTTCCTTTCAGATGAGGAACACAAATAGTACTATGGATGAGGCAGTTGAAAGAGTTGATTTCATTCAAGAATTATGCATTAAAAATAATAAAGAGTTGGTTTTATATTTAAGCATGGGGTTTGGTAATCCTTATGGAGACCCTTACCATGCCGACATTTTATTGCATTGGGCTGATGAAATGGCCAAGAAAGAAATTCGCCATTTGTCATTGGCTGATACAGTTGGATTGGCAACGCCGGAACAAGTAGGATTCGCTATACAAACATTGGTTCCAAAATACCCCGATATTTCGATTGGGGTTCATTTACATTCTACTGTTAACAATTGGAGGGATAAAGTAAATGCCGCATTGGAAGCAGGTTGCAAAAGATTTGATGGAGCATTAAAAGGAATTGGGGGATGTCCAATGGCACAAGATGAATTGGTGGGTAATATGGACTCGGAATTAATGATAGCTTATTTTGAATCTAAAGGGCTATTAAAAGGGATCAATAAAGAAGCCTTGAATGTGAGCTTGCAAATTGCGGCACAAATATTTGTATAGTATGATTTTACAGCTTACAAAAAACATTGGTAAACCGAATATCATTAAATACATCAGAGATAATGGTTCAATAACTTGGATGTATGGTGATGATTTTTTTATAAGACATGACCTAAGTCATTTTGCACTTGAAAAAACACTCGGGTTCACAACTGCTTTTAATGGAATGATCAATGCCGGAATGGACATAAAAGATTTTGACAATAAAGAGAAGAGGGCAATGCTAACCGTGACAGCTGAAGCCTATTATGCCGAAAATATGGCCAATCTTTTTTTAATGGAGCAGTTACAGGGCACACTTGAAAATTTCAATACCATTCAACAATCTACTTTTCAATCGCAGCAACTTAATGTTCCTGTATTAACCATACCGGACGATAAGCTTAAACAAATACGTGTCTACCTAGCCCAATTATTACAACATTGGAAGGATCTTCCTTCCGGGGAAACCATGAAACTTATTTTTTAAAATAAAATCCTCTCCTTCGTGCCTTTGCGTCTTAGTGGTTCCAAAAAACATGAACCACAAAGACACTAAGACATCAAGTAACACAAAGCATTAATTATTGTACATTTAGATCGCAATCAGGGTATTATGAAATTTCATTTTGAATTCGACATAAAAAAATATAGAAACCCAATTCAACATACTCAAAAACTACTGTTGATGGGTTCTTGTTTTACCGAGAATATAGGAGATAAGCTTCGCAAACATAAGTTTACGGTACTTGAAAATCCGAATGGTATTTTATTTAATCCTGTGAGTGTAGCAGAAGCTGTAATAACCTATATAGAGAATTCACAAATTACCCAATCAGATATTTTTCAATACAATGAAACCTGGCATAGTTGGAAGCACCATAGTCGATATAGCGGAATAACAGCTGAGGACTGTGTGCAAAAAATAAATGATTCCACTGCTCAAGCCCATGCCTATTTGAAAAATGCCAATCAGGTAGTCATTACATTAGGCTCTGCGTGGGTGTACACACTTACTGAAAATGCCCTCAACGCGCTACAGGGTAGTGTAGCCGCTAATAACCACAAAGCACCAGCCAATTGGTTTGCCAAACGTTTACTCACTGTATCTGAAACAATGGATGTAATGTGGGCTATGCTAGAAAGACTATTACAATTTAATCCGGGGATACATATTATTTTCACGATTAGTCCCGTAAGGCATTTACGGGAAGGGGTAATTGAGAACAATAGAAGCAAGGCCGTTTTAATTCAGGCTGTGCATGCGATGGTTGAAAAAAATGAAGCCTTCTATTATTTCCCTGCTTATGAGTTGGTGATTGATGACCTGCGTGATTATCGTTTTTATGCCGAAGACTTGGTACATCCCAATTACCAGGCAACACAATATGTTTGGGAAAAATTTACAGAAGCTTGCATGAATGATGAAACAAGGGAGTTGATGAAAGAAATTGCTGACATTAACCTTGCTTATCAGCACAAACCTTTTAATGCTTCAACAACACAACATCGTCTTTTCTTAAGTGGATACCATGCGAAAACAATACGGCTACAACATGCCTATCCATTTCTTAATTTGGAAAATGAGATTACTTATTTTGCAAATAATGGATAATGCTTTACATCGTAGTTAGTTCTTTCATTGTCATAGTGGCAATGTCGGGACTTTCTGGATTAACTGTTAATTCTTGGCGAAGTGGATTAATAACCACATCCATATCCTCTAATGGAATAGCACCCAAAAGTGGCTCTGCATTACCGGGTAAAACAATGGCACTGCAGCTGCATCTTCTATTTTTAAATTTAATTTCTATTGGGGCTACTATATCACAGATAACGATGCTTTCATCTGCCAGTCGGGCTCTTCTTTTTTCTACCACCGGTAATTGTAAATATGCCTGAATATTTTCATTGATTGCAAGCATATAAGAACCGGTATCAACCAGAATATTGATACGCATACGTTTAACTTCGTCAATATCCATGTATCCTCGGCGAACCAATTCCAAATCGCCACTATTCACCAGTTCAATGTCTGCATAGATAAGTCCCATATCCTTATTTTTCATACAAACCTATGTTTAAAAGGAATCCTAAGTTAGCGTATTTATACGCAAATTATTTATGTAGTTTCATGAGCGGTATAAAATATTCATTTGTCGTTAATGAATTCTATCCCCACGTACTTCCATTTCCTGCATGATGGCAGTTTCATATACCAACCATTCCTTCCATCTTTTTCTTACAATCTTTTTGTCGAGATAGGTTTCTGCCAGTTCAATAAATAAAGTATAATGTCCGGCTTCACTTTCCATGAATCTTCTATAAAAATTTCTCAAGTAAGCATCATCTAATCCTTCGCTCAATCTTTTAAAACGTTCGCAACTTCTGGCTTCAATTAATGCCATGGTAAGTAAATGATCTAATAAACGGTCTTCCGGACTTCCCCCTTTTTTTTGAAATTCAAGCAATTTATTTACATAAGCATCTTTTCTCTGTTTACCTAAGGTCAGTTTTCTTTTTTTTAATTCATTTAATACCAGTCTAAAATGTCCCCATTCTTCAGCAACAATGGGTGCCAAAGCATACACTAGTTTTTCTTTATCAGAGTAGCGTTGAATTAAGGTTATGCAGGTAGTGGCTGCTTTTTGTTCACAATAGGCGTGGTCAGTAAGGATGGCTTCTAAAGAAATACCTGCCAAATCTACCCATCGTGGGTCTGTTGGTAAATGAAGGCCGAGGATATTTTTAGTATGTATTGATAATTCAGTATCCATAAATGACAAGTAAAATTTGAAACATAAAGTTCACAACCTCATGATTTATTTCGATACAAATATCGAATACATTTCCTAACAAATGATAAATGAAAGAAGATTTTTGATATTTTTCTTGAGTCGATGTTTTAAGTTCAAGAATGTAAATAATTTTTGTATTAAAAAAGAACAGCCAACTTCTTTATTCTGATATTGTGAATCAATACATTTTATTGAAAAGAAAGAAAGAATTTTTTCATGCAATAAATCCATACGCATGATTGTAAAGATCCAATACGTAAAGCACTTTGCGCTAGGATTGGAAAAATGTTAAAATTAGAAAAATTTCATTTTAGCAAAATTGTAAATTATTTATGCAGATGGATGTCAAATAATAGGGCATGTCGTTAGAAAATTTGTAGATTACTCACGATTACTGACATTGAGGGTTTTGTGATATTACATTTATTATAAGAATAACGGCTAATTCAAAAATTAATTTATGATCCTACTTAAACAGGTTTCTATTTTAATAATGCTTTTTATGTTTCTAATTGGAAATGGTCAAGTATTAACCAAAGTAAAAAATCAACCAAAGATTTATACAATACCATTTAGTCTTACAGATTACAATAACATTTCTGTAGAGGCCATTCTAAACAAAACAGATACGCTTCATTTGATGTTTCATACGGCTGCAAGTTCGGTAACCTTAACAGAAGAATCCATCAAAAAATTTAAAACCATTTTTTTTAAAGAGACAATGGATAGTGTAAAAAGTTGGGGTAGTCAATCAAATTCTTCCCGGCTTAGTATGGAAAATTCAATTCAGATTGGCGAAATGGTATGGGAAAAAGTGCCCATTTGGGAAAATATAAATTCGGGTCAATACACAGATGGAAAATTTGGCCCTGATTTTTTTAAAGACTTAATAATAGAAATTGACTTTGATAGTAAAGTACTACGCATATATACGATCCTTCCTGCAAAGGTTGAAAATTATGACAAGCTGAAGTTGACATATGAAGATGGCTTGCTATTTATAGAAGCAGTTTGTTCAATTCGTGATAGTAGTTTTCAAAACAGGTATTTAATACATTCCGGTTTTTCAGGTGCAATACTATTTGATGATAAGTTTGCTGATGAAAATAAATTAGGTGAAAAGCTGCCGATTGTTGCTGAGAAATCATTGAAAGATTCATACGGGAATGTGGTGAAAAATAAACAAGCCATTTTGCCACTATTTAAGATTCAAAACAAAACCCTAGCAAATGTGCCTGTCGGTTTTTTTGAAGGTTCTATTGGAAGGCAAAAAATGAGTATGATTGGGGGTGATATAATCAAAAGGTTTAACTTAATAATTGATGCCAAACGTGAATTTATTTATTTGAAGACTAACCTGTTGACTGATACTGAATATAAAAAAATATAAGATATTATCGACTTTTTTCCTGATAATGATATAAGGGATATGGTTTTTCCAAAACAATGCCTTTTTATTCAGCCTCGCTATTCACTCACATTCATTGTGCCGAAACCCAATAATTGTGTGTTAGAGAAGATTATTCCAATTGTGGCATTGCAATATAAGTGTTGGGGACTATATTCTTAGTTTACATGCATTACGCATTGTTTGTTTTTTTTCAACTAATTATTATCGTTTACATATTCTAAAATGTCCCCTGGTTGGCAATTCAATACTTCACATATTGTTTCCAAAGTACTAAAACGAATGGCTTTTGCTTTTCCTGTTTTTAGGATAGAAAGATTAGAAAGCGTCAAACCAACTTTTTCTGAAAGTTCATTTAGTGACATTTTTCGCTTTGCCATCATTACATCTAAGTTTATTATTATTGGCATATCTTAAACAGTTAAATCGTTTTCATTTTGAATTTCAATTCCCTCTTTGAAAATAATCGCAATAACATAAACCACAGCCGCCATTAAAATAAAAGCTTGACTGTCTTCCCAAAACTGATTTAGTTGGTCGATTTCGTATCCACGGTGTTGCAAATATTTAGTTGTTTGTCGAGCTATGTAACTTAAGAGCCCTATGGATAAAGTATAGTAACTGATTAGTAATATTTGTTTGGAGACAAAGCTGTTGAATGGTTTTGCCAAATCAAGTTTACTGATAAGTCTAATGACTACATAAAATAAAACTGCTTTCAAAAAAGAAATGACCAATATAAAACCATACATACTGAAATAAGTCCATTTGCTACGTGCGTACATTTTGCTTAAGTCCATCTTTTGATATAAGTTTTGGACAAATTCGGGTTTGTAAAGACTAAAGATAAAGTTGACGATTAAGCCTCCGGCTTCAATGCATAAGCCAACAAAGATGACCCAAGAAACAATTTTTAAGAGTGTAAATACGAAGATGTTTGTTTTTGACATATTGGTTACATTTAAAATTATGTTGCAATTATAATAAATATTTATTGATAAACAATAAATAAACATTAAATATCAAAAAAATATTCAGTCTTTATTAATAACTACCCACTGTTTTAACTTGTGATGGTCAGTTTTGTCTCAATTCTACTCATTTTCACCATTTGCAAACCATTTTAACGCTTTCTCATTCTGTATTCCTTCGTACTTTCTTCGAATGCTCTTCGAGTGGGCTTCGAGAGCGCTCGAAGAAGTACCGAAGCGGTACCGAATAAGACACGAATAACACTTGGGAAAATGGCCTAAAAAAACGCAGAATGGGTAAAAAAGGCTATTTTTTGGACACAGTAATTTGATAGTCAATTAGTTGAAAGGGGTTGTACAACCCCCTACTACCCCCAATCATTCAAATTCACTGTTATCTTTGCACTGCACGCAACAAAACGATGAACCGATCAGAAGCATGGGATCAAAAAAACAAAACGCTAAACACTAAAAAAATAAATCATGGATTCTCTTTCCGACAAGTCAATGAATAAGTTTGCAAGGTTTGCAGGATTGCTTTACCTGGTCGTGATTGTTACGGGAATGTTTGCTGAAGTCTTTGTCCGTCAAGCACTATATGTTTCGAATGATGCCATGGCCACTGCTAATAAAATTCACGATGCAGAAATGTTATATCGGTTGGGCTTTTTTTCAGACTTGGTTAATTTTATCTGTGGGGTACCCGTGATATTGTTTTTCTATATTCTATTCAAAGAATCGCATAAGCTATTGGTTACATTGGCCCTTTTCTTTGTCATCATTTCAAATGCTGTGTTTGCCAGCAATTTACTAAATCAACTTCATCCCTTATTGATTTTTGGCAATGCCAATTATTTGCAAAGTTTTTCGGCTGATCAATTGGCTATCTTATCCAACATAGCGCTTAAAGCACAATCGCAAGGGTATGCCATTGGATTGGTTTTCTTTGGTGTGTATTGTATCATCATCGGATACCTTATTTTTAAAACCACCCGGATTCCCAAACCATTGGGTGTATTCTATGCAATAGCAGGATTGTGTTATGTACTGCATAGTTTTATCATGTTTCTTTCAATCGGTTTTCACAACCCTTTGTTTCCCTATATTTTATTCCCTGTTTTTATTGGTGAATTTTCGGTTGCTGCATGGCTTTTCATTAGGGGGATCAAAGACCATGATGCCCACTTGCATAAAATCTAACCCCTTATACAGTAGGTTGATACCTTCGTGTTTGCAAAAAGTAAAAATGAAATTGGATATATCAATTTTCAGTGTTCTTTTACTTTGCCCTGTCCTTTAGAGCGGGGGTTACCGGATGACGCTGATGAATTAACGGGACTTTAGTCCCGCGAGTGCTTATTTTGTAAACGAGTCAATTTTACAGGGTTTAAAGCGTGTCACAAAACTTAGGAGCTCAATTAAATCATGTATATTTTAATCATTCTAATCCACTCCGGCACCTCAAAATATAAATTAGCCTACCTACAGCCTACATATTTCATTCCCCCAAGGAAACTTACCTTTGCTCATGCAATTGAATGAACCTGTTTCCGGTATATTAGCCAATCTGTCCATTACCGCCTTAAAACCCATGCAAGAATCTGCTGCTGCAGCTATCCTTACAGAGAAGGATATTTTACTATTATCACCCACCGGATCGGGTAAAACCATTGCCTTTCTATTACCCATTTGGCAATTATTACAAAAGAACAGTAACCAAGTACAGTGCTTAATAATAACCCCCTCACGTGAACTGGCTATTCAAATTGAACAGGTGTGGAAGAAGATGGCCACCGGCTATAAAGTGAGTTGCTGCTATGGTGGACATGATATGCAAACGGAGATACAAAATTTGATAGAGCCCCCCGCCATATTGATTGGTACACCGGGTCGTATTGGGGATCATATGAAAAGACTTAGTTTCTCTACTGAAAAGCTCTCCACGGTTGTCTTTGATGAATTTGATAAATCATTGGCCCTGGGTTTTGAAGTGGAAATGTCTTATATCATGGGTTCCTTACAACAGGTTAGCAAAAAAGTATTTGTTTCAGCAACCGCCAGTGTAGCCATTCCCGAATTTGCACAAACAGGGGAGTTAACAGTGCTTGATTTTGTAGATACATCCCATGCAACCGATGACCTCTCTATAAAATTGGTTTTGTCTGAAGAGAAAGATAAAGTGAATCGATTGGTTGAATTGTTGTGCTTTATTAATACTGAACCTGCTTTAATTTTTTGTAATCATAGAGATGCTGTTGAACGTACTTCTGCCTTGTTGAAAGAAAAAGGGATTGAAAATGCGGCATTTCATGGAGGTATGGAACAAATGCAACGAGAACAAACACTGATCCAGTTTCGAAATGGCAGTATCCATTATTTAGTTGCTACAGATTTGGCTGCAAGAGGATTGGATATACCCGAAATGAAACATGTTATTCATTTTCACCTCCCATCTACCGAAGCTGAATTTACCCATCGAAATGGTAGAACAGCTCGAATGCATGCGGTGGGCACAGCCTATCTTTTAATGCATGCAGATGAGCCCATGCCGTATTATATTCGGCAGAAACCGGAAGTGTTTACTTGGCCTGTTTCACAAAAACTACCCAAACCCACCGATTGGGTAACCATCTACATTAATGGGGGCAAAAAAGACAAGATTAATAAAGTAGACATTGTTGGTTTTCTATCACAAAAAGGTAAATTAGAAAAAGACGACTTGGGATTGATTATTGTGAAAGATTACAACTCATTCGTTGCCGTAAAGAAGAGTAAGGCAAAAGGGATGTTAGCACTGGTACAACAAGAGAAAATGAAAGGAACCAAATATAAAATTGTTATTGCGAAATGAACAGTTAGAGAAACCGTGAGTAGTGAATCGGGAGTAGTGAATCGTGAGTAATTTTGAAACAACTAATTTACTTGTTTTCAAAAACGTCTATTTCATGATTACTCCAGACTCCTAACTCCTAACTCTAAACTTCTAACTTGTCTGCCAATAGGCAGGCACTAAACTAACAAATTACTAATTTCTAATTACTAATTAATTCTCCCATGTCACACTACCATACCCTCGGCAGCATACCACACAAACGGCATACTCAGTTTCGTAAACCGGATGGAACTTTGTATTCAGAACAATTATTTTCTACGGAAGGATTTAGCAATGATTACTCTTTGTTATATCATTTATATCCGCCTACACAAATTACTCACACTGATGACCCAATTAACGTAATGCCTAAAATAGCGGAAGAGAAAATGCTTAAGCACCGCTGTCTGGAAGGCTTTCACATTAAACCGGAAAAAGATTATTTACATAGCCGAAAACCTGTTTTGGTTAACAATGATTGTCATATTGTATTAGCGGCACCGGAACAAAGTATGCGAAGTTATTTTTATAAAAATGCTGACGCAGATGAAATGATTTTTATTCATGAAGGTTCTGGAAAGCTAACATCCCAATATGGTTCATTAAGTTTTGGCTATGGAGATTATATCATCATTCCAAGAGGGACTATTTATCAGATTCATTTCAACGACATCAAAAATCGACTTTTTATTGTAGAAAGTTTTAGTCCGATAAGATACCCAACAAGATATGTTAGTAAATACGGCCAGTTATTAGAAAATTCACCATTTTGTGAAAGAGATATTCGAACTCCACAAGATTTAGAAACCATTGATCATTCAGGAGATTTTTTAATTAAAACCAAAAAGAAAGGTGTTTTATATGGCTTGCATTATGCACATCACCCATTTGATGTAATTGGTTGGGATGGATGTTGCTATCCCTACGCATTTAGCATACATGATTTTGAACCCATTACCGGTAGGGTACACCAACCCCCACCGGTACACCAGACTTTTGAAGCACATAATTTTGTGGTCTGCAGTTTTTGCCCTCGATTATACGATTATCATCCGGATGCAATTCCGGCCCCCTATAACCATAGTAATATTGATAGTGATGAAGTCCTTTATTATGTTGCCGGAGATTTTATGAGCCGGAAAAATGTTACACAAGGAATGATCACATTGCATCCTGCAGGTATTCCGCATGGGCCCCATCCCGGTGCTGTTGAAAAAAGTATCGGTAAAAAAGAAACCGGCGAATTGGCCGTTATGGTAGATACTTTTCATCCTTTACAACTGACCGAAGATGCGCTGGCCATTGAAAATGAAGGCTATACTATGAGTTGGGCGGAGTAGGGGGGATAATAGTCGATAGTCCATAGTAAATTGTCATTGGTCTATGGTCCATGGACTATTTACGAAAGCTGTTCTTACATTTGATCCATAGTTCTTTCCTAACTCTTCTGAAAAGAATTTTGTCATAGGTAGGAATAAATTTCCAATAACCATTCATATTGAAAAGCCATTGGAAAAGACCTTTGATATCTTTTCTTTTTAAAACCCGAATAATGTCTCGGTAAAAAATGGCTACCTCAGTTACTTTATTTTCATCAGCAAAAATTACATTTTCCGGTAGTGGACCGGGTGTAAAAAAACGAGTCACAGCTTTTGAAAAATCATGCCCGGTAAATCTTCCGGATGCCAACCAAAAATTGGGTCTGATATCAACTTCCAATAAATAATAGGTGTCTTCTTTTGGATGATAGATGAATTGTATACTGGCAAATCCATGTACACCAATGTGTTTTCCTATATTTCTTAATTCTGCAACCAATCGGTTACTGTTAAAATAATCTCGTTTGGTTGTAAAAGTAAACTGACTTTCGAAATAGGTTTTTACTTCACCGGCATTGTACTCTACCAATTCCCCATTTCTGTATAATGCCTCTACGCCAATGTCTTTTCCTGAAATATACTCTTGAATAATTGTATCGTATGCCTTATTCGTTTTTTCCAAATTCAAAATCATTTCGGATGCTGATTCACAAAATAAAATACCACCACCACCCCAACTTAAATCTTGTTTTAATAAAACAGGATATTTTAATTGGAATGAAGCAATGTCAAGGGAAGTTGAATGATTGAATACGATGTATTTTGGACTGATAATTCCATTTTTTTCGCATAATTGGGAGAGGCCTGCTTTAGATGCCAGTATTTCCCGATTTTCAATTTTGGTAAGCGGTAATAATTTATAAAAGAGTGCCTCCTCTACAATATGTTCATTTAATATATTCAATAGTTTTTCGTCGGCGGGAATAATCCAGTCATAAGGCGAATCTGTATTTTGGGCCAGATTGGATAGCCCTTTTACATATTCTTCAACATCATTGCTGCATTCAATCCAATGATGATAAAAGCTATTAGAAATCAGCCAAGAATTTTTCGAACAATACACATCAACAACACACCCTCCTTTGTTTACAATAAAAGGAATTTCCTGTAATGAATCCCAATTTTCTAAACAAGCGATGAGTACCTTTGGCATTAACTATATTCTAATATTATAAATAAGTTTAAAGTTATCCTTATTTTATGAAAATTATTACTAAATTGGTAAAAATTAATGCCAATTTTTAGGCGTAAATCTGATGATGGATTAATATAATCACTAACTTATCCTTCTAAAATATTTTACCATATGATTAAATACCATGACATACAAATCGGCGATTATGTATTAGGAGAATTTGAAGGAAAAATGTGGGAAGGAGAAGTGGTGAATTTAAATGGAGATGAAAAGCAAGTTTGTGTTCAAACAGATGTACAGGAATTTTGGTTTGAAACCGAACATTTGCATCCCATTCCTTTGACCGAAGAATCATTATTAAAACTTGCTTTTCAAAAACACAACGAGGAGGACGGTTCAGTAAAATATATGAAAGGGTCTTTTAGGATTGTTACCCCTGTTGCAGGCGACTTTTCAAAGGTGGAAATGTGGTACAGAGAAGACCGCAGACATAACCCGAATGTTCACTTTATTCATCAATTACAGAATCAATATCATGATATGACTAAGATTCATTTAACCGATGATCCTATGTAAAAACAACCTTTCAAATTATAGTTAGCCCGCTTTTAGCGGGTTTTTCTATATTTGAATACGCATCTAATATAAATGTAATGTTGTAATTAGATTTCAAAAAAAACTATGAAAAATAAATTAGTCATCATTGCTATGTTTTTTGCGCTTAATGCAATAGCACAATCTGAGAAGCCATTCCAAATAAACGGATCCTTGAAAAACATCTCATTGCCGGTTCAAAAAATATTTCTTTCTTACAATATTGGAGATACAAACGTAAAAGACAGTATGGTGCCTATCAATGGCAATTACACTTTTTCCGGTAAGTTAGTAGAGCCAACAATGGCTTCCTTAAGGGTTAAATACGAACCCGGCGTAGATGGGAAGCCTGTAAAATCTGTTAGTGGTAGGGATTTTGCCAGCGTTTTTCTAAGTTCAGATAATATGGACATATCTTCTGTGGATTCATTCAGTAATATCAATGTCGCGGGTTCAAAAGCAAATGGGGAATATGTAAAATTAAAAGCCTTATTAAAGCCTGTGAATGATCAGATGAATATCTATGGTACTGCCTATACAACAGCCAGCAAAGCAAAAGATGAACCGGCCAGAAAAGCGGCAGAAGATAAGCTGGATTCTATGGATAAAGTTTCCAGAGAAGTATATGGCAACTATGTAAAGAAAAATTTGCAATCTCCCATAGCCCCATTTGCTTTATCAAATTATGCCGGATGGAACATTCAAGTTGATGATGTTGAACCGCTATTATTGAAACTTCCTGCTTCTGTAAAAGATTATCCATATGTAAAATCCCTTACAGAAAAAGTGGCGATAGCCAAAAAGGTAAGCGTTGGTGCAATGGCCATGGACTTTACGCAGAATGATACTATAGGAAAACCAGTTACTTTATCTTCTTTTAAAGGCAAATATATATTGGTTGATTTCTGGGCCAGTTGGTGTGGTCCTTGTAGAAGAGAAAATCCAAATGTGGTAAAAGCTTTTCAGGAATTTAGAGAGAAAGGATTTCATATTATTGGGGTTAGTCTAGATCAACCCAATGCCCAAGAAAAATGGATAAAGGCAATACATGATGACAACCTTACTTGGACTCAGGTTTCCGACCTTAAATATTGGCAGAATGATGTAGCCAAACAATATGGTATTCAGGCAATACCACAGAATTTTTTGTTAGACCCAACCGGGAAAATTATTGCTAAAAACCTAAATGGAGAGCAATTGCATAAAAAACTCAGTGAAATTTTAAAACCATAGAAAACGAAAAAACTTCATAAAAGTACCCTGTAAAGGGTACTTTTTTTTTGAAACAAACCGAAAAGAAGTGGCTTTCAGTAACTTTAAATAAATTATCATGCCGCATTATGAAAAAAGGTGTCATTTTTTTCTTTTCATTTTTTTCTTTTCACTTTCTGCAGGCCCAGCAGTTTGGAGGCAATCCTTCTTCTATTCATTGGAAACAATTGAATACAGATACCATTCGGATTGTTTTTCCACAAGGGCTTGAAACAAAAGCCAATAGAATAGCTACGGTTGTTCATGCATTACAAAAAAATTTTGGTCATACCATTGGAGATTCTATTCGTAAAATTAACATCCTTTTGCAATCGCAAACTTTGTTGTCGAATGCCTATGTTGGTCTTGCTCCCTATAGAAGCGAATTCTACTTAACACCTCCACAAAATCCATTTACTTTAGGGGCAGTTGATTGGGCAGATAATCTGTCGATTCATGAATTCCGGCATGTTCAACAGTACAGTAATTTTAATAAGGGCTTTTCAAAATTCGCATCCTTCGTATTGGGTGAACAAGGGCAGGCCCTTGCAAATGCAGCCGCAATACCCGATTGGTTCTTTGAGGGAGATGCTGTTTATAGTGAAACCAGACTTACAAAACAAGGCAGGGGCTCACTTCCATTGTTTATGAACAGTTATCAAGCTGTATATGCTGCTAACAAGCATTATTCATTTGCGCAAATGCGTAATGGCTCTTTGCAACAATATATACCCAATCATTATAGTTTGGGATATTTACTGGTTTCATATGGGAGAATAAAGTTTGGTGAAGATATCTGGAGAAAAATTACGAATGATGCGGCACGCTTTACCCCTTTTTTCTACCCATTTCAAGGGGCTGTAAAAAAGCATACCGGCATTTCATTTGAACAATTTGTAAAGGATGCCATGAAATATTATCAATCACAATGGTTATCACAAGCCGATGAGAAAATGGATTGGATTACCCCCATCAAAACCAATAACGTAATCAACTATACAAATCCTTATGTTACTGCAGATGGTTCATTCATAGTTTTGAAGAGTAGTTATCAGGAAATTCCCACATTTTATAAAATTGGAGTTGATACAAGAGAAAAAAAGATTGCCGTAAAGGATATTTCAATCGATAATTATTTTTCTTTCAATAATGGTAAAATAATCTATGCCGCATTTCAACCGGATCCTCGTTGGGGTAGTAGAGAATACAATTCACTGAAAGTAGTAGATGTTGAATCGGGAGAAGAAAAAAGGCTGGTTTCGAAAACAAAATATTTTTCGCCTGATATTTCACATAACGGGAATAAAATAATTGCAGTAGTAGTAGATCCTTCAGTCGAGTCGGGCTGCTTGGTGATGGATATGGAGGGTAAGCTGATAGATTCCGTAATAAAAAAAGACATCGTTTTCTCCATGCCTAAATTTTCTGCAAATGATGAAAGTTTTTATGTAGCTGCAAGAAATCAATCCGGCGAAATGGCGCTTTTGGCATATCGTATTGGAAGTAAACAAGCAATGCAAACATTGTTGCCCTATTCTAACCGTTTAATTGGGTTTCTACAAGTGCAAGGCGACACGCTTTTGTTTTCAATGAGTAATCATAATAGAGATGAGATGTATGCACTTGTGTTGGGTTCCTCAGTTAAAGGACCATACCGCCTTGCTTCTTATTCTTCAGGTATTTATCAAGGGTTATTACAAAGGGACGGCAGGTTGATTGGATCTGTATTTACAGCTGATGGTTATCGGTTAGGTTCATTTGCGCCAAAATGGGAAATGGTGAATGCTACAAATGAACTTGCTGATTTATATGTTGGGGATGTTTTCAAAAAAAGCGACCAACTATTTTTGCAGCAATTACCAGATCGTGAATTTTCGGTTAGCAAATACAAAAAAACTTTTCAATTATTAAATATTCATAGCTATCGTCCCTTTTACGAGAATCCAGAATATTCATTTACATTATATGGACAAAATGTGTTGAATACTTTTCGATCAGAAATCGCATACACGTATAATGAAAATGAAGGGAGCCATCAATTGGGATTCAATGGAACATTGGGAAGCCGTTATTTGCAACCCGTTTTTGGGTTTAATCAAACCTGGCATAGAACCGCGGCTTTGAATAAAGACACTTTGGTTAATTGGAATACACAAACTGCCTTTATTGGGTTACAATTGCCCATTAATTTATCCGGAGGAAAACAATACCGTAATCTGTTATTGTCAACCACAGTTAATACGGAGCAAATACAGTGGACCGGAATAGCAGAAAAAATACTTTCCAACAGAAACTTCAATTATCTCAATGTAAGATTACAATTTGCAGGACAAATACAAAAAGCAGTGCAACATATATATCCACATTGGGCACAGACTTTTTTAGTTCAATACAAAAGTATTTTGAACAAAAATTCGGCACATCAATTTCTGACCACCGGGGCTCTATATTTTCCGGGATTACACACCACACATAACTTGGTAGTTTCAGCTGCATTTCAAAGAAGGGATACCCTGCAGCAGTATGTTTTCACCAATAACTTTCCTTTTGCAAGGGGATACACTGCGGTAGATTTTCCTCAAATGTGGCGATTTGGGGTAAATTATCATATTCCTTTGGTGTATCCGGATTGGGGTTTTGGCGGGATTGTGTATTTCCAACGGGTTAGAGCAAACCTGTTTTACGACTATTCGAGAGGCAAAAGCCTTAGAACCGGTATTGAATATCCTTTTAATACGGTAGGGACAGAAATCTTTTTCGATACCAAATGGTGGAATCAACAACCGGTGACCTTTGGCATTCGATATAGTCATTTGTTAAACAATGAGTTCCGAGGAAGTACCCAACCCAATGTTTGGGAATTGATTTTGCCGGTAAATCTCTTACAATAGCCTTTTTATGCCAAAATTTGTGCCCTATTTAGGCTTATTTTAAGCTTTTTTCCACAAAATTGAGAATTTTCTCCACTTATTTTTCATATTTCGGATACACTTAGGTATCTTTGCAGCCCCAAAAATTGTATGTCGAAACAACCGCTGATTAAACAAGATGGAGTTATTCTGGAAGCCTTGAGCAATGCTATGTTCAGGGTTAAATTGGAAAACGGTCATGAAATACTGGCAACCATCTCAGGTAAAATGCGGATGCACTACATCAGAATTTTACCCGGCGATAAAGTTGGGGTAGAGATGAGTCCATATGATTTGAGTAGGGGAAGGATCATTTTTAGGTATAAATAATTTTTAACGCTGAACGCTGAACGCACAACGCTGAACGCTTAAAGCAGGAACGAGAAAAAAACAACGCAATGAAAGTCAGAGCTTCAATTAAAAAGCGCAGTGTGGATTGCAAGATCGTGAAGAGAAAGGGCAAACTATTTGTTATTAACAAAAAGAACCCCCGTTTTAAACAGCGCCAAGGGTAAACCGATTTGATGATGTGGTAATTTGAAAATGTTTTTCATTGAACCATTCACAAGCATTTTCAAATTTTCAAATTTTCAAATTCACAAATTTAAACAATAAATATGGCTCGTATTGCCGGTATTGATATACCAAAAAATAAAAGAGGAGAAATTGGTCTGACTTATATTTTTGGAATTGGTCGTTCAACAGCTCAGTATATTCTAACGAAGGCTGGCATTGACTTTGACAAAAAAGTAAACCAATGGAATGATGAAGAGCAAGGTGCTATTCGTAACATCATTAACAACGAGTTTAAAACTGAAGGTGCTTTACGTAGTGAAGTGTCTATGAGTATTAAGCGTTTGTTGGATATCGCTTGTTACCGTGGTTTGCGTCATCGCAAAGGTTTACCGGTTCGTGGTCAACGTACTAAGACTAATAGTCGTACAAGAAAAGGTAAGCGTAAGACTGTTGCCGGTAAGAAGAAAGTAGCTAAGAAATAATCAAAATAGTAGGATTTGAAAATTTGAAAATGTTTTTTCAGATTTTCAAATTTGAAATAAAAATCCACAAAAGTTTGGATATTCTTGTTAAAAGAAAGGAGAACATTGTGGTAACCCGGATTATCGGGACTCATTAAGTAAAACGATTACCTAAAAAACAAACATGGCTAAACCCACAAAAGCGCAGAACAGCCCAAAAGCGACTGCTAAGAAAAGAGTTGTAAAAGTAGAATCTACAGGAGAAGTGCGTATCTCAGCAACCTTTAATAACATCATTATCAGTTTTACCAACAAAACAGGTCAGGTGATCAGTTGGAGCAGTGCCGGTAAAATGGGATTCAGAGGTTCTAAAAAGAATACACCCTATGCAGCTCAAATGGCCGCAGCCGATGCAGCAAAAGTAGCATTGGAAGCCGGCTTAAAGCGTGTAGATGTTTTTGTAAAAGGACCCGGTTCTGGACGTGAAAGTTCTATCCGTTCTATTGCACAATCAGGTATTGAAGTTACATCAATCAAAGACGTAACCCCTTTACCCCACAATGGTTGCAGACCACCAAAGAAACGTAGGGTATAATTGGTTTGTGGTTCATTGTCTGTGGTTTGTAGTTTCTATCTAAAACAACCACAAACTACAAACCACAAACACAAAAGGACGTTTTATCGATTTTAGATTTTTATGATAAAGCGTCGTCATTAAAAAATCACAAAACAAAACAAATGGCACGTTACACAGGTCCTAAGACCAAAATTTGCAGAATCTTTGGAGAGCCTATACTAGGCAATGGTAAATGGTTGGGTAAAAACAGTAACCCTCCAGGTCAACATGGTGCTGCTCGCAAGCGTAAAACACTTGGTGAATATGCTTTACAATTAAGAGAAAAGCAAAAAGCAAAGTATACATATGGTGTACTTGAGCGCCAGTTCCGTAAAACTTTTGAAGAGGCACAACGTTTAAAAGGGGTTACCGGTGAAAACTTGATCAAGTTACTTGAATCTCGTTTAGATAATACTGTTTACCGTTTAGGTTTAACAGCCAGCCGTCCGGAAGCACGTCAGTTGGTTAATCACAAGCACATTACTTTAAATGGAGAAGTGATGAACATTCCTTCTTACCAGTGTAAGCCGGGCGATGTAATTGGTTATAAACCAAAAAGCGCAGACAATACGGCGCTAGTAAGTAAAAGTCGCGGTAAGAACCCTAAATTCAGTTGGTTAGATTGGAATGAAGCAGAGAAAAAGGGTGTCTTCTTAACACATCCTGAACGTGAAAATGTTCCTGAAAACATTAAGGAACAATTGATCGTGGAATTGTATTCTAAATAATTAAGTGAAATGTGAAAGGTGAAGAGTGAAAATGCTTTTGACCTTTCACTTTTAACTTTTCACTCATAATTTTTTCCTTCGCACCTCATGTGGGTTCGGAGACAAACAAATAAAACAAGTTTTAATATGGCCATATTAAGCTTTCAGAAGCCCGACAAAATCGTTTTACAAAAAGCAAATGACTTCGAAGGACAATTTGAATTTCGTCCGTTAGAACCAGGCTTTGGATTAACCATTGGAAATGCTTTACGCAGAGTATTATTGAGTTCTTTAGAGGGCTATGCTCTTATTGGAATTAAAATTGAAGGTGTAGACCACGAGTTTGCAACCATGAAAGGTATCACTGAAGATGTTACCGAAATCATTTTGAATCTTAAGCAAGTTCGATTTAAGAAGCATGTTGAACATGATGTGCCTACAGAAAAAGTTACTTTGTCTATTAAAGGTCGTACCGAATTTAATGCGGGCATGATCGGAGAATTATCGCAAAGTTTCCAAGTTATGAATCCTGAATTAGTGATTTGTACTATGGACAGTACTTCTAAAATGGATATCGAATTAACCATTGCAAAAGGTCGTGGGTATATTCCTGCTGAAGAGAATAAAGTGAAGGATTCTGTTTTTGGATATATCGCCATTGATTCAATCCACACACCTATTAAGAACGTAAAATATTCTATCGAAAACTACCGTGTTGAACAAAGAACAGATTATGAGAAATTAATTCTGGAAGTGGCTACCGATGGTACCATACATCCCGAAGATGCAGTAAAGCAGGCTTCTCGTATTTTGATCCAGCACTTAATGATCATCACTGATGAAAATATCACTTTCGACAATAAGGAAGATAAGAAAGAAGATGTTGTAGATGAGCATATTTTACAGTTACGCAAAGTGTTGAAAACGCCTTTAGAAGATTTGGATTTATCTGTCCGCGCTTTCAATTGCTTAAAAGCTGCTAAAATCAATAGTTTAAGCGAATTGGTTCAATACGAACAAGAAGACCTAATGAAATTCAGAAACTTCGGTCAGAAATCATTATCTGAAATCGAGCAAGTCTTAACTGAAAGAGGCTTAAGTTTTGGAATGGATCTGAATAAACTAGGATTGGATAATTTAGATAATTAACCCCCGGCCCCCTAAAGGGGGTGTTAAGGAGGAATTTTTCATCATAACTTTCTAATTCCTAAATAGGAATAGGGAGTAACCCTCACAAATCCTGACACGGTGTGAGGTCTAAAACAAAAAGTCATGAATCACGGAAACAAAGTTAACCACCTAGGCCGCAAAAAGGCACACAGAGAAGCTTTATTAAGCAATTTAGCTAGTCAACTAATCACTCACAAGCGTATTGTTACTACGTTGGCGAAAGCCAAAGCGTTAAGAACTTATGTAGAGCCATTGATTACAAAGACCAAAAAGAGTGAAAATAAAGAAACGATTATGCACCAGCATAGAATTGTTTTTAGTTATTTACAAGATAAAGAAGCTGTAAAAGAATTGTTTACAGTGGTGGGTCCTAAAGTTTCTAGCCGTCCGGGTGGATATACACGTATTCTTAAGTTAGGTATCCGTCCAGGTGACAATGCTGAAAAAGCAATGATTGAATTGGTTGATTTCAATGAAATCTACGGTAAAGGGATAGATAAAGCCGCAGAACCGGCAAAGAAAACACGTAGAGGACGTGCTCCTAAGAAAGCTGAAGAAGCTGAAATAGTGACCGCTGATACTTCAGTTGTTGAAGAAGTGCCTGTAAAAGATGCTTCTGCTACCGAAGAAAAACCGACCGCTGAATAATGTTAATTAATCTTACATATCAAAGGCATCCCGTTTTAAACGGGATGCCTTTTTTCTTGTGGGGATTGTGTGAGAAAATATTTATAAAAGTGTAACGGATATGAACTTTTTTTGTAATCGAAATAGTTTTACAATATGACCCAAACCAAACAACCCGCAATCTTATTATTAGCAGATGGACATTTATTTCATGGCTATTCATTCGGAAAATCTGGAACAGCAACAGGCGAAATTTGTTTTAATACAGGAATGACTGGTTACCAAGAGGTTTTTACTGATCCAAGTTATACCGGACAGGTACTAATTATGAATAATGTACACATTGGGAACTATGGTGTGAAAGATTCAGATGTTGAAAGCTCAACAGTTAAAATAAGGGCTTTAATTGGTAGAAATTTAGAAGAACAATTTAGTCGTATCCAAGCTGCAGGAAATTTAAATGATTATTTGATTAATAATCAGATTGTAGCCATTGAGGGGGTTGATACTAGAGCTTTGGTAGCACATATACGTACGAAAGGAGCCATGAATTGTATTATTTCAAGTGAAATTTCAGATATCGATGTTTTAAAAGCGGAATTGGCTAAAGTGCCCAATATGGATGGTTTAGAATTGGCAAGTACTGTTAGTACAAAAGTTGAATATGAGTTGGGAGATACCAATGCATCAATAAAAGTGGCTGTTCTTGATTTTGGCGTTAAAAAACACATTCTTGCGTGTCTGGTATCTCGTGGTGCACATGTTAGAGTACACCCTGCTAAAACACCCTTGAGTAGGTTAAAGGAATTTAATCCGAGTGGATATTTTATTTCCAATGGTCCCGGCGATCCGGCTGCAATGCCCTATGCCGTAGAAACATTGAAAGATATTTTACAGGAAAAAAAACCTGTCTTCGGCATCTGTTTAGGCCACCAACTTTTGGCGCTTGCTAATGATATCCCAACCTTTAAAATGCACCATGGACATAGGGGACTTAACCATCCTGTTAAAAATATTATCACCGGTCAATGCGAAATTACAACCCAAAATCATGGTTTTGGGGTTGATCCGATAGCCGTTAGGAATCATGCGAATGTAGAGATTACCCATTTGAACTTGAATGACGAATCCATTGAAGGTATTCGGTTAATAGACAGACCTGCATTTAGTGTACAATATCATCCGGAGAGTACGCCGGGCCCACATGACAGTAGATATCTTTTTGATAATTTTCTGGATATGATGACAGCCCAATCGAATGGTAATTGAACACCCCTTTTTCAAAGAAAATAGCTGATTTCTTATTCAGTTTGATCTCATAGAGATGGCAATTCATTTTTCCGTAAATTCGGGTTATGAAAATTGCTATCATTAACGGCCCAAACCTGAACCTGCTGGGCAAGCGGGAAACAGACATTTATGGAAGTATGCCATTCGAGAAATACTTGAAAATACTTCAAGGGCTATTTCCTACAATAGAGTTTCATTACTATCAAAGCAATGTGGAAGGTGAACTGATTTCAGAACTTCAGCGGGTAGGTTATGAGTATGATGGCATAGTATTTAACCCTGCCGGTTATACGCATACATCGGTTGCAATTGGGGATACGATTGCGGCTATAAAATCTCCTTTAATTGAAGTGCATATTAGTAATGTACATGCAAGAGAGGATTTCAGAAAACTATCGCATGTTTCAGGCAAATCGGTAGGTAGTATTTTTGGATTAGGCTTAAAAGGTTATGAACTCGCAGTTCGTTGGCTACTAGATCATAAATAATAGGTCCTTTTTTCATTTATCATGATTTCTGAAAATCAAAAAAAACTCTTTTGGCTAATTGTCTTCAGTTCAATATTGAAACTGGTTACTGCTTATTTGTTGGAACTTGGCAATGATGAAGTGTATTATTGGACGTATGCTTTACAACCCGACTGGAATCATTTTGATCATCCTCCAATGGTTGGTTGGATGATTCGTTTCACAACTTTCAATTTACATTGGGTAAATGAGGTTTCAATAAGAATTGGAAGTATTCTGTGTTCAGCTATTGCGTCTTATTTTATTTTTTTCACCGGCAAATTACTACAGAGTGAAAAAATAGGATGGTATGCTGTTGTGATTTATCAATGTTCAGTTTATACAAGTATCATTGCGGGTTTATTTATCCTCCCCGATTCTCCTCAAATGCTTTTTTGGGCGGTTGCTTTGTTTTTAATGGCAAAGTTGATTGTAAACAATGAACAAGAGAAGATAAGCCAATGGATATTGCTGGGATTAATGATAGGTCTAGCTGCATTGTGTAAAATCCACGGCCTTTATTTATGGGTTGGTTTTGGTTTGTTTATATTAATCAATAGAATCAAATGGCTACTTAATTGGCGACTCTATATAGCCTTTTTGGTTACCCTGATTTGTATCATGCCAATTGTTTATTGGAATATCATCAATAATTTTATTACTTACCGCTATCATTCAGACAGAGTGACCCATACAACCATTCAATGGGATATGTTGGCGAGAGAAATTGGAGGAGAAATGGCATATCAAAATCCGATTGTTTTTATACTGACATTCATTTCAGTAATTGCTGTTTTTCGCAAGAGAGTTTTATGTAAGTCTCCAAATGCCATAGCCTGGCTATTGTGTATGAGTTTACCAATGATTTTGTTATTTTGGGTTATTTCATTATTTAATCCCACTTTGCCACATTGGAGTGGACCGGGGTATATTCCCTTATATTTTTTAGGGGCAATATATTTAGAAAATAAATCATCACAATCTTTTCCTTCAATCATAAAAATAGCCGGTCTCATTTTAATAAGTGTAATGGTTGTCGGAACGATGTTGGTAAGGTTTTCACCTATTAATTTTGGTAGTCAAGATCAAGAGAATTATGGTGAGTATTGTCCAACGCTAGATCTTTCCGGATGGCAAACTTTCAGTAAAACATTTGCATTGCAAGTAAAAGATGATTTTGCAAAGGGCATTATGAAAAAAGATGCAGTTATTCTGATTGATAAATGGTTTCCGGGGGGGCATTTGGAGTTTTATACTTCAAGAGAAACAGGATTATCAGTCATTGGGCTTGGTCAATTGCAGAACCTACACAAATTTGCCTGGTTAAATAAAGAAAGACGCTCACTGCATTTGGGGGATGATGCATATTATGTGGAGCCATCAAATCTTCCATTTAATGTGAAAGAAGCATTTGGCCAATATTTTAATGAAATAGAAAAACCAATCATCATTAACCAGGAAAGAAGTGGGGGTGTAGTAAGGTATTTTTATGTGTATCGGATGAAGGGATGTAAAATGATTCCAAAAGCAATATTGTAATTCACAAAAAAAGGCACTAGTTCTAATTAATATTTAATTGCCTTTGTTAATACTGCTATCGGCCGGTGTTTTTATCTCAATGTCATTTTCTTTTTTGCCAAACAATGTTTCGAAATCTTTTCGGTATGAAATACTAACGCCTGTTTTATTTCTTCTCCCAAAAATATTACCACTAATGTCGATACTGCTTTTATTGAAAATAATAAATTTTAGCTTTCTGTCTTGAGAAAGAATAAATGCAATATTTAAATTTGGCAGCCATTGTACATTTCCATTTTGAGAGCCAACACTTTGAAAATTAAAATCGATATCAGTTCCAACGGTAATGATAATGTTATCATTGGCAATTGCTTTGCTCAATTTTAAATCAACATTTGTTCTATCCAATCCACCGTTACTTGCACCATCACTACTTCCTGATGGGTTTAGTACCTGTGAACTACTATAAACACTCGCACCCATATCAAAACGAAGACTATTGTCTCCTGTTAATTTAAAGAGAAGATTGGAAACAACTGTATTAACACTCTTTGCCAATACTGAAGAAAGTGTATTAAATCCTATTGAAGTAATTGAATAAGGAGTAACCGCGGAACTGTTTCCTGAGCCACCCCCAGGTGGGGCAAAGGAGTTGAATAGAAATAAGAAGGCTACTTGGTTTAATATTTCAGTTTGGTCCTTTTCTAATCTATTAAGGTATTCAGCAAATACATTGTCAGATTTTACAGGACTCCCTTGTGGAAAATCTAATTTAAACTTAATGTCAGGCTTGGTTAGTTTCTCCCGTAATTGTGCGATTACATACACATCACCTCGGTAACCCTTTACGGCACCATTGTTTACATTGATATTACTGGCTAATTCGCCTAAGCTAATTCGTTCGGCAGTATACTGGGCATCTATATGAATATCAGCATTGAAAGGATCACCGGTCCATTCAATATAGTTTCCAAATTCAGGTAACAATACAAAGGGTTTTCGGAGGAGTCCCTGAAAATTAAATACATAACTCCCTCTATCAATCGTATACCTTCCCCTAATATTAATCGGTTCTGTTGTACCTGCTTTAATGATCAATCTTCCACTACCGGTGGCTTTTATTACATCGCCGGACAATTCATCTAAAATCACATCAATTTGAACTTTTTTAGTAACCGTAAGGTCTAATTCTACAGAAAGGTTGAAATCACTTTTCGATTTTTCAAGTGCCATTTCTGTGCCATATTGTTTGAATACAATAAAAGAAGCATCACCACTTTCTCTACTAACTGAATTGGGAATATAGATATGCGAACTATCGTTCGATTCTGCAACAATAATCATTTTTGCATTTGTTTCAGGACCAAAAAACTTCATATTTGTTTTTCCTATCGCTTTCCCATAAAATTGTTGGTTATCGGTAACTTTTGTATCAATAAGCAATAGTTTGTCTGTTGTAAGATCAAAGTCAAACCGCATATTCCTAAATCCCTTCTCAAACAATTTTCCACGTATGGTACCCGAATTTTTATATTTATCATGAATGGTAAATCTGCCAAAATTAATTCCATCCGATTCGAATTCAATGTCGGTAGAATCTAATTCATATGCGACTTGGGTATAATTCACTTTCATTGAGGCATTTCGCAGATTAACTTTACCTAATAAGTCCGGATGATTGATGTCACCGCTAATATTAAGTTTACCTGTAGCTTGTCCGTGGATATCAGAAAAAATGCCACTTAAAAACTTATGTAAAATATCAATTTTGGTATCCTCTAGTACAATATCTGTATTCAATGAATTTCCAGTGGTATCCGATAAATTGTATTTGCCATTTACCAATAATTTGAATGCTTTATTAGGAGATTCTATGGTAAAAGGGATCAACCCCGTTTTGCTGTTATACCCTGCCTTAATATTTAATAAGCCAATAGAATCTTCGTCTAATCTGAATTGCTGTACTTTCAAATCTGCATCAGCATGAAACTGACCATAAAAGTCATTTAAGGCTACTTTACCGGAAACGATACCTTCTAACTTTGGGTCTTTAATTAATAGAGAAGTAAGGTCACCCATTACAACATCTTTTAATTTAATATCTAAATTCTGAGAATTTGCAACATCTTCTTCTCTGGTTTCAACACTGATTTCCTGAAAACCTTGTACAAATTTTAGATTTTGTGCTTGTATCAAGTTTGTTCTGACAACCAATTCTCCATTTTTTTCAATAGTCCATTTCTTTTCGTTTAGAATGAAACTCGAAGGCATAAATTGAAGTCTAAAACCATCTGAAAGCGTATAAATGTCGGCATCAATCACAGCATGTTGAAATGTATTGTCTCCATCTGTTTTTATTGAAACTTTTGAATGATCATTTCTAGATTCTATACTCAACTGCGTGTTTGGAAAAATTAGACTATCACTTAAAGACAAAGTGCTTATTTTTCCATTGAGGGTAAGTGATTCAATATTACCAATACCTACAAGGTCTAATCCGGTAATTGAATATTGCTGATATTTTACAAAAGGAACTTTTGCAAAAATTTCTAATTGGTTACTTCGGGTATCTATAGAACCTTTAAGTGAAATGTCATTAAAGCCCGAGGCTTTGTTATCCCAAAACTTGATAAATGGTTCAATATAACTTGTATTAATTATAAATTTGAATTGTTGATTTTGGGGAATTGATTTTGGGGGTTTAATATAAGTAGGATAGTATTGGTTCAAAAAACTTTCAAAACTAGCAGGAAGATCTTGTATAGCGAATTTCCCAAATATAGTAGCATTGAAATCATTGCTTCCAAGATGTAAGGTCTTTACAGAATCCAAATAACTTGAAATAAGATTTAGGGAATCAAAATTTTGTCGTAAAGCTCCTTTGATAATGGTTGCGTTCAAAAACTTAGCAGAACCTAAAAAATTGTCAATATTGGTGCCGGTAAAATTCACATCCAATAATCCGGTTAATTGAATGGAGTCTTTACTAATTTGGAGGGCTTTTAAATTTGAATGAACCAAATCACCCACTATATTAAAGCGTGGTAAAGTCTGTGTTAAGTCAATTTCAACTGTACTATTAAAGTCAAGATTTGGATCGTTAATTTTTATTTCTCCTGTAAAATATTTTTTTTGAAAAGTGCCATTTGTTACAATATTTGAATAGGCATAATGGTTGTATTCAAGCGAAGATACATTGCCTTCTAAAGTTGTTTTTAGCTTTTCTATATTGAAGCCGGTTCCGATAATTTTGCCTTTAAAGTCTACCAGGCCCAATGTTGTGTCATTTAAAAAACTTCCAATATTAAAACGTACCGTTTCAAGGGCTCCTGAATAAATCGGTTCTCCTTTTTTTGGTAATTGTAAACTTATGTTTGTATTAAAGCCCCCTAGTTGAGTACTGAAATTACCGGTTGTTACAAAATTTTGAATAGTGCCATTAAAATTACCCCGATAGATAATTGTACCAAGCGCTGCCAAATTAGGAGAAGTAACACTTTTTATAGATGGAAAAAATAGTCCCAAATCATAGTAGTTGGTACTTAAACTACCTTTGGTAAACCTGATGTTTGTCTTATTTATTTCTGGTAATCCTTTCATGGAAAGGGTTCCATTCACTTGCGTACCTACCCCAATTTTGGCAACTAATTTGTCGAAATTAAAATTTTCAACCGTTCCTAAAAAGTTGCCGGAGATCTTTATCTCTTTTTTTATATTTTTTAATTCAGGAGCAAAATATGCAATGTCATCACTGTTAATTTTCGAATCCTTGAAGCGGCCATCCATGATTATTTGACTATTGTAATGACCAAAATTTTTATTGAAATCTTTAAACTTCATCGCATAATAATTACGTAGATAGCTTTTATTGGTCTGTAAGTCTAGCTTTGAAAGCTCTAATATTTGAGGCGTGAGTGTTCCAACTGTTTTTAGCCTTTTTATCTCAAGGCCACAACGGTCTTTTACCGAAAGCTCTATATCAGCTTTAATGGTATCTTTTAAAAAAGAGATATTAGCAAATTTGGCATTTAATTTACTTAACTGAATATGGCTTCCATCAAAATAGGGTAATGGCTTAATTGAATCTGCATCTATAAAAAAGTTTCCATTTCGTATAGAAAAATTTTCGATTTTTAATGATATATTTCCACCATTAAAATACATTGCGGTATCGATCTTTGCTGGTTTCTTCTTCAATAATTCATCAGGACGTAAAGGTGTTAATTGCTGAATTTTGATAAATGGGTTATCTATTTTTATGGTGTTAACGAAAAATTCTTTTTTTGTTAAATCTATATTTTCTGCTTCAAGTAATAAACTGCCAATTGTAACATTTATGATTTCTACTGCCCATTGATCTTTTTTTAGTAGGTGTACATTTTTAAAATCAATTTTTTTCAGATTTAATTTTACTCCGTTACGCTTCCTTGTTGTATCAGGACTGGCAAAAAAATCGATTATATATTGATAATTCCATACAGCGTCTTTTCGATTCATATTTATTTTGGCATCCTCAAGTCCTATAAATTTAAGATCTGCTTTGTCTTTAAAAAAAAACCAATCTGTAATCCGAATTTTAAACTGCCCGGCATATAATAGCGTATCTTTTTGTTTGTCTCTAATTAGCATTCCATCTAAGTTTACCCTATTGAACAAAGCAAAGCTGATATGTTTGATTTTAACTTCTGTACCCAGACTATTGGATAACCGACTTGTGGCAATACCTAACAGCCGGTTTTGAACCCATTCAGTTTGAATAGCTATGAATGCCAAAAAAAGGGTGGCTATTAGAAAAAGAAGACTTCTACGTAATATTTGTAAGAAACGGTTCAGGGGCTACTTTTAAATGGTAAAAATAAGTAATTGAATCGGTAGAGCAATTACAATACCAAACCCCGTAAATATGTCATAAAGTGGTGAATTATTTTTAAAAAAAAGTGGATTTTGTATATTTTAGGCTATTTCTTTCTTTAATGTTTCAATTTCTTTCATACATTCCTGTGCTTTTAGCACTGATTTGTATTCAGGCCCAGACATCATCAGTGCCCGGACCCACTTTTTATGCATATTTTCCATTCTTATATTTTTGTATAAATATATCGCTAAGAACAAAAAAAATAGGGTGATAGGGAAGGGGATCAGCCAAAACTTGAGACTGCTAAAAACAATCCATTTACTATGCCAACACCAAGTAGTATGGAATGGCAGCTGTAACCATAAAATCCGAGTATATTGGAAAGTGGATTTTTGAAGGGATACTAGTTTTTGTTGCGTTTCATTAATCGTATCATCATAATTGATGCTTTTAATAAGGATAATATTTTTGATATAGGCGAATACGGCAACTATTGAAAAAAGCATGATCATACTTACGGAAATAGCAAAGTATGGGTTTGAAAACTGGTTACCATAAACCAATAAGCCCAAAAATAGAACCCAAATGATACCCAACAAAACAGCAAATCCTTTAAATAGCGATAATGAAGCCAATTTTGATTTTGTTCTTTCGAATTGGAGGGTTTCAAAACAACGGAGATGAATTGCCCAAGACTGGAGATTTAATAACCTTGCTTCCTCTATCTTTTGGTCGTATGATTGCCAAATGTTTTTTAGTTCGATGTCTTCCATGATTATTTATTTATTGATGAAAAACTTTTTTTTAATTTTTCTTTAATTCTACTTATTCTGGTGGCTGTATTGGTTTCAGTTACACCTACTATTTCTGCTATTTCTGCATATGTTTTTGATTCGAGGTAAAGAATCATTAATGCTTTATCTAATTCCTTAAGTTCACTAATAAACTGTTGTAGAAGCGTGATTTTTTCCTCTAATTCATCAGTATCATCCGGGATGTAAATCATCTCAGATTCATTATCTAAATTGGAAAATGTGGATTGCGTGATCTTTCCTTTTCTATAAAAAGAAATGGCCACATTTAAAGCAATGCGATACATCCAAGTTGTGAACGAATAGTCTTCATTAAAGCGACTTTCAGATTTCCATAACTGATAGGTGATTTCCTGCGCCAAGTCTTCACGATCTGCTTTATTCTTACAATAAGAATTGCATATTTTAATAATAATGCCTTTGTTGAAAAGTATTTTTTTAAGAAAGGCTTCTTTTTCAGACTGACTATCCATTGGTTAGGTATGATTCTCTTTGTATTATTATTCGCACTGTTGAATAGAAAATCACAGTTTTTAGCAATTATTTTTAGTTTTTTGTTGTAGGTAACGTAAAACTAATAAACGAAGAGTGTATTGGATGCTATTTATAACATTTATTAATAGGATAGATTGGAAGATATGAAAGCCCACATTTCCATTACTTCGCATGGAAAGTAATTGCTTTTTTTACTCTTTGGTATTGTTAATATAGTTTTTCCATTTTTCAATAACGCCTACCATGTCATCCGGTAATGGGGATTCGAAAATTACTTCCTCATTCGTTATTGGATGGATAAATCCCAATGTTCTTGCATGAAGTGCACAACGAGCACATATGTTGAAACAGTTTTCAACAAATTGCTTATACTTTGTATAAATGGTCCCTTTTAAAATTTTATCACCCCCATACTCAAAATCATTGAATAGGGTATGTCCTATATGTTGCATATGAACGCGGATTTGATGTGTACGCCCGGTCTCCAGCACACATTCAACAAGTGTAACATAATTAAATCTTTCTAAAACGGAGTAATGTGTAATTGCATGTTTTCCAATTTCGCCTTCCGGGTATACATCAAACATTTTTCTATGTTGTTGATGTCTGGCAATATGTCCGGTAATGGTGCCTTCGTTCAATTCAATATCTCCCCAAACCAATGCCGCATATTTGCGTTTAACGGTATGATTGAAAAACTGCTTGGCCAGATGTGCTGCTGCCATCGGGGTTTTGGCAACTACCAATAAGCCTGTTGTATTTTTATCGATTCTATGTACCAACCCAAATCTCGGAAGAGCATCTTCATCAATTTTAGGGTTTTGTTTTTCAAGATAATAGGCTACCCCATTTAAGAGGGTGCCACTAAAATTACCAACACCCGGATGCACTACCATATTGGAAGGTTTATTAATCACCATAAGTGCTTCATCTTCATAAACTATATTAAGCGGGATGTTTTCACGTTTGAGTATTGTATGTTCCGGATTAATGAGACTCATTAATAGGATTTCGTCACCGGGTTTTATCTTATAATTACTCTTAATTATTTTGCCATTGACCGTCACAAAACCAGCTTCTATCCCTTTTTGTACTTTGTTTCGGGTAGCCCCTTCCACATGCATCTGAATCCATTTGTCAATTCGTACAGGTACTTGTCCCTTATCTATCGTAAAATTCTTACGCTCATATAAGGTTTCTGTATTTTCATCCAAAGCAATGTCTATTTCATCCTGCATTTAGCAAAAATAACGGTTTGTGAGCTATTGTGATTCATCGATAATCTTATGTAGATATAAAAATTAAGTAGTTCTTCGAATTGTTAATTGTTTATCAATAGCTATCCACTAGTAACCGGGGTAATATAAAATATTAACAGTCTGTATGCAACACAATTATTCATAATTTCGCTTATGCAACAAGAAGTCGTATTTGAAGACCTTGGGAAAAGGCCATATAAAGAAATATGGGATTATCAGGAGTTGCTTTTAAAAAAAAATACTGATATCAAAGTCAGGTTACGTCAGCAGGAAGCGTTTGTTGTATCTGCAGATATTCTGTCAACAAACCATCATTTCTTATTTGTTGAACATAACCCTGTCTATACACTGGGTAAAAGTGGGAATGAAAAACACATTTTAATCGAAAAAGGAGAACGTATACAAAAAGGGGTAGAATACTTCCATATTAATCGTGGCGGTGACATTACTTTTCATGGCCCGGGGCAATTGGTTGGCTATCCTATTTTGGATCTTGAGAAGTTTAAACCTGATTTGGGTTGGTATCTTCGAAGTTTGGAAGAAATGATCATTCTCACGTTAGCAGAGTTTAATGTAAAAGGTGAAAGAAGTGTTGGTGAAACCGGCGTTTGGTTAGATCCCGGTATTTATGGTAAAGAGCGTAAAATTTGTGCCATGGGCATAAAATGCAGTAGATGGGTTACCATGCATGGATTTGCTTTAAATGTTAACACAGATTTGCTTTATTTTGATCATATCATTCCCTGTGGTATACAGAATAAAGCGGTGACTTCATTGCAAAAAGAATTGGGAAGAGAGGTGCCTTTGGAAGAAGTTAAAAATAAAGTTAAAAAAAATTTCGAAAAAGTATTTAATTGTGTTCTTATCAATGGTTAGGACCGGGATTAATCTTTGGCCAGAAAAAATTTATCTTTTTCTCTTAATTTCTCATTTTCATATAATTCAAAAGTAAACCAGCCGGCATGTATGAAATTGGTTTTGTCTAATATCAATTCCGATTCTTTTGCATGCTTAATTTGAAATAGTTCAATTCCTTCTTCATCAAAAAATACAATTCTATAACGATGGAGTTTTGCTAATGGAAGTTGGATGCTTACATTTCCTTTAAAATTTGTAAAAATATATACGGATGGTCTCCATATGTATCTTGGTATATAAACATGAATCTCCAAATGGGTTAGGTCTCTATTAAATAATGTATCTTTTGTTTTTGTTGAGATTGAATCTTTGAATTTTTTAAAACTTCCCCAGTCTAATTTAGCTATTAAAGAATCGTTTTTATAAATCATTAAATCATTAACACTTTTCAATTGGTATGTACGTATTTGCCTGCGCCATTGATCTATCGCAATCAAAGTATCCAATGTTTTGAATGTAACGGAGTCTTTAAATTTTTGAAAATTTGTTTTGTTTAGTTTAGCAATTACTCTCTCTTTTTTTGAAATGAAAATCAATTTTCCATTCTCACCTTTTAATTTGGCAGGTCGCCATTCTATGCTCAAATCATTTATTTTACGTAGTGCATCTTTCGTTTTATGATTAATCGAATCTCGAAATGAAAGGTACTCTGTTTTAGTAATCCGAAAAGCCTCTGTTTTATTAACGAAAATTTTAATTATTTTTTTTGAATATTCCATCTCCATTGCATTCATATATTGCAAAGGAGTATTTTCATTTTTTTTTGGCTTATCTGTATTATTAGAAAATAAATTGTTTGTTTCTATAGATATGGGTATCGAAAAAAAGTATGCGCCATCGCTTAATACATAAAAAATTCTATAATATCTTTTCTTATATGGGGAAAATTTAGAATCTACAAATCCATTTGATGGGAGTTCCGGTGATAGTGATGAAAAGATAGTTCTAAAATCTTTTGTACTGTCGGATGATCTTTGAATGGCCAGTTGAATACAATTGGGATAAGCATTATTCCAACTAATTTGAATTTTACCTTTTGATAATTCTCTTACAGAATAGTCGGGTAATACTTTCTGTGCATGTACAAATGTTGTCAACAAATGTAAGAAGAGGCTATAAAAGAGAAACCGTGCATATTTCATCATATACAAATATAAAAGCAGTAATTCTATTTAAAAAGGCAATCTGCCGGGTTGTAAAGAAAGGTTACCTTGTAATCCTCCACTATGAATCAACAATAAATTGCTTTTTTTAGGAAAATAATTATTTTCAATCAGGTCTTTGGTTGCATAGAGCAATTTGGAGGTGTATACGATATCTGTTGGAACTTTTTCTGTTTCCCAAATATCTCTCATAAAATCGATCAATTTTTGTGGATGTTTGGCATATCCTCCAAAATGATAGTCATGCAATAAAGTAAAGTCTTTTTTATTTCCCATTTCATTCAATAATTGAATTATTTCTGTTTCTAGGCTCAGGTTATTTTTTAAAGCACTAATGCCTATTATTTGCTGATGTGCTTCCGCATTTAATATTAGACCTGCCATCATTGTTCCGGTTCCTGTGGCACATAAAATATGGGTGTAATGAGATGTGTTAAGACCTGATAAAATTTCTGCAGCTCCTTTTGCACCCAATATTCCATACCCGCCTTCCATGATCCAATAGTTATCCGGATGATGATTATCAAGTATGATTTTTTCTTTATAATTGTAAGCGTTTCGTTCTATATAATGAATATCCATTCCATATTCCTGTGCTTGCTGTAAAGTAGAACTCAGTTGAGGCAATTGATTGCCCCTTATAAAGCCAATACTTCCCATCCCAAGTTCTTTTGTAGCAAAAGCAGTTGCCACAATATGGTTTGAATACATGCCACCAAAAGTTGCTATTTTTTTTTTGTGTTGTACAATTGCTTCCTGTAAGTAAAATTGTAATTTAAACCATTTATTACCGGATACAACAGGATGTATCAGATCGAGGCGTAGAATTGATACATCAACCCCATTATTGGAAAATTGAGGCATTTTATGTAGCAATATGGGTTTTAATAAGTTTTTCATGGTTACAATTTGTGGCTTTGGTTGAATCCTTTAGTTTCGCAGTTAATAAAAGAACTTTATGAAGCCTACACTTGTAATTTTAGCCGCCGGTATGGCCAGTAGATATGGTAGTATGAAACAAATCCAATCTTTTGGTCCTAGTGGCGAAACTATCATGGATTATTCAATTTATGATGCAATAAAGGCAGGATTTGGAAAAATAGTTTTTATCATCCGAGAGGAATTTGCGGAAAGCTTTAAAGAGATTTTTGAGCCAAAATTAAACGGAAGAATTGCCACTGATTATGTTTTCCAAGATTTGAAGGCATTTACAAGTGGAAGAGACATTCCTGCTGATAGGGTAAAGCCATGGGGTACAGCCCATGCAGTGCTTTGTTGTAAAGGAAAGGTAAATGAACCTTTTGCTGTAATTAATGCAGATGATTACTATGGCAGGGATGCTTTTAGTAAGGCATATCTCTTTTTGACCACTCAGTGCAATGAACAAACCTATTGTATAATTGGGTATGAATTAAAAAATACGCTTAGTGAAAATGGGAGTGTCAGCAGGGGCGTCTGTGAATTAGATGCAGACAATAATTTAACAGACATTAATGAGCGTACCAGTATTTCCAGAGGGGCTAATGGCAGCATTACTTATACCGATGATCATGGACTTCATTCACTTTCAGAACATGGGTTAGTAAGTATGAATTTTTTATGTTTTGCCCCCGGATTTATTGACTATTGTGAATCCGGGTTTCATGATTTTTTAGATAAACATGGCTTAGAACCCAAATCTGAATTTTTTATTCCAACGGCTGCCAAACACTTTATTCAATCAGGGAAAGGAATGGTTAAAGTAGTGCCTACTTCAGCTAAATGGTTTGGTGTTACTTATAAAGAGGACGCACCGGGTGTGCAGGCAAGTATTAATGCTTTGGTTACAGCAAAAGAATATCCAACTGATTTGTGGGCCTAATTCAAAAAAATTAACAAAGGAAAGTAACGGCCCTTGCTTTTTCTCAGATATAATTGTAACGACAGTCTTGTCGAATATTCGTAAAGATTTTCTTCTTATTCCATGAAAAGAGTAGGTAAAAAAATAGTCCCACAGGAGTTCTGCAGGACTATTATTTAAAAAAGTAGCGTCTTTACTTTCTGAAAGCTTTTACATAAAAAACGGATTCTTCTAATCTAATAATTTGTTGTTTTCTTTCTACCCCTTTTAAGGTTGAGTGAACGGGTAGTTTTATTTTTTCGAATGCTGTATCACTCTTTTTTAATTCATCTACCATTTGATAGATGTTTTTTGATTTTACAGCAAAAACAACTCCTGCAGCCTGCGCTTGTCTAGTGCTTAAAATACCAATTACTTCTCCATTATTATTAAATACCGGACCACCGGAATTGCCCGGATTTGCACTAATCTGAACCTGATAAGTTAAAGAATCACTATTAAACCCGGTTCTTGCACTAACATACCCTTCGCCATATACAATGTCATTTCTAGGGTATCCTAAGGTAAAAATTTGCTCACCTAAGTCTGAATTATTTTTACGGATACTATAAGGAAGATTTCTAAGGGGTTCGTATTCCGGGTCATTAATCTTCAAGATAGCAAGGTCTTTGTCTGTATCTATATTAACTATGATAGCATTGAATTCCTGGCCCTTACTATTTACAACCACTGCTCCAGATCCTTTTAAAACGTGTGCATTTGTGATGATATACCCTTTTACATCAATTAAAAAACCCGATCCGCCACTTATCAGTTTCGCATTCTCAGGAATTTTACTTTTCACTTCATTTATTAATGTTCCTTGATATTGTTGATTGCGTTTAATTACTTCTATAGCCTTGCTCAACTCTTCAATCTGGTTGCCATTTACAACGGGGGAGAAGTAGACGGCCAAACCACTTATGATTAAAGCAATAACACCCCCCACTGAAGCAGCAATGGCTGTAACCCTTTTATATTTGTTCCAAAGTTGAATTACTCTACCCTTTTTTGAAAGTTCACCACCTTCATATAAATCACCTCTTTCTAATAATTTGGAATGAACCTCCTGAATATTTTGTTTAAGATTGTATTGAAAAGAATAGTTGTCCATTTGGTGCTGGAACATACTATGTTCAACCACCATTTGGTCAATTTCAGGTGTGTTTTTACGAAGGGTCTCAAAATAGGCACGCTCAGCGGTATTCATATCTCCGCTTAAGTACCTTTCAATAGCTTCTAATAATAAATTGTCATCCATAATAATTAATCTCCAATATTATATTGCGAAAAGAATAATTTCTTCAGTCGCAGTAAACACTTGTATTTCTGATTCTTTGCATTATCTGCATTGGTATAGCCAAACTCATCTGCCAAATCTTGCATGCCCATTTTCTTCAAATAATAACCTTGTAATAAACTTTTACAGGGCTCACCCAAACTATTCATCGCCCGATCCATGATTGCAAATTCCGCGTTCCTTTTTTCATGTAATTCAAGATCATCCTCAACAGGAACCGTTTCATCCAGATTGTCCACCTGATTCGTAAACCTCCCTATTTGTTGTAAACGCTTAAGCCATAGTCGTCTACATATAGAATAAACGTAAGTTTTAATTTGACAGGTTAAAACAAACGAATTACTCTGGGCTTTTTCATAAAGTGCAATCATCGCTTCTTGAAAAACATCTCGGGCATCATCATAAGAACCATTATTTTGAAGGATAAAAGTCTGCACCATGGTAAAATTATCCTTGTAAATGGTCTCGATGGCCTTAGAATCATTGTTAGCCAATCCTTTCAATAATGCTTGTTCATTCGTATCGGCTTTCACTTTCTGTACTTTTAATACGTTGGGGAGGGCAAAAGTAACCCAAAATAGACCTAAAAATATTTTTTTCATTTTTTTTCAAATACGGGTTACCTTTTATGTCCTGCCGGTATTAAGTATACATTCAATCACACCCAAAAAAACAAAAAATGAAAAAAGTATTCTCGATTTTAGCAGTAGCCGGCTTTATGGCTTCATGTAACTCAGGTGAAAACAAAGAACAAGCTGCTGCTGATAGCACAAGAATTGCTGACAGCACTGCTGCTGCTGCCGCTGCTGATAGCGCTGCAAAAGCTGCTGCAGACACAACACACATGATGGATACTACAGCAACAAAAAAGTAATTAAATAGCTTCGTGTAGAAAGGTTTGTGAACGTACCAAGCTTGCCGGTCAAATGTAGCTTATTGAACAATTTTTCATATGGCAAGCAATCGTTAGAGGCCGCTCCGTTTCCACGGAGGGGCCTTACTTTTTTAAGATGCTAAATTTATATGGAAATTACAGAACCTCATTCCGAGTAGAACATAAGATTTGGTCTAAGCCTAGAGAGTTGTGAATTTTCGGAAGCTTAATACAATCGCAAAAACGGTTACTGATTGAAACTTTTTTGTTGAATTGAAAACAATTTTATTGCATAGATCAATTCTCTTTTCTATTTTAAAAACTAAGGTTTGTTAGTATAAAATAATTTTTAAAAACCATTTTTTCTTGGAATCAATCCCTATATTTGAGTTCGAATGAAAACAATACTTACAAATAATTTTTACTTTTTCTTTTATTACTTCTTTATTCAAAGAAGCCGGGTAGTATTTGCCAAAGCATAAAAAGCGAAAACAAATTAACATACGATCCCGGCCAATTTGGCCGGGATTTTTTTACCCCCTAACCCCAGAAGGGGGAATTAAAATTGAGAAAATGAGTAATGTTGTAAAAAATAATAAACCTCTTCCCGGCTCCTCCTTCAAGGGGTTGATGAAGGATCCACAGGTTGGTATTGCCATCCAAGGCTATGAAGGAAGCTTTCATCAAGTTGCTGCAAGATCATTTTTTGGCAAACAAATTGAAGTAATTCCTTGTGCTACCTTTAGAGAATTGATTAAAATAGCCTCCGAAAAAGATCAATCAGCAGGAGCCGTTATGGCAATAGAAAATTCGATTGCCGGAAGTATACTCCCAAATTATAATTTGTTACAGAAAAGTAAATTGAAAGTAATTGGTGAAGTGTATTTATCTATCAGCCAAAATTTATTAGTAAATCCAGGTGTAGTATTAGCAGATATAAAAGAAGTCCACAGTCACCCAATGGCTATTTTACAATGTCTTGATTACTTAGAAAAAAATCCATGGAAACTGGTTGAAACAGACGATACTGCATTAAGTGCCAAACATATTCATCAGCACCATAGCAAGCATACAGCTGCTATTGCCGGTAAGTTTGCTGCCGAATTGTATCAGCTTGATATCATTGCACCCAATATCCACACACTTAAAAATAATGTAACCCGTTTTCTTGTTTTAAAAAGAGAAAATGAATTTGAAGAAATAGTAAATGCCAATAAAGCTTCTGTCTATTTTCAAACAAACCATTCCAAAGGAATTCTCGCTAAAGTATTAACGAAAATTGCCGATAAGGGTATTAATTTAAGCAAACTTCAAAGTATGCCCATACCGGGCAGCAACTTTAAATATGGCTTTTATGCTGATATGGAATTTGATAATCGCAAACAATTGGATTCGGTTTTAACATCCATTGAATCATTAACCAATAGTGTAAAAATATTCGGCATCTACAAAAAAGGAAAACTGGTAAACGGATAAACTATGAAAATGGCCACTTCACAAAGATTAGAGGGGATCGGTGAATATTATTTTTCTCAAAAACTGAGAGAGATTGATGAACTGAACAAACAAGGAAAAAATATCATTAATCTTGGAATTGGTAGTCCCGATCTTCCACCACACCCCGCTGTTATAAAAGTTTTACAAGAAGAAGCGGCAAAACCAAACACCCATGCCTATCAAAATTATAAAGGTTCTCCTATATTCAGAACTGCAATAGCCGATTGGTATCAAACTTGGTACCATGTAAATTTAGATGCTGCCACAGAAATATTGCCATTGATTGGCAGTAAAGAAGGAATCATGCATATATGCATGACCTATTTACAAGAAGGAGATATAGCATTGATTCCAAATCCCGGATACCCCACTTATCATAGTGCAGTAAAATTGGCTGGTGGAACAGCTTTAACATATGAGCTTACCGAAGAAAAAGGTTGGCAACCCGATTTTGATTCTATAGAGAAAACGGATTTGCGTAAAGTAAAATTGTTATGGGTTAACTATCCACACATGCCCACGGGACAATTAGGAACCAAAGAATTATTTGAGAAATTGGTAGCTTTTGGAAAGAAACACAATATCCTGATTTGTCATGACAATCCCTATAGCTTTATATTAAATGATATTCCGGCTAGTTTGTTAAGTGTAGAAGGGGCCAAGGATGTGGTGATAGAATTAAATTCATTGAGTAAAAGCCAGAATATGGCTGGTTGGCGGGTAGGTATGCTTTGTGGTGCAAAAGATAGGATTGATGAAATTATTAAGTTTAAGAGTAATATGGACAGTGGTATGTTTTTACCTATTCAACTGGCTGCAGCAAAAGCTTTGAGTTTGGGAAAAGAATGGTATGATGAAATAAATGGCATTTATTTAAAACGGAGAGAGAAGGTTTTTGAATTACTGTCTTTGTTAAATTGTACATTTTCAAAATCACAGGTAGGCTTATTTGTGTGGGCAAAAATTCCAGCAACGTATCAAAATGGTTATCTACTAAGTGATCATGTACTTTCCAATGCAAATGTATTCATCACACCCGGTGGAATTTTTGGCACTGCAGGTGATCTTTATGTTAGAGTGAGTTTATGTGGCAGCTTAGAAAGATTTGATGAAGCCATCAATAGAATTTCAATTTCTCAATTTCCAACCAATCAAGGGGCGGATCAAAATTCAAAATCATGACCATTACAATCATAGGCATAGGACTTATTGGTGGCTCCATGGCATTGGCTTTGAAGGAAAACGGATTTACAGACAAAGTAATAGGGGTGGATGCAAATGAGGCACACTGTCAGCAAGCTTTGAATTTAGGTTTGGTAGATGAAATTAAAGAAATGAAGGAGGCAATATTGCTATCAGACATTATTGTATTATCTACCCCCATTAATATTGCAGAGGATTTATTGCCCACAATATTAAATTTAGTAGACAAACAGGTTGTGATGGATGTTGGATCTACCAAAAACTCTATTTGTTTGGTTGCGGCTGATCATTCAAATCGAGGAAGGTATGTTGCCACACATCCCATGTGGGGAACAGAATTTAGCGGCCCTGAAGCTGCTGTTAAAGGGGCATTCGCAGGTAAAGCTACTGTAATCTGTAATAAAGAGGAAAGCGATAAGGATGCTATAGCGGTGGTTGAAACAATCTATGGTATTTTAGGAATGCACTTATTATACATGGGTTCTGAAGATCATGATGTACATGTTGCATATATAAGTCATATATCCCATATCACTTCATTCGCATTAGCAAATACAGTTTTGGAGAAAGAGAAAGAAGGTGATGCGATATTTGAATTAGCCAGTGGTGGTTTTGAAAGTACTGTTCGTTTGGCAAAAAGCAATGCCGCTATGTGGGTTCCGATTTTCATGCAAAACAAAGAAAATGTGTTGGATGTACTAAATGAACACATTGCCCAGCTTAGGAAATTCAAAGCTTGTTTGGAAAAAGAAAATTATGATTATTTGAGAGAGTTAATAGAAAATGCAAATGAAATCAAGCGGATTCTGAAATAATGAACTTCAATCGTCAATCGTCAGACGTGAATTGTGAGCTTTGTTATGCATTCACGATTCATGTCTCACCCTTCACGATTGTTATCTCATGAAGAAAAGGTTAAAAAATGAGCAAATTGCCCATTATTGATTGGTGGAAGGAGCTAGAATGCATACTACCATTGGGTTTCAAACAAAATATGGTGAAAGAGGCAGATAAAAAGTAACTTTGCCGCAAATTTTTTAATACATGACAACATTTGAAGCGTTGGGAATTGATGCTAGATTGATTCAGTCAACCAATGAATTAGGGTACGTGAACCCTACCGCAATACAAGAACAAGCAATCCCCATATTGCTAAGTGGCACCAAAGACTTTATTGGATTGGCACAAACGGGTACCGGGAAAACAGCCGCATTTGGGCTTCCTTTATTGCACATAATAGATGCAGCAGCAAAGTTTCCACAGGCGTTGGTTGTTTGTCCAACTAGGGAACTATGTATGCAAATAGTTAAAGAAATTGAGCTATTTAAAAAATACATGACAGGCATTTCAGTGGTAGCTGTATATGGTGGCGCTTCTATCGGTTTACAAATCCGAGACCTGAAAAGAGGTGTTCAGATTATTGTTGCTACCCCGGGTAGATTAATTGACCTGATTGAAAGAAAAGCCATTAATCTGGAACAAATCAAGTATGTAGTATTAGATGAAGCTGATGAAATGCTGAACATGGGCTTTCAGGATGACATCGAATTTATCCTTAAAAATACGCCTAAACGTGAAAGTACTTGGTTATTCAGTGCTACCATGCCTCCTGAAATTAGAAAAGTGAGTAAGAAGTATATGAAAGATCCTAAAGAAGTTACGATAGGAAAAGTGAATACTTCACACAAAAATATTGATCATCAATATTATGTGACTACTGCACAACACAGGTATGAAACATTGAAACGGATTATTGATTTTAATCCGGGTATTTATGGGATCATTTTTACCCGTACTAAAATTGATGCGCAGGATATTTCTGAGCGTTTAACAAGAGAAGGCTATGATATCGATGCATTGCATGGCGACCTTACACAACAACAACGTGATAGGGTAATGGGTCAGTTTCGTGATAGAAGTCTTCAATTATTAATTGCTACAGATGTGGCAGCACGTGGAATTGATGTGGCAGGAATCACGCATGTTATTAATTACGAATTACCGGACGATGTGGAAATTTATACACATAGAAGTGGTAGAACGGGTAGAGCTGGTAACCAAGGGATTTGTATTTCTATTGTGCATGCAAAAGAAATGTATAAGTTTAAACAAATTGAACGAATTAACAATTCACAATTTCATAAACTTGATATCCCAAGTGGCAAGGACGTTTGTAGAAAGCAGTTCTTCCATTTTATGGATAAATTATTATCTGCTGATATCAGTAATGATGAATATGAAACCTATGTTCCCATGCTGGCTGAAAAATTTGCTGAGGTAAGTAAAGAAGACGTCTTAAAACGCGTTGCCGCCATGGAATTTGATCGTTTCTTGAAATATTATGAAAATGCAGAAGACTTGAATTTAAGAGAACGTAGCAGAAAAGATCCTAATGATAGAAATGATTCAGCTAGAAGAAGGGACGACAGAACTGAAGGTGGAAGAGGGGATAGCAGAAAAGAATATAGCCGTGGAAGTGGTGGAGGCACCGGTTTCAGTAGGTTATTTGTGAACCTGGGTACCAAAGACGGCTTTTTCAAAGCCAGTTTCCTTCAATTCATTCTAGACATGAGTGATTTGAAAAAAGAAGTGCTGGGAAAAATCGATATGAAAGATATGACAAGTTGGATTGAGATTGATAAAGGCGCTGCTCAACAAATGATCCGCTCATTAGATGGGAAAAGTTATAAAGGCAGAAGAATTAGAATGAACGATGCAGACAGTGGCGGCCCCGCAGGTTTCAATAAAAGACCTAGAAGAGGCGAGGGGTAGTTTGGGATACTTGTTTATTAGTCTACCGGTATTAGTTCATTCACCAATAAACCAATAAACCAGCAAACCAATAAACCAATTGACCAATAGACAAGTAAACAAATAATAATGGAACAAGTAATTGAACAAGCAACCAGTATAGAAACTTTATTGAAAAAGCGCCCACTTATTATTTCAGGGCCTTGTAGTGCTGAAACAGAGGAGCAAGTTGTACAAACTGCACAACGGTTAGCAGCTACCGGTAAAGTAGATATTCTACGGGCCGGTATTTGGAAACCTCGTACCCGTCCCGGAAGTTTTGAAGGAATTGGAACAAAAGGATTGCCATGGTTGCAAGAAGCAAAAAAAGTTTCCGGTTTACCTGTGGCAGTGGAAGTTGCAACAGGCAAACAAGTTGAGGATGCCCTACACTTTGGTGTGGATGTTCTTTGGATTGGTGCCAGAACAACTGTTAACCCATTTAGTGTTCAGGACGTAGCAGATGCTTTGCGGGGTGCCGATGTTCCGGTATTAATAAAAAACCCGATCAATCCGGATTTGGAATTGTGGATTGGTGCCATGGAGCGTGTAGCCAAAGCAGGCATTAAAAATATTGGCTTAATTCATCGTGGCTTCAGTTCCTATGGTAACACAGAATATAGAAATGCTCCCATGTGGCACTTAGCCATTGAAATGAAACGACGCTATCCTGAGTTACTCATGATTAATGACCCTTCTCACATATGTGGAAGAAGAGATATTTTATTAGATGTTGCACAAACCGCCATTGATTTGGATTTCGATGGATTAATCATTGAAAGTCATATAGATCCCGATAATGCCTGGAGTGATGCTAAACAACAAATTACCCCTGAAAAATTGGGCGAATTAGTAGGAAGTATCCGTTGGAGAATTGAAGATGTAGCATCTGAGGAGTACCATATTGCATTAGAAAAACTTCGCCAACAAATCAATAACCTCGACGATGAATTGATGCAGATACTTAGTCAAAGGATGAAAGTTGCTGAAAAAATCGGTAATTATAAAAAAGAAAACAATATCACTATTCTTCAAACCAATCGTTGGAATAATATTCTGGAAAGGGCTTTTAACAAAGGTGAGAAATTAGGACTGAGTAAAGAATTTGTAACAAAGTATTTTGACGCAGTGCACATGGAAAGTATTCATCACCAGAATAAAATCATGAACTCCTAATGGATTGATTAACAGATTGGCGGAATGGCGGATGATTTCGCTTATCTGTTAATCCATAACCCGTTAATTCGGCGAAATGAAAAAAAAAACTTTCACATTCTCAACTAGCAAGGTTAACTATTTTTTTGATACTGAATTTTCTTATATAGAAAAGTTGGCATCAAAAGAAAATGCGGTAATCATTACTGATGAAAATGTTTTTGCGAAACATAAAAGCAAATTCGTGGGTTGGAACACAATCGTGTTAAAACCCGGTGAAGAATTTAAAGTACAACAAACCGTTGACGTAATCATTGACCAACTGTTAAGTTTTGGCGGAGATAGGAAATCGATATTGATTGGTGTGGGAGGCGGAGTTGTGACTGATATTACAGGATATGTTGCCGGCATTTTTCTTAGGGGAATTCAATTTGGCTTTGTACCCACATCACTATTAGCAATGGTAGACGCTTCTATTGGTGGTAAAAATGGGATCGATGTGGGTGTATATAAGAATATGGTTGGATTGATTAGACAACCCAAATTTTTGTTGTTCGATCTTTCTTTTCTTCAATCATTGCCCAAAACTGAATGGCAGAATGGGTTTGCAGAAATCATCAAACATGCTTGTATTAAAGATGCCGGCATGTTTACCATGTTGCAGCAACATACGATTAGTGATTTCCAAAAAAATAAAAAATTATTGCTATCTCTAATTGAAAAAAATGTGATGATCAAAACAAAAGTTGTGGTTAGGGATGAGTTTGAACAAAATGAAAGAAAGCTCCTTAATTATGGTCATACAATCGGTCATGCCATTGAAAATATGTATGATTTAAGTCATGGGCAAGCCATTAGTATCGGGATGACGTATGCATCGGTCATTTCTCAACAACTCAAAGGCTTTACAGGTACAAATGAATTAGTGACTTTGCTGTCAAAATATGGATTACCCACATTTGTAACATTTGATACGAAAAAAGCCTTTAAAATAATGATGAAGGATAAGAAGAAAGACAATATCAGCGTCAATTTTATCCTACTTCAAAAAATTGGTAAAGGAGTCATACAACCTTTGCTCTTTGTGCAATTACAAGAAATTTTTAAACAGTTTTAATAATACCGGATATTATTCTCGAGAAATCGTGCTGAATCTTTAATAGCTTGATAGAAAGGATTATCCAATTCTAATTTCAGAATGATTGTAAGAATTCAACCATCAAGTCTTTCAGGAGCCATCCATGCAGCCGCCAGCAAAAGCAGTATGCAACGGGCTTGTGCAGCCGCTTTGCTAACCATAGGCCAAACAACACTCATTAATCCGGGAAAAAGTAATGATGATTTGGCCGCATTAGAAGTTATTCAAAAGTTAGGGGCAACAATACATTATACTGAGAATGGTAATGTCATTATCGATTCCAAAGGAGTTCATCCAATTGATATCGAAATCAATTGTGGGGAAAGTGGGTTGGGTTTACGAATGTTTACCCCAATTGCTGCCATCTGTGACCAAACCATTGTATTAACCGGTTCAGGAAGCCTGTTAACCCGCCCCATGAATTTTTTTGATGAAATTCTTCCCCAACTTGGCGTTACATTGAATTCAAATAATGGAAAACTTCCCATACAACTGAAAGGTCCTTTAATGCCGGCTGACATTGAAGTGGATGGCTCATTAAGCTCTCAATTTTTAACGGGTTTGCTCATGGCCTATGGAGCAACCGGAGCTAGTGATGTAACAATTACTGTAAAAGACCTAAAAAGCAAGCCATATATCGATCTCACCCTTCAGGTTATGAAACATTTTGGTTGGGAAGTAGAAAATAAGAATTATCATAAGTTTTATTTTAACCATTCAATCCAAAAACCTCTCTCTAATACACCACCCCAATCACCAACCTACACAATAGAGGGCGACTGGTCTGGAGCAGCTTTTCTTCTCGTTGCAGGAGCAATTGCAGGCCCCATTACTGTAAAAGGCCTAGACATTTATTCTACACAAGCTGATAAGGCAGTTTTACAAGCATTAATAGACTCGGGTTGCCAACTTTCTATTCAGACCGATGAGATTTTCATTGGCCCACTACCATTAAAAGCTTTTCATTTTAATGCGAATGATTGCCCAGATTTGTTCCCACCTTTGGTTGCATTGGCGGCTTATTGCCATGGGACCACCACTATCGAAGGTGTAAACCGGTTAACGCATAAAGAAAGTAACCGCTCACTTACTTTACAAGAAGAGTTTGCTAAATTGGGCATTGAAATTAGCTTACGAGATGATATAATGCTTATAAAAGGGGGTACTGGTGTAAAAGGAGCAATAACCCATTCGCACCATGATCATCGGATTGCAATGGCCTGTGCTGTAGCCGCCTTACAAGCAGAGGAGCCGGTTACCATTGAAGAAGCAGAAGCAATTAACAAATCGTACCCGGAATTCTATCTACACCTACAAACGTTAGGTGCCACAATAAATCAGTAACTAGTAAACCCATTCATATTTAACCAATAAATCCACTCCTTTGAACAGTTTCGGCCGAATTTTTCGAATACATATTTTTGGTGAGTCACATGGGGAATGTGTAGGTCTAACCATAGATGGCTGTCCGGCTGGGTTGCCTTTACATGTAGAAGATTTTGTAGAAGATATCGAACGTAGAAAAGGGGGTGTTCAAAAAGGGACCACACCAAGAAAAGAGGATGATATTCCAATTTTTAAATCCGGACTCTTTAACGGATATACAACAGGTGCCCCTCTTACAATACTTTTTGAAAATAATAATACGCGTAGTGGTGATTATGAAAAGCAAAGGGCTGTACCCCGCCCAGGACATGCCGATTTTACTGCCCATGCAAAATTTGGGGGATTTGAAGATTATAGAGGGGGAGGACATTTTAGTGGTAGATTAACAGTTTGTTTGGTAGCTGCCGGAGTAATTGCCAAAAAGCTCTTGAACTTATGGAGACCTGCTTCTAATGGAATTAAAGTGGTATCTACGATAATAGAAATTGGCGGTGAAACGGATTTGAACAAGGGTTTGGATAAAGCCATCGAAGCAAAAGACAGCATTGGTGGCATAGTTGAATGTAAGGTTAATGGATTGCCCATTGGTCTTGGTGAACATTTTTTCGATTCTGTTGAATCCTTTATCAGTCATGCTGTCTTTTCAATTCCTGCCATAAAAGGAATTGAATTTGGAGCAGGTTTTGCCGGTGCTAAAATGTTCGGAATAGAACACAATGATCCAATTGAAAACGAAACAGGTAAAACTTTGTCAAATCATGCCGGAGGTATAGTAGGCGGTATTACAAATGGTAATGAATTGGTTTTCAGGGTTGTTGTAAAGCCTACTTCATCAACTCCTAAAGAACAAATTACGTGGAATTGGGATACAAAAGCGATGGAAGCTTTCTCAGTAAAAGGTCGACATGATCTTTGTATTGCTTTGCGAGTGCCAGTTGTTTTGGAAGCGGTAACGGCAATGGTTTTGGTAGATTTCATGTTACTTAACCAACAAATAAAACCGGTTATGCCATAAGCTAACTGGATAATTCTTTAATTTGATGTATTTAGGCATTGCGTCTTATTACTCTTTATAATACATTTACAAGATTGTACATTTGCTGAAATTAAATAATGGAATCCGATTTTATATATCATGTAACTACTAAAATGCAATGGGCAGAGGCGCAGTTGAAGGGGCAGTTTGACTCAGATACTTTGGCAACTGAAGGGTTTATTCATTGTAGTACTGAACCCCAAGTAGCAGGGGTTATTGAAAGGTATTACAAAGGGCAAACCGATTTGCTAAAATTGAAAATCGAAAAAAGTAAAGTTGATCGCCCGCTAATATTTGAACTAGCCTCTTCCATCAACGAAGTATTCCCACATATTCATGGGGCACTGAACTTAAATGCAGTGGTAGAAGTAATCGAGTTATAACCTATGCATCAGTTTATTATCAATGCCTCTCTCCAAATTTTGCCAATTGTAAAAGACAGACACCCCTATGAATGGGTGGATGAAGCAATTGGTATAATACAAAATAGCGGTATCAAATATGAAGTTGGGCCTTTTGCAACCGTTCTAGAAGGTACTTATCATGAAGTGATGAATGTGGTTAATTTGGTTAATGAATATTTATTTTCCCAAGATTGTAATGAATGGATTGCTGTTGTTCAAATTCAGATGAGAAGTCAGGGAGATATTACTGGTGACGAAAAGACAAGTAAATTCAAATAGTCCTTGTGAAATGTTTATGGGCCATTATTTTCCATGAGGTCGGCTATTGCTATAGGTGGATAGGTATAACAATCATTTTATATGCTTGAATCACATTCTATATATAGTATGACCAGCAATACCTTGTATATTAATATGTCAATTATTTCCCCGACTTGATCGGTGGGTGCCCTCGTCAATTCAACGTTATTAAGATAGAGTAAGGCATTATGTTAAGCAATTCCCTCATTTGAGTTGTAGATAATTTCTTTCCCTTTGGTTGATTTGTTGGCGGGCGTTGAATGCCTCTTGATCAATCCATATAGAATCTCCATTTGCTTTACACGAAAAAAAGATGTTACAAAATATTTTTAAAATATTATAGTTATCATTTTAATATTATGTTTATCAATGTATTAAACTTAGTTAATTAAAATTAATAATTAAGTTATATTTATTTTTCGGTATCAAATTTGCTTATATCGAAAATCATACTAAATAAATATTAATGCCAAAACCTATCTATATCCCAAGTGTTTACCTATTTTACCCTTCAATTAAAGTCTAGTTGACCTAATTTATATGAAAACAATCATTTCTTTCATATTATTCCTTTCCTATTCTAGCTTGTCATTGGGTCAGAAAGATACCCTTTTGCCTTACTCTGCCAATAATATGGGACAAGATACAGTGAGGCCAAAAAATTATAAAACTTCAGGAAAAGCAAATATTGGTACAGCAGGCATTTATAGTCAAATTCATGATAGTTCTCAAACTGCTTCAGGTGAAATATTTTTTAATAGTTTATTAACCGCCGGAAGTAATGATTATAATATTCATGAATGGGTTAAGGTAACCAACCTAAAAACTAAGAAATTTATCCTTGTTAGAATAAATGATAGAATATCTGCCAAAATGAAGAAAAAAGGTAGGGTATTATTGCTTACCAGAGAGGCTGCACGAAGCTTGCAAATTTTAAATAATACTTCAATTAAAATAAGCGTCAATCTAATATTAAATACTGATAATAAGTTAGTTATATCAAAAAAAATTGATTCAATTGAAATAAAAAAAGATAGTATACAAAAGGGCACCGAAAAGGTTTCACAGCCATACAAAACCATTGGCAAGGCCATTACCGGTATTGCTAGTTTTTATAGTGAAAACTTAGATGGAACCAAAACTGCCACCGGTGAGATTTATAGAAACAATAGACTTACTGCCGCCAGCAATAATTTCAAGTTGAATACTTGGGTACTGGTAACAAATATTAAAAACAAAAAAACTGTCATCGTACGAATTAATGACAGAATGCATCCAAGAATGAAAAAGAAAGGGAGGGTTGTTGATATGAGCGGAGTAGCGGCCTCCATTCTTGACTACAAACAAAGTGGATTAACGAAAGTGAAAGTTCAGCCCATTCAGTTCTACAATTCACCAAAAGATACAGTAAGAAAAGATACTTTATTTACCAAATCTGATTCGACATCCATCAAAGAAACTCCCAAAGTAGATTCAGTCGAAAAAGTTGAAATTGCCGAAATTAGGGGCATTGCCAGCTTTTATAGCGCAAATCTTGATGGAACCAAAACAGCCACCGGTGAAAGATATCGTAACAATAAATTGAGTGCAGCCAGTAATCATTTTGACTTAAATACCTGGGTACGGGTTACCAATTTAAAAAATGATAGGTCAGTCATTCTTCGAATAAACGATAGAATGCATCCCAAAATGGCTAAAAAAGGGAGAGTGGTTGATTTGAGCCAGGCTGCTGCCAAAAAGCTTGATTTCATCAAAAATGGACTTACCAATGTCAAAGTTGAAGTTGTAGCAAAAGGAACAATAGAATAAAATGGGTATAATATAATTTTATCTTAATTTCAATAAATCAGATTCTGTATGTATTTTTGTTTCAATTAATAAAAAACTGTTTATGAAGAAATTTCTTTTTTTAATGATAACTGTTGGTTTGGCCACAGTGTCTTTTGCACAAGTACCAACTAGTTATAAAAAAAGACCATCCCTTGGTATGAATTTTTTTATGAAAGATATGCAAACAGCCATTTTGGTTGATAATACATCCCTTTCAAATGTTCTATCCAAAAACCAATGGACGAAATTAAAAGATATGTCTCCCGGACTTGGTTTTACTTATTTTGATGGGTTGACTGAGCATTTAGATTTTATGGCAAATATTGGTGGTTCATACGTGAGATACCCTTTTTCATTTAGATCAGGTGTTTCAGCGCCAAATGATGCAAAGTTTTTGTTGGAAACCAGTGCAAGCTTAAATGTAAAATTACTCACTGATAAACATACAGTGGTTCCCTATCTATCTTTTGGTATAGGTGCTTCTATGTATATGGGAACTTATTTTGCAGCCTATGCCCCAATGGGTGCTGGTTTACAAGTTAAACTCTATGAGGAAACTTTTTTGTTTAGCAATTTTACCTATAATACAAAGGTTTCAAGTCTTTCTGTGAATCACTTAAATTACTCAATAGGGTTTGCTTCTCCATTAACTGATAAAAAAGCAGCTCCAGTTGTTGTTGCACCACCACCACCACCTCCTCCTCCTCCGGCTGATACAGATGGCGATGGCGTTATTGATAAAAATGATAAATGTCCTACTGTTGCCGGTCTTGCCAAATATGATGGTTGTCCGGTTCCTGATACAGATGGTGACGGAATCAATGATGAAAATGATAAATGCCCAACAGTAAAAGGAGTTGCTAAATACAATGGTTGTCCGGTTCCTGACAAAGACAATGATGGCATCAACGACGATGAAGATAAATGCCCGGATGTGGCAGGAGTTGCGCGTTACCAAGGATGTCCTATCCCGGATAGAGACAAAGATGGTATTAATGATGAAGAAGATAAATGTCCTGATGTACTGGGGGTAAGGGAAAATAGTGGTTGCCCTGAAATTCAGAAGAAATTAACTGCCCAATCAGGAAGTGTTTATTTTGCTACAAACAAATCTGTTATTTTAGCAAAATCGAATAAGGCACTTGATTCAGCTGTGGCTTTAATGAAAGAATATGCACATGTGAACGTTACCATTGAGGGGCATACTGATGCAACCGGTAATGATAAGATAAACATTCCATTATCTCAAAGCCGTGCCGATGCGATTAAAACTTATCTGGTAAATAAAGGAATTGATGCCGGTCGTTTAACTGCCACCGGTTATGGTTCTAGTAAGCCAATTGCTTCCAATAAGACAGCAGCCGGCAGAGCACAAAATAGAAGAGTTGTGATGACAGGTGATGGCACAGGAAGAAAATAAATAGTGAATTTTGAAAATAAAAAAAGCGGATCAATTTATTTGATCCGCTTTTTTATTGGGGGTATTATAAAATGTTTACTTCACGTTCTAACAAAATCTGAAAGCGGTTAAATACTGAGTCAATGATATCTACCGATAATTGAAAAATCTGATTGCCGGTAGCTTTCCCGTAATTAACCAGCACCAATGCCTGCTTATGGTAACAACCCACATCTCCATTTCGATATCCTTTCCAGCCACACTGTTCGATTAACCAACCGGCGGCAATTTTGTATTTTTCATTACCGGCCGGATAACCATTGATATCCGGAAAAATTAGCTTTATTTGTTCAAATTGATTTTTGGGAATAATTGGATTTTTAAAGAAGCTACCCGCATTGCCAATTGTAGTCGGATCCGGTAATTTGCTGCTTCTAATTTGTATGACTACCTCAGAAATTGCTTGAATACTTATTTCCTGAATTTTCATTTTTTCAAGGCCTTGTTTAATATCCCCATAATTAATATGAAAAATCGGTTTTTTTCGTAGTTGAAAAGTCACACTGGCAATCATGAATTCTCCTGCCTGTTTTCTTTTGAAAATGCTATCCCTGTACCCAAATGCGCAATCTGCTAAACTAAATTTTTGCCATCTTTTTTCTAAAATATGATACGCTTCCAATTCATAAAATACATCTTTCAATTCAACACCATACGCTCCAATATTCTGTATTGGAGAAGCGCCCACATTGCCCGGTATTAAACTTAGGTTCTCGACTCCCGCATAACTATTTATTATACAATAATTTACAAATGCATTCCAATTTTCTCCGGCATATGCTTTTATAAAAACAAACTGGTCATCTTCTCTAATCAGTTCAATTCCTTTGATATCATTCTTTATCACAAAACCATCAAAGTTTTTTGTAAATAAAACATTGCTTCCACCTCCTAATATGAAGAATGGTTTTTTTTCTGACAGAATTGGGTCATTCATCAATTCAGTTAATTCACTCATTGAGGTAACATTCGAAAAATATTTCGCTACAATGTCTATTCCAAAACTATTGTATGGTTTTAAAGATATGTTCTTATATATGTCCATATTAAATAGTTACATAAGTAATAGTGGTTTTTGATTGTCAATAAAATTCAAACAGCTATCCGATTGTATTTTATTGCTAATTGTACGCTTCTATTTTTCAATTCTATACAGGATCCACATCTGGCAAAATAGTTACGCTCCTATATCTTTTGTTGGATTGAATGATGATGGTCTGTTGTTGAATTTCCTTTTTACATAGCGAAATTAGTTTTGCATTTTTGGGTAGTTTTATTAAAATTTCCCAAAGGTATTGATTGCGAACTCTATCAACTACCGGTTGTGAAGGCCCATTTGAAAATTTCCCAAAATTACTTTTTAACCCCTGTATCATTATATTCGCTGCTTCTTCAGCAATATGTTTCTCTTTGTGTTTTAAAGTGATTTGAATCAAACGGGTAAAAGGCGGGTAGTCAAATTGTTTTCTATTAAACAGCTCGAATTCAAATAGGTGAATAAAATTGTGCTCTTTTACAAACTGTAGAACAGGGTGAAAAATATTACTAACCTGAATTAAAACAGATCCCTTTCCATCTTTTCTTCCCGCCCGGCCACTTACTTGCTCCATTAATTGAAAAGCTCTTTCATTAACCCGAAAATCTGTAAAATTTAGTATGCCATCTGCATCAACAATGCCTACTAAATTTACATGTTCAAAATCAAGTCCTTTTACCACCATTTGTGTGCCCACCAGAATATCTATACGTTTTTGTTCGAATAATTTGATGAGTGCATCATGATCATTCTTGCCTTTCACACTGTCATAATCCATTCTTGCAATCTTGGCATCCGGAAAATATTCAGACACGAGTTCTTCTATTTTTTCTGTTCCAAAATTCTTTTGCATAAAATCATGACTGCCACAGGCCGCACAAGTATTGATAACAGGGTATGAAGTACCACAATAATGACAAGCTAACTTGTTTTTTGCTTTATGATAAGTTAATGTAACATCGCAGTGCTGGCATTGAGGAATCCAACCACAGGCATTACAGATAAAATAGGGTGAATATCCACGTCGGTTTTGGAAAAGAATCACTTGTTTTTTTTGTTGTAAAGATGTCTCAATGGCCGTTAAGAGGGTAGGTGATAATGCAATTTTTGATTTATCTTTAGTGGGAATTTTTTTGAGATCTATGATTTCAATTATTGGCAACTCAACTTGTCCAAATCTTTCCGACAATCGAACCATGTTGTATTTTTTTTGCACACAATTGTTATAGCTTTCAATAGAAGGGGTAGCACTGCCCAACAATACATTGGCTTTGAATAAAGATGCATAATAAATGGCCGCATCTCTAGCATGATAACGAGGAGCAGGATCCTGTTGTTTGTAGGATGGGTCATGCTCTTCATCCACAATTAATAGGGAAAGATTCTTAAAAGGAAGAAATAAAGAGGAACGGGCACCGAGTACAACTTTGATATCGCCATTTTTTACTTTATTCCATATTTCAACACGTTCATTGGGATTTAATTTAGAATGGTAAATGCCAATATACCCGCCAAAATGCTTTTGCAACCTTCTAATTATCTGTGAGGTAAGTGCAATTTCGGGTAACATATACAGCACTTGTTTGCCTTGTAGAATATTTTCTTCAATTAGTTTTGTATAAATTTCTGTTTTGCCGCTAGCGGTTACACCATGCAATAAACAAACAGGTTTTTCAACAAAATGTTTTTTTATTTCTTGAAAAATAGTTTCCTGGGCCCCAGATAAATGAAAGTCAATTTGAATATTTTTGGGTAAAGATGGGATTCGGTCAGTTGCTCTTTTTTCAGTGGTTAGAATTCCTTTTTCAGATAGTCCTTTTAACTGTGCAACAGAGGCATTTGATTTTTTTAACAATGCTGATTGGGTTACTTCGCCTTCTGTTTTTAAAATATGTAAATAAGAAAGGAGTAGCTCCATTTGTTTAGGCGCTTTTGACCAATTGTTTAGTAAATCGGCAAGTTTATTTTCATCGTGATAGGTTTGTTCTAAAGAAATATAAGTTTCTGTCTTTGCTTTGTATTTATCTTTTAATTCTTCCCAAACATGACAGACTCCTTTCTCAATCAGTTTTTTTATTACCGGATACGTATTGGAAGAATTTAATAACTGTTGAACTTCACTTAATCTTAATTCTTTCTTTATCTCCAGGGCTTCTGCAACAATGTATTCTGCATCTCCCAGATCTGTAAAATCATATCCTCTTTCTTCATTCCATATTAGTATACTTTCGCTTGATAATTTCAAGTTTGATGGAATGGCCGCCTGCATAACTTCCCCTTCACTGCACATATAATATTGGGCAATCCATTCCCAAAGTTGTAATTGTTCATTGTATAATAAAGGTTCATTATCTAATACATTGATGATCTCTTTTGGCTCAAAAGCTTCCGGTTTCACATTCAATATTTTCTTTACAATGCCGGCATATCTTTTATTCTTTCCCAATGTAACTTCTACACGAATACCGGGTTGCATAACAGACTGCATTTGGGCTGGCACAGCCCAGGTATAATTTTTAGGTAGGGCTAAGGGTATAATGACTTCGACAAACAATACGCAAGAATTTGTTCAAAATTAAGCATTAAGCAGATGGATAGTTTCGATATCGTTTAAGACCATTTACCATGATGTTGTAAACTTTTTGTTTCAGGAATTGGATATCAGCCAAAGTTAAGCCGGTTACGGACACTTCTTCCAAATATACTACCCGATTGACGCCGGGTGTTAATTCAAAAAGTCCACGAAAATGCATGCGTTCAAGGGTATCAATCAATATGATAGGTTTGATAGGCGTTTCGGTTTCAATGGCTAATCTAAATGCACCATCATAGAATTCTTTCAAAGGGTCTTTCGTTTCATTAAAAGTGCCTTCGGGGAAAATGAATATTGAAATATTGTTTTTGAGTGCTGATTTTAATGCCCTCACACTTCTAGCCCTGGTTTCGGAATCACGACGGTCAACCAATATGACTGCTGCTTTGTAAATCCAGCCAAATACAGGGACTTTAATCATTTCATATTTTCCTAGAATCCGCATAGGTTGGTGTGCTATCAAAACAATAGGCGGGATATCCATGTATGAAATGTGATTGCTAACAAAAATATATTGCCTTTTTCTATCATGGGGTGTTTCATAAATTTCTTGGTGTTTCATGAAAATTAAGAAATACCAAATCTTTGCCCATAATCTGCAAAGTTGATAAATAATGTTACCGCCGATGATCTTGCCAAAAAATAGAGAGAATAAAATAAAAGGGAGAAAAAGGAACATGTTGATGATGAACAATAACATTGCATACACACAATAAACGAATTGTAATAGACGTAGAATCCATTTCATCTGCCGAACTTACCAAATAAATCGATTCGATTTGCCAATACTAAGCGTTGGTTATGAATTTGACCAGAGGGTTGACTAAAATTGGAATATTTGAAGAATGGCAAGTGTCATGAATTAGTGTATTATCTCAAGTATTCATTAATTGGATTGATACCATTGTACTTGGATAACCAAAAATTAAAAACAGGCATCCAAAAGGAATGCCTGTTTTTATCAATAAGATAAGCATTGGTCTAATTAAAATTTATAAACGGCAGCAATTAAAAATGTTGAAGTATTATTGATGGCTGTTCCAGTGAGTCCTTTGGAAAATATGTTCCCTTTTGCGTTGTCAAACCTTAGTTCCGGAATGAGGGTAATGTGATCTAATTTAATATTTGCGGAAAGCGTGGTTGCAAAAATGTTATTTGCAGTGGGTATTAGTGGACTAACCGATCTGTCATCAAAATATTCTCCTCTTAATGTTAAACCAAATTTATCTGTTGGATCAAAATTCAAGTATAACGCATGATCTTTCCAACTAGAATTCGAAGGTTTGAAATTGTAGTTTGCTATTGTGCCATCATAGCTAAGGCTGAATTTACTGCTTAGTGTACGTGTTAATACCAAGTCAAATTGCGAAAAATCGGTTCCCCCTTGGTAATTTAAAAATGCTTTGAATTTGTCATTTTTTGAAGCCGTGCTCAATTGTACTATCACAACTTTTTTTGGAGAAGTGGTATACGCATAATCAGTAGGATTGGCAACACCTACCATCAAAGCTGTTTTACCGCCAAGGGAAATATCTGCTTTAATTCCGGTATGAAAGAAAGGACCATAGGAAAAGCCATATGACATACTATAGTTTCTATTGCCGGTGGCATCCACTAATTCATATCCAACATGGGTAGCCCATTTTCCAATTGTGAATTTCAACTTATCGGAGGGTGCATAACTAAAATATGCTTGCTTTACTGCAGTTAAAGTAGTCCCCACATCATTGTAAGAGAATTCTTGGGCTCTTCTTCCAAAGCCAATATCAACGGTAGCTGCTATTTTACCAATAGAATGGTCAACCCGAAACGTTGCCATACCTAATTCAAAAGAATTCTGTGAGTTGGTAAAGCTGGTAAAATTATTTGTACCACCAGTTGGGTTTGAGAAATTGTACCGGTAATAGGCATCTAATGAACCTGAAAAAGTAGTCGGTGACTTTTTGGAGGATTCTGTTTGTGCAAAAATTGTGATAATAGATAAAAATCCAAAGGTTAGTGCAAAAATTTTCTTTAACATTGCAATGGTTTTAAGATGAATAATAGGGTACAGCCTGTAAACTTGGTCAGAAGTTTATGTTATGGCTGTACCTTGTTTTTTTAGAGCAGGTAATAGAATCCTCGGTCAGAAGGAATTGATTAATATTACTAGCTTAGTATGGTAATTATGCTGTTTGTGGTGTTCTACCGTATTTTTCATCATGCTGAGAAGCATCCAATCCCAATTCTTCTTCTTCAGTACTTACGCGTAATGGAAGTATGAAATTGATGAACTTGAATATTAAAAATGATACGGTGAAACTGAATGTAACAACTAACAACATACCTTTTAATTGCGTAAAGAAAAAAGCGGCATTTCCATAGAACAAACCATCGGCGCCGGCACTATTTACAGATTTTGTAGCAAAGATTCCGGTCATAATCATACCTACAATACCGCCAACACCATGACAAGGAAATACGTCCAAGGTATCATCCAAAGTAGATTTACTTTTATAATAAACGGCAAGATTTGATAAGATGGCAGCAACTACGCCAATGAAAATACTTTGTGGAACCGCTACAAAACCGGCTGCAGGTGTAATGGCAACCAGACCCACAACTGCTCCGATACAAAAACCTAAAACAGAGGGTTTTTTTCCACGGATTACATCAAAAAACATCCAAGATAAACCTGCGGCAGCTGCAGCAGTATTGGTAGTTGCAAATGCAGAAACAGCTAATGCATTGGCACCTAATGCAGAACCCGCATTAAAGCCAAACCAGCCGAACCAAAGTAAGCCGGTACCAATTAATACATAAGGGATATTGGCAGGTGGTATTTCTCTGTTTTCAATATGTGATTGACGACGTTTTAACACCAAGGCCCCTGCTAAAGCTGCGCAACCTGCAGAAATGTGAACTACGGTTCCACCTGCAAAATCCAAAACCCCCATCTTAAATAGGAAACCCTCAGGATGCCAAGTCCAATGCGCAATAGGGGCATAAACAAATATGCTAAATAGAGCTATAAAAAGAATATAAGAAGTAAAACGGATACGCTCAGCAACAGCACCTACCACTAAACCTGGGGTAATAATGGCAAACATTAATTGAAACAGTGCAAACAAAGCAAGTGGGATTGTGGGAGCTAAACTCCAGGGAGCTCCTGAATTTACCCCTTTAAAAAACAGATGCGTAAAGGGATTTCCAATAATGCCCCCGATGGATTCACCAAAACAAAGGCTATAACCAACTGTTACCCATAAAATACTAACAATTCCTGCAGCCACCACACTTTTAATCATGGTGGAGATCACATTTTTTCGATGCACCATGCCTCCATAAAAGAAAGCCAATCCAGGGGTCATTAAAAAAACAAGGGCGGTAGCCACAATAATCCAAGCAATATCGGCAGCACTATATTTCCCGTCATCAACAAAATTGGGAAGGGATGGGACAAATAATGCAAAGACTGCAACGATTAATAGGACAATAAATGGAGCAAATTGTTTGACAGTTGATTTTGACATGTTGTGAATTTAATATTAATAATTAATTATATGTTGCTTTATTTTGCTAAAATACTAATAAAAAATGAAAATGTTTGAATAATTATTAACATTTATTATTATTTAATATGATAATTAAAATCTATTAAAACCTATTATTATATAAGTAAATCATTTGTTTGAGGGGGTAAAAAAGCAAAACCACACTTTTTTGGAGTGTGGTTTGACAAATGATATAGTAGTACTTTATATACTTACCAAATAGCTTTTGTCTTTCGATTCTAAAACGGAATTTCCCATTAAGTATTCATCAACTTTTCTGGCACATTCTCTTCCTTCACTGATGGCCCAAACAACCAATGATTGCCCCCTTCTCATATCTCCGGCAGTAAATATTTTTGGAATATTTGTTTGAAAAGCAAGTTCGCTTGCTTTTACATTTCCCCTTTCATCAAGATCAATATCGAGTTGTTTAATGAGTCCATCATGTTGTGGATGCACAAACCCCATTGCTAATAAAGCCAATTCACAGGGAATTTCTCGTTCTGTGCCTTGTTTTTCTTCAAAACCTGCCGGGGCACCATTTTGCCCGGTTTTCCATTCTAGGTCTACTACTTTCAAGGCTCTTAATTGACCATTTTCATCCCCCAAGAAAGCTTTTGTTGAAATGGCCCATTTCCTCTCTACGCCTTCGTCATGTGAAGAGGTTGTTTTTAATGTCATAGGAAAGGAAGGCCAAGGCATGAATGGTGTTCTATTCTCCGGAGGCTTGGGAAACAACTCAAATTGGGTAATTGAAATGGCAGCTTGTCTGTTTGAAGTGCCCACACAATCACTTCCGGTATCGCCACCACCAATGACCACAACATTCTTTTTAGTAGCAAATATATCTTCACTTTCTACTTTTTTCTCGGCTACTCTTTTATTTTGTTGTTTCAAAAAATCCATGGCATAATGAACGCCTTTCAAATCTCTGCCGGGGATATCTAAATTACGTGGTATAGTAGAACCGCCTGTTAAAACTACTACCTGACATTCTCTCAACAAATCATTAATGCTGGTATTAACCCCTACGTTTGCATTGCATTTAAATATAACACCTTCTTCTTCCATTAAATGTATCCTTCTTTGCACAACCCATTTTTCTAACTTAAAATCAGGTATGCCATACCTTAATAGGCCACCGGGAGAATCATCTCTTTCATAAACAGTTACCAAATGGCCTGCATAGTTTAACTGGGCAGCTACCGCTAGTCCGGCAGGACCGGAACCCACAACTGCAACTTTCTTGCCAGTTCTTAAGTTTGGTTTTCGCGGTTGCACAAAACCTTTATCGAATGCAATTTCAATGATATGCTTTTCAATTTCTTCGATGGTGATAGCTGGTTGATTAATACCTAATACACAGGCTGTTTCACATGGAGCAGGACAAATGCGGCCTGTAAATTCAGGGAAATTGTTTGTGGCAGACAATATTTCATATGCTTCTAACCAACTTTTTCTGTAGACTGCATCATTAAATTCAGGAATGATATTTCCTAAAGGACAGCCATTGTGACAAAAAGGTACACCACAATTCATGCATCGTGCAGATTGTTCGTTTAATTTTTTTTCCGGAAACCTTTCTACAAACTCATTGTAATCGTTCACCCTTTCTTTTGGTAAACGCTTTGCGGGAAGTTCTCTTGTAAATTCTATAAAACCTGTTGGTTTTCCCATGGAGGTGATTCGTTTAATTGTTTATTGGTGTATCATTATTCGTTTTCACTTTTGACTTTTCACTTTTGACTTTTCACTTTTTTCCATCAACACTTTTTTATAATCTTTTGGAAATACTTTCACAAAGTTTTTCAGTTGATTATCAAAATCATTCAAAATAAATTTGGCTACACTACTGTCTGTATAGGCAAAATGTTTGGTAATCATATCTTGTAATCGTTGAGCATCTTCTTGGTCTAATTGATCAAGATCCACCATTTCTTTGTTACATAAGCTATCAAATTCACCATTCACATCATATACATATGCTATCCCACCACTCATGCCTGCCGCAAAATTTCTACCGGTTGTACCCAATATCACAGCATTGCCGGCTGTCATGTATTCGCATCCATGATCACCCACACCTTCTACAACCACATTGGCTCCTGAATTCCTAACTGCAAATCTTTCTCCGGCTTTACCTCTTATATATGATTCCCCGGCAGTAGCACCATAGAATGCTACATTACCAATAATGATATTTTCTTCAGGTACAAAAGAGGCTTGTTTAGAAGGATAAATGATCAATTTTGCTCCACTCAATCCTTTTCCAAAATAATCGTTTGCATCTCCTTCTAGTTCCAATGTAATACCCTTTGTATTGAAAGCACCAAAACTTTGTCCGGCTGTACCGGTAAACGTAAAATGAATGGTATCTTCCGGTAAACCTTCCGCTTTATAAATTTTGGTGATCTCATTGGATAAAATAGTTCCAGCTGTTCTGTCGGTATTTTTAATGGGAAAAGATGCTGCGATCCTTTGCTTTTTTTCTATCGCAGGTTTTGCTGCTTTTAAAAGTTCCCAATCTAATACATCTGCAATTCCATGGTCCTGTTCTTCCTGGTTATACAAACCGGTATCCTTAGCATCTTCCTTATATAAAACGGCAGATAGGTCTAGTGAATGATATTTCCAGTGGCTAATATTGTCACGCATCTCTAAAGAATCTACTTGTCCAACCATTTCATTGATGGTTTTAAAACCTAAATCTGCCATGATCTCTCTCAATTCTTCCGTCATAAATCTGAAAAAATTAACAACATGATCAGGATTACCGGTAAAACGTTTGCGCAGTTCCGGGTCTTGAGTAGCCACACCTACCGGACAAGTATTTAAATGACATTTGCGCATCATGATGCATCCTTCTACAATTAATGCTGCAGTGGCAACACCCCATTCTTCAGCGCCTAATAATGCTGCAATGGCAATATCCCTTCCCGTTTTCATTTGTCCATCCGCTTGCACAATTACGCGACTACGTAATTTATTTTTTACCAAAGTTTGGTGTGTTTCAGCTAATCCCAATTCCCAAGGAAGGCCGGCGTGTTTTATGGAACTGATTGGAGAGGCACCGGTACCACCGTCGTGACCTGAAATCAATACTACATCGGCTTTTGCTTTAGCAACACCCGCAGCAATTGTACCCACACCTGCTTTAGAAACTAATTTTACATTGATTCTTGCTTTTCGATTTGCGTTTTTTAAATCGAAAATTAATTGAGCCAAATCTTCAATAGAATAAATGTCATGATGTGGAGGTGGTGAAATTAATCCAACACCGGGAGTGGCGTGTCTTGTTTTACCAATCCATTCATCCACTTTATATCCTGGTAATTGACCACCTTCTCCGGGCTTAGCACCTTGAGCCATTTTTATTTGTAATTCATCTGCTTGCGTAAGGTAATAACTGGTAACACCGAAACGTGCAGAAGCAACTTGCTTAATAGAAGAGCGCATGGAATCACCATTGGCCATTTTTTCATAGCGGATTTCATCTTCCCCACCTTCGCCTGTATTACTTTTTCCACCTAGTCGGTTCATGGCAATAGCCAATGTGGTATGGGCTTCCCAAGAAATTGAACCAAACGACATGGCACCTGTAGCAAAACGTTTATATATGTTTTCAGCCGATTCAACTTCATCAATAGAAATAGATGGACGGTTTCGTTTAAATTGAAAAAGACTTCTAAGCGTACAGGCTTTTTCACTTTGGTCGTTGACTACTTTAGAATATTTTTTGAACGTTTCATAATCGTTCATTTTTGTAGCGTGCTGTAAAAGATGAATGGTTTGGGGATTGAATAAATGAAATTCTCCTTTTCTTTTCCATTGATAAATTCCACCAACCGGTAACCTATCAACCGGAATGTCTTTTTTGTTAAAGGCAAAGAAATGTTTTGACAATGTTTCTTTCGCAATTTCATCAAGCCCCATTCCTTGAATACGAGAAATGGCTCCTGTAAAATATTGATCAACGACTGATTTATTTAAACCGATGATTTCAAATATTTGCGCACCTTGATAAGATTGTAAAGTTGAAATACCCATCTTAGAGAATACTTTCAACAAACCTTCATTCACTGCTTTAATATAATTCTTTTTTAAGTATTCTACATCCAAGTCTGATTGTAATCTATCGCTAAGTTTCATATCGCGTATAGACGACAAAGCCAAATAAGGATTAATTGCTGTTGCTCCAAAACCCAAAAGGCAGGCGAAATGATGCACTTCCCACACATCTCCGGCTTCTACAATGATACCCACCTGACCACGGTAACCCTTTCTAATAAGATGATGATGTACCGCAGATGTAGCAATGATGGAAGGAATGGGTGCATGATCAGAATCAATGGCTCGATCTGTTAAAATGACCACTTCAAATCCATCTTCCACTGCGTCTACCGCATACCTGCATAAACGATCTAAACCGGCTTTTAATGACCCCGGTTTTCCATCTGCCCTGAAATATGTCTGTAAAGTTTTTGCTTGAAAAATTCCGGTATCTATACTTCTAATCTTTTCTAACTCGTGGTTATTTAATACGGGATGTTTTAAGGCTACACTATGGCAAGACAATGGATCTTCTATCAATAGATTTCCATTACTTCCCGCAAAAGTAGCGAGAGACATAACCATCCTTTCACGAATGGGGTCAATGGGTGGATTGGTAACCTGCGCAAAAAGTTGTTTAAAATAATTACTTAGGTGTTGAGGTTGTTCACTTAAAATGGCCAATGGAACATCTGTTCCCATTGATCCAATTGGCTCTTTTCCATCTATTGCCATTGGAGCAATGATCGTATCTAAGTCTTCAGTTGAATAGCCAAAAGCTTTTTGGTATTTAAAAACCTGGTCATGTTCCAGATGGGTAAACATAACTCTTGGCTCGGGTAATTCTTCTAAACGAATCTTATATTTATTGAGCCATTCGGCATAGGGTTTTTGAGAACAAATGGTTTGCTTCAATTCATCATCGCTAATGATTCTTCCTTGCTCCATATCTACCACAAACATTTTACCGGGTTGTAATCTTCCTTTTTCTTTTATTAGGGAGGGGTCAATGGGTAAAACGCCGGTTTCAGAAGCCATGATTACTCGATCATCATGTGTAACGGCATATCTACTGGGACGCAATCCATTTCTGTCTAATGTGGCACCAATAATTTTTCCATCTGTGAATGAAATGGAAGCAGGTCCATCCCAAGGTTCCATCATGCAAGCATGGTATTCATAAAATGCTTTTTTAACATGGTCCATTTGGTCATTTCCATCCCAGGCTTCCGGAATTAACATCATCATTACATGCGGTAAAGACCTACCCGTAAGTGTCAGCAATTCGATCATGTTATCTAAACAGGCAGAATCGGATTGTCCTTCTGTTACGATGGGCAATAACATTTCCATTTCTTCTTTACTAAAAAAAGGAGAAGTGAACCCTTTCTCACTGGTTCTAAGCCAGTTAAGGTTACCCTGCAAAGTATTGATCTCACCATTATGAGCGATATACCTAAAAGGTTGTGCCAATTTCCAGGAAGGGAATGTATTCGTAGCAAAGCGAGAATGAACCAATCCAAAGGCAGAGACAACTCTTTTATCGCTTAGGTCGGGGAAGTAACTTCTAACTTGTAGGCTGGTGAGTTGTCCTTTATAGATGATGGTTTTATAAGAAAGGGAAGCCAAGTAAAATCCAATTTCATCTTTTTTTACTGTATTGCTAATGGTATGACTTGCATAATTGCGAAGTATGAAAAGTTTGCGTTCAAATTCGTCGGGGTTGGTAATATGATCAGGACAACTTACAAACACATGTTCCATGCAGGGTTCTACAGAGAGTGCGGTAAGGCCAATATCGAACTTATTTACGGGAACTTTTCTAAACGTTAATATCTCGAGACCCAGTTTTTCAGCAGCTCTATTAAAGATATCTCTACATTCTTCACGTAATCTAATTTCTTTGGGGAAAAAGATAACGCCAACACCATATCTTCCAAAGGGGGGGAGATGTATTCCGAGTTTAAGGCATTCATCGAAGAAAAATTCATGTGGAATTTGTAGCATAATTCCGGCACCATCACCCGTATTGTTTTCACAACCACATGCACCTCTATGCTCCATGTTTTCTAATACAGTTAATGCATCAGTAATGTGTTGATGGGATTTATGTCCTTTGATATTTGCCACGAAACCGATACCACAGGCATCGTGTTCAAATGATGAGTCATAAAGACCCCCGCTTTGTTTTGAAACAAGCATGTACAACCGAATTTATAATCAGGAAATAATATGGCAGGCAACCGTGGTGGCAAATTAATCAAAATTTGAGTGATAATCAAATAGTTTTATGAAAAATTTACACAGATACGTTGATAATATTTAATTAAATGCAGGTTTATTTAAATATTTTCTATTCGGTAGACTAACGAATGTTATTTTATATGAAAAACAGTGTAAGGGAAATGAGTAGAGAAATCGATTATTTGACCTTTTTCAAAAATTCCAAAAACGGAACTGCCGCTACCCGACATAGAAGCGTAAATGGCACCCATTGAGTAAAGTTTTTCTTTAATTTGGGCGATGGCAGGGTGTGATTTACATATGCCAATTTCGAAATCATTGATTAATTGATGTTTCCAATTTTTGATGGGTTGTTCAATTATTTTCAAAATCGACAATTTGGGAGCGCTTGGGATTATTTGTGCGAAAGCTTCGGCTGTTGAAACATGAATACCGGGGTGAACGATAACAATTTCATTTCCCGATAAGTTTACTGAAACTTCTTGTAGCATTTCACCACGTCCTTTTGCGAAACTTGGGTGATTAGAAATAAAAAAGGGGCAGTCACTGCCAAGTTTTAGTGCATAACCTTTCAACAAAGATTCTGAAAGATTCAGTTGAAAAAGTTGATTGATCAATGTTAAAGTAAAAGATCCATCACTACTGCCACCGCCTAAACCGGCACCCATTGGGATTACTTTGTGTAAATGAAAGGCAACAGCGGGTAATTGTGGGAAGTCTTTTTTTAAAAGATGATATGCTTTTACACAGAGATTTTCATCCATGCCCCCTTTGATTGGAATGCCCGAAGAAGTGAATGAAACTTTTGTTGCGGTTTCATAGCGATTGTCTATTGAGGTGAGATGATTACTGAATGAAGTTTCATTGGGTATTATTTCCAAAGCATCTGTAATTGCTATCGGATAAAAGACTGTTTCAATATCATGATATCCATCCTCTCTTTTGTTGGTAACATTGAGTCCTAAGTTTATTTTACAGTTAGGGAAAACGACCATGATTGGTTTATGAAAGAGGGTAAAAGTGAAAAATTAAAAGTGATTCAGCGGCTGCCTTTTATCATTTTCTTTTATTTATTTCATCGCGTATGGAGATGGCTCTTATATAATCTTCATGCTCCAGAACATCATTTAATAAGGCCTGTAATTCCTCTACATTCATTCCACTCAGATCATCCCGACCACTTCCGGTTTCTTCAATTCCTATCGGATCACCCTTGCTTTTTTTGGGGGCACCATCTTCCATTAATATCCCTGCATTTTCAAGTATATGTTCATAAGTAAAGATGGGACAACCAAAACGAACAGCCAATGCCAGTGCATCACTGGTACGACTATCAATTTCTATCGTATCATGTTCTGTAAAACAGACCAATTTTGAATAAAAAATGCCTTCCTGCAAATCACTGATGATGATTTCCTGTAATTCAACACTAAAAGCATTCATGAAGTTTTTCATCAAGTCGTGGGTAAGGGGTCTACTAGGCTGCATATGTTCTAATGCAACAGCAATGGCCTGCGCTTCAAATCCCCCAATAACTATCGGTAAACGACGGAGGCCATTCATTTCTCCCAAAACCACTGCATACGAATGCGTTTGCGTAATACTGTGAGAAAGGGCCACTATTTCCAGTTCAATCTTCTTCATAGTTAATACGAAAGTAAATTATTTTAAAACACAAAATAGGTTCTGCTGCTAAATTAAGGTAGTTAAGCCTTGTTTTGTAAACTGCCGGGGCTTGTTTAGAAAAATGTAAGTTAGTGTCATTAAGTTATGATAACCAAAGCGGAAATATTCAATAAACAATTTTCAATGCTCAATTTTTAAATAAAACACATAGAAATTGAAAAATGAGCATTGAAAATTGAGTATATATACTGTGTTACTATTTCAGAGGCCATTGCCGACATTTGCAATTTTCCCTTAATGGCATGGGGCTAAAGCCGATTCTTCATTAATATTCCGTGTACAACATTCATTATTCCCTTGTGATACTTAATTTTGCCGAATGCATTATGTTTCAGCCGAGGGTTTGACTAAGAGTTATGGGGTTAACCCACTTTTTAAGAATATTTCATTCCATATTAACGAAGGGGACAAAATTTCCATCATTGCCAGAAATGGTATCGGGAAATCAACTTTATTACGCATTTTATGTGGGGAAGAAAAAGCAGATACAGGAAAGCTGTTCATTCACAAAGATGTAACAGTTGCATTGTTTGAGCAAGATCCAAAGTTTGATGAAGGTAAGACGGTCTTGGAAAACATTTTTCATACCAATCACCCGGTAATGAATGTAATTCGGGAATATGAAATGGCTAGTGAAAGTGAGGATGGTGAGGCATTGGTAGAATTGTTCGGGAAAATGGACGATTTGAATGCTTGGGAATTTGAAGTAAAAGTAAAGCAGATTTTAACCAAACTAAATGTTCATCATTTAGAACAAGCGGTAAGTGATCTTAGTGGGGGGCAAAGGAAAAGAGTCGCATTGGCCAAAACACTTATCGATATTGGCTTTGATCATAAACATACTTTGTTAATGATGGATGAGCCCACCAATCATCTGGATGTGGAAATGATTGAGTGGCTTGAGAATTATCTGAATCAAGAAAATGTAACCTTGTTATTGGTTACGCACGACCGATACTTTTTAGACGCTGTAAGTGAGGAAATTTGGGAGTTAGAAAGAGAAAACATGTATGTATATAGAGGCGATTACGAAAATTATGTTGAAAAAAAAGCCGCCCGAATTGAAAGTGAACTGGCTAGTATCGATAAAGCCAAAAATGAATACCGCAAAGAGCTGGAATGGATGCGTAAACAGCCCAAAGCGAGAACAACCAAGAGTAAAAGCAGACAAGACAACTTTTATGAAGTAGAGGCCCGAGCCAAACAGAAAATCGAAGATGTGCAAGTACAATTGCAGATCAAAATGAGTAGGCTTGGTGGAAAGATTATTGAAATGAAGAAAGTGTATAAAAGCTATGGCAGTTTGCCGATTTTAAAAGGTTTCGATTATAATTTCAGTAAAGGAGAGCGAATTGGTATTATTGGGAAAAATGGTGTTGGGAAAAGTACTTTTTTAAATATGCTTCAGCGCATAGAGCCTGCAGACAGTGGAAAAATTAATATAGGAGATACAGTTGTATTTGGAAACTTTTCTCAACAAGGATTGGTGATCAAAGAAAATATGCGGGTGATTGAATTCGTAAAAACGTTTGCTGAAAATTTTCCGCTGGCCAATGGGGGAAGCTTAAGTGCAGCCCAGTTTCTGGAACTATTTTTGTTTACACCTGATAAACAATACACGTATCTTAACTCATTAAGTGGAGGTGAAAAGAAGCGTTTACAATTGTTAACCATCCTATTTACAAATCCCAATTTTTTAATACTGGATGAGCCTACCAATGATTTGGATTTACCTACATTGGGCGTACTAGAAAATTTCCTTTCAGAATACCAGGGTTGTGTTTTAATTGTTAGTCATGATCGATACTTCATGGATAGACTTGTAGACCATTTATTTGTTTTTGAAGGGGAAGGAGAAGTACGTGATTTTCCCGGAAACTATACGCAATATAGAATCTGGTTAAAAGACAACGAAAAGAAAGAAAATAAATGGGATGTTTTAGAAGATAGAAAAAGCAAAGGAGAAACGACTGAATCGGCTGTGAATAATGAGCAATCGATTTCTACAGCCATCAAAAAGAAAATGAGTTTTAAAGAAAAACGTGAATTTGAGATGTTGGAAAAAGAAATGCCGGCTTTAGCAGAGGAAAAGAAAAGTATTACCCTTAAAATGGAAATTGGCAACTTACCTTATGAAGATCTACAAAAAATGAGTGAAAGAATTATCGTTATTGATCAATTATTGGGTGATAAAGAACTAAAATGGCTAGAATTAAGTGAGATGATATAAAGTTGTTTTACAATGTTGAATTTTATAGTTTGTATGATGACAAACGTATAAAATTCAACAATCAAAATTCTGGAAATCCTATACAAAACTGATGAGTTCTACATCGAAAATCAGTGTACTGTTTGGTCCAATCTGCGCACTCACTTGTCTGTCACCATACCCTAAATGGGCTGGAATAAAAAAACGCCATTTACTACCGCTTGGCATTAACTGCAAACCTTCTGTCCATCCTTTTATTACCATATTAAGCGGAAAGGAAGCAGGTTGTCCTCTTTGTACCGAACTATCAAAAATGGTTCCGTCAATCAGCGTACCATGGTAATGACAAGTGACTTCATTGTGCGCCGTCGGTTTTTCTCCTGCTCCAGTAACCAATATTTCATATTGCAAACCACTTGCTAATTCGGTTACTTCTGCCCTTGATTTGTTGGTTTGTAAGAATGCCTGTCCTGCCTGTAGGTTGGCAGCGGCTTTGTCTGCTTTCATTTGTGCTAATTGATCTGATACACCCATGTTTTTTTTTGCAAATATAGGTAAACACTTTTGTTGTGATGCATAGAGAAATATCCCTGGGAAATGGGTAAATAATTCGATTTATTACTTTCTAATCACGAAATTTGCCAAATAATTCTTTTTCATGAAGGTAGTTATTATTGGGGGGGGGATCATTGGATTGAGTAGTGCTTATTTTTTGCAAGAAAGTGGTCATACGGTAACCGTTATCGATAAAACGGATATGATGGACAGTTGTTCATATGGCAATGCCGGATATGTATGTCCCAGTCATTTTGTGCCATTGGCTACGCCCGGTATTATCAAGCAAGGACTTAAATGGATGATGAATCCGGAAAGTCCGTTTTATGTCCAACCCAGATTAAGTTGGAGCTTGATTGATTGGGGTTTGAAATTTATGAAAATGGCTACGAATGAAAATGTTAATAAAGCGGCTATTCCACTTAGAGATATTGCTATCATAAGCAAAAAGCTATATGAAGAATGGGCATTATTACCCCAATTTGGTTTTGCATATGAATCAAAAGGCTTATTGGAAATATTTCAAACACAGCAAGCGGCAGATCATGTTTTACATATAATGAAAAAGTCGCATGAATTAGGGCTGACTGATACTGTAATGCTGGATGGTAAAGCATTACAAGCATTGGAGCCACAAACCAAAATAAATGCGATGGGTGCACTACATTTTAAATGTGATGCACATTTGTATCCCAACAAATTAATGCAACAATTATTGAAAGATTTGGAACAAAAAGGGGTTCATCTTCTCACCAATGAAACTGTTACCGGTTTTGAAAAAAAGGATGGAGCGATTTCTAAAGTTATCACAGATAAAACAGCGCATGATGCCGATGCCATTGTAATCGCTTCAGGTTCATGGAGTAGGGAAGTGGCTGCTATGATGAATGTAAAAATACCTTTGGTTGGTGGTAGAGGATATTCAGTTACGTTAGAGGATTCTGCTTATACATTGAATCACCCGGCTGTTTTGGTAGAGGGCAGAGTTGCAATAACACCGATGGATGGCAATAAAATTCGTTTTGGGGGAACCATGGAAATAACTTCCACTCAAACCCCTCCGAGAATGAACAGAGTAGTGGGTTTGTTGAAAGCAGTTGAAAAGTTCTTCCCTGAATTTATTGTTCCAACCCCTTCTATTGATAAAGTTTGGTATGGTTACAGACCTTGTTCGGCTGATGGTTTGCCATATATCGGAAAAACAAAGAAATGGAAAAATGTTGTATTGGCAACCGGACATGCCATGGTAGGATTGAGTTTAGGGGCAGGAACCGGAAAATTGGTGAGTGAAATTGTGAATGAGCAGAAAATGAGTATGAATATTACTCCTTTTCATCCAGATAGATTTAATTGATTGCCCTTTTTCATTTTTCAGAATTTTTAAAAAGGATAAATGGATTGGCGAGTATTTGCTAAGTTGTACTTTTATTGTTTATTATGATTGTAACCACGAATTATTTACCATACGAGCGTACCGGTTATTTTACCAAGATTGTTATCGATTACTTGCAACAATCACCGTTATTACAACCCTTTTATCAACATGCACCTACCATTGAAGGAATAAAGCAATCTATTCTTGCCAGAAAATCATTTGATACGCAAAGGGAATTATTGGTTAGTGAATTAGAAAAACAATATAGTAATATCGAAACATCTGAAAAAGTAAAAAAGAACATTTCTTCTTTACTAAGTAAAGATGTTTTTACGGTTACCACAGCCCATCAACCCAATATTTTTACCGGCCCATTGTATTTTATTTACAAAATTATGCATGCAATAAAGCTTGCAGATGAATTAAAAGAATCCTTGCCAGAATATTCATTTGTGCCTGTATATTATATGGGAAGTGAAGATGCAGATCTGGATGAGCTGGGCTATGTTACGATTGGTGGACAAAAGCTTGTCTGGAATACCAAACAAACCGGAGCTGTCGGTAGAATGAAAGTAGATAAAGAACTCATTAGTTACATTCATACTATCTACGGTCAGGCTGGCGTTTTGCCGTTTGGAAAAAATTTGACAGACATTTTTCTACAATGTTATACAGTTGGCAAAACGATTCAACAAGCCACACTAGAATTAACAAATGCATTGTTTGCTTCCTACGGGTTGGTTGTACTCATCCCTGATAACACTGCATTGAAAAAATCTTTTCAATCAGTAGTAAAGAAAGAATTAACCCAAAATTTTTCCCATAAAATTGTTTCGGATACCATTCTTCAGTTAGGCCAAAATTATAAAGTGCAAGCCGGGGGTAGAGAAGTCAATTTATTTTATTTGGTTGAGGATAAAAGAGAAAGAATTGAGTTAACAGAAACCGGATATTCAATTAATCATTTAGGATTACATTTTTCTAAAGAAGCCATTTTGGAAGAACTGAGAATGTATCCAGACAGGTTTAGTGCCAATGTAATATTAAGAGGCGCTTTTCAGGAAACCATTTTGCCAAACATTGCTTTTATTGGTGGAGGAGGAGAGCTGGCTTACTGGTTGGAATTAAAAAATGTATTTGATGCAGTTCAAATTCCTTATCCTGTTTTATTATTGCGAAATTCTTTCTTGATTGTTTTAGAAAAGCAAGAACAAAGGTTAAAAGAACTGGGATTTTCACATGCTGAATATTTTAATGATAGTCTCTCGCTAGTGAACCAATTGGTAAAGAGAGAAAGTGAACATCATCTTTCACTTTCCGAAGAAATACAAAAGGCAAAGAATTTTTATCAATCTTTGCGAAATATTACGGATGCTGTGGATATTACCTTGTCTGAACATGTTGCTGCATTAGAACAAAAATCTATAAAAAAAATAATTGCATTAGAAAAGAAACTAATAAGCGCTGAACGTAAAAAATTTCAAGTTCAGCAAAATCAAATCCACAAGTTAAGATCCGACTTGTTTCCTGGCGAAAGCCTACAAGAAAGAACTGAAAATTTTTCTCTTTTCTATGCGGCCCTAGGTCCCGAATGGCTTCAAATACTTTATCGTTCATCAAAAGGGCTAGAAGGGGCATTTGGTTTGATCACCTATTAGCACTGTAAGAATTACTTGGTATTCTTTTTATTACATATGTTGATTAATAATCATTTCAATGTTCTTGGCAGAGACCACACCTGATTGTCTCCATTTGATTTCGCCTTTTTTAAATAAAATAAGTGTTGGGACCCCTTGAATTTGAAAACTGCCAGCCGTGGTAGGATTTTTGTCAACATCTATTTTTAATATTGTCGCCTTTTGGCCAATCATCTTTTTTAATTCTTCTAAAATCGGTTTCATTGTTTTACAAGGCCCACACCATTCGGCAGAAAAATCAACCAATGTGGGTATTTCGCTATTGATAATATTGGAAAATGAATTTGGCATAATTTTTTTTATTTTATTTCTTCATAAATAACTTCTGTTGTCTCAGTTCTTGAATTTTTAATGGGAGGATTTACACATCCATTTATTCCACAACAACCGGTATTGGTGATTGCTTGAAAAAGAAAAAATAGGGAGATAAAACCCATCATTGCATCACTAGTTTGAATAGCTTGTATGATAAAAATCACGCCAAATCCTAAACGAACCAGTCGCATGAAATTCCAATTTGTAAAAAACATTTGTTTTAACATCATATTTTATTTTGTAAGCTATTCCAGCCTCCGCCATTATAGACTTTTGTATAACCATGCGAAATTAAAATTTGTTTGGCAGATCCACTACGCATACCAGAAGCACAACAAGTAATGATCGGTTGGTTTTTATCCTTCAATTTTCCTAGATTACCTGTGAGAGAATCAACAGAAATATTGATAGACCCTTTAATGTGGCCATTGGCATATTCAGCTTTTGTTCTTACATCAATAATAAGGGCACCTTGTTTTACTAAAGCAGCATAATCTACTTTAGGCCCCAGCCCTAATAAATTTTTAATGGTATTTATCATTTTATACATTTTGTGATTGAGAATAATTTACCGCTAGCCTGGAACCTCCATTTAGACATAGCACACCTTCCATTGACAAATATCCATGTGCTTGTGCACTTCGGTTTCCCGAAGCACAACATAGGATGTTGGGATGTTTCATGGACTTTATTTCTGCTAGTTTAGATCTAATTTGTTGAAGTGGGATATTGTAAGAACCACTTACATGACCCTCCATAAATTCTTCGGCGGTTCTTACATCTACAATGGTTCCTTTTTGTTCTGTGTTTGAAAACATGCTATTCATTGGATATATTTTTTTTAAATAAGTTAAAGAGTAAGGAGCCCATGAATGCCCCATATAAAGTAGAATTGATTGGATTTGAGGTGATCATACATGTACCATTGGTACAACCGATAAAATAATAATACATAAAGCCTAAAACGGCTCCAAAAAATGCGCCCAAAAAAATAAGTCTGTGCTTTAGTAAGAAATTCATTTTTGAAAAGTTTTTACAGTTTCACCAAGGTCATATACCGTTATAGAATCTGATAGTAATGATTGAATAATACTGCTTCCTGCAGCACTTCGATAACCACCGGCACAATGAACTACTATGGGTTTGTCTTGAGGAATTTCATGTACTCTTTCTCTCAATTCAAACAGGGGTATTTGAATTGCATTTTCAAAATATAGACCCAGTTTTGTTTCCGACGGATTCCTAACATCAATTAACGTAAATGCGTCCTCATTTATCCTAAGCAAGTTGCCTGAAAAATCTTTTGTGGTTGTATTTCCATAATCACCTGTGAAAGCCAATACTATTTGTTTTTCATACCCAATTTTGGCTATTCTTTCAATGAGTTCTTCTAAAATTGTATCATTTTCAGCGAGTAAATAAAACTTTTCAAGTGGTTTAATAATACTTCCTAACCAAGTTTCAAACTTTGTTTCATTCATTAGATGAAAAGCATTTCTGATATGTGCATTATTATACAATTCCTTTGGCCTTGTATCAATAATGACAATGTTAGGATCTAAAGAATTGGCACAGCCTGCACAAGTAATCGGTTCTCTTTTTGGAATCAATACCAGACTTTCCGAAAAAGGGGGTGCCCCTTTTTTATTCAAAGCAACATTGAAAGAAAAATATTTTGGAATGAAAGGCTGGTCCGCTAGCAGTTCATTAACGAAAGTATGCTCATTCATGGGTTGCAAACTCCAATTAGTGAGTTTTTCAATGCCTATGGTACTACTGTTTTTTTCGCTTAGCCCTTTTCCACACAAGCTACCTGCTCCATGGGCCGGATACACTAAAATATCATCTGATAAATTCATTAATTTGTTTCGGAGTGATGCATACATCTGTTTTGCCAATACTTCTCTTGCCGTTGATATGTTTGCCTCAACTTCCCTTAAATCCGGTCTGCCACAATCGCCAATAAAGAGTGTATCGCCAGTAAAAACGGCGATTTCTTTTTCTGTTTCATCTGTCAAGCGTATGCTGATACTATCTGGAGAATGACCCGGTGTTTGCAAACTTTGCAAAGTGCAATTCCCCAATATAATGGCTTCCCCTTCGTCGAAAGTTTGATGTGGATATTGTGCCCCAACAAGTTTACTCACATAGATAGTTGCACCGGTTGTATGATGTATTTCTAAATGGCTACTGACAAAATCAGCATGTGGATGCGTTTCAATTACGGCTATAATTTTCGCATTGTTATCTTTCGCAAAGGCATAATAAGGGGCCGGATTTCTTGAAGGGTCAATTAGTGCAATCTCTCCATTACTAATGATTGCGTAAGAATAGTGAGCTAAATTTTTGTCTTCAAATTGTTGGATGAACATTTGTTTTTGCATTTGTTTTACAAAGGTACACTTATCAAAAAAAATGTTCAGTTACATTTGTTACATAGGATTTTTATTTTGTTAATATTTTATTGATGAGGGAAAAGCATACGTTTTCTATAAAGCCCCACGAAGACTTATTTGTGAATGGTATCAGAAAGAAAATATGCCTTTTTTCTTTATTTTGAATCTTTCGGTTTGGTTGAAATGCCAAATGGCAAATACAAAGGACAAAAACCAACAAAACTGGTTACAATAAAAATGCCTGCCAATACCAAAAGAATAATAGCAGCTGTGCCTGTAATTTGGTTGGTAAAATAAAGTGCAGCAATAATGATAGCTGCAACAATTCTTACAATTTTGTCTACATTACCCATGTTTTGTTTCATAAATTTTGTTTTGATGATGAATTTATTACATTGTAATATTTATTATTAAAAAATTGGTATTTGGTAACTTTTGTTACATAAGTGAAATTTTATTTCTCCCCAGTTTTACCAATCCCTCATCTTCCATTTGTTTTAATAGCCTGGAAACCACTACTCGGGCTGTTCCCAATTCATTGGCCAATTGTTCATGGGTTACATACAAAGTATGGCTTTTTGTAAGTTCAGCTTTTACTTTTATGAAACTTAATAAGCGTTCGTCCATTTTTTTAAATGCTACGGCATTCACAACTTCTAATAATTCTTCAAATCTTTTATGATATAATCTAAATATATAATCCAACCATTCGGGGTATTCTTTAATGAGAAGGCTCACTTTATCAATAGGTATGAAAAGTATTTCAGTTTCTTCCTCAGCAATTGCTTTTACTTTACTGGTGTCGCTGTGAATCCCGCCTAAAAAAGACATAATACAACTTTCCCCCGATTTAATATAATACAGAAGAATCTCTCGTCCATCATCATCTGTACGCATTACTCGAATACTGCCATTGGTAACAATTGGAATGGCTTTGATGTAAGTGTGTTCTTGTAAAATAATATCACCTTCCTTAAAGGTTTTAGGAATCCCATATGTATATAATTTTTCTATAATTTCAGGTGATCTTTTGAATTCTATGATATTTTCGAGATCCATAGCTGTAAGTTACAAAAAAATTAGGGTTGATTCATTTATTTTTGTTACTGATTGTCTCAATTTTCATTTGAAATGGATAAGGGTTATTGATAAAAATTGACTATTTATTTTGCAAGTATTATTCCTGATTTCACATTTTAAAACATCCTCCTTTGATGGTAATGCAAGCACACGGCTTAAGAGGCTATTTTAATCTTTTGTTGAGTAAGGAATTGAATTATCAATCATTGTGATTTATCATGTTTTTTCATTTTTTGTGTGTATTTTACTGAATAAATTAAAGCATTCAATCATGTCATACCAATTAACAGATACGCAAGTTGCCGCATACCATAGAGATGGATATTTTATTATTGCTAATTTCTTTTCAACTGAGGAAATTAAAAAGTTATACGGCATTGCTATCAGTGATTCAGTTGTAAAAGACAATGCGCTTGATTTAAATGATCAAACCGGCCGTAAAACAAAACTTACATTATGGTTTACACCCGGTGATGATGTGTATAGTATGTTATTGAGAAGTGAACGAATGGTAAATGCAGCTGCAAAATTGTTAAATAGTGATTCGCCTGTATGTCATTTTCATACAAAGCTTATGCAAAAAGAACCGAAAGTGGGCGGTGCATGGGAATGGCACCAAGACTATGGTTACTGGTATAAGAACCAGTTTTTATATCCTGATCAATTGTTGAGTATCATGATTGCTTTAACGGATGCTAATAAGGCTAACGGTTGTTTACAGGTAATAAAGGGTTCCCATAAGTTGGGAAGAGTTAATCATGGTTTTGCAGGTGAACAAGTAGGTGCCGATATGGTAATGGTGAATCATGCCTTGACAACAATGGAAAAAGTATATGTTGAGATACAACCCGGTGATGCTCTTTTCTTTCATCCAAATTTATTGCATAGAAGTGAAGCCAATCTGAGTGATAAACCCAGATGGTCAATTATTTCCTGTTATAATTCTTTGTCAAACCCTGCTTATAATGATGATACTGTATCGTGGCGGGAACCTGTGAAAATAGTAGCCGATACTGCTTTGATGAATGTCGAAATAACAGGTGCCTCGGAGAATGCAGATTTCTTAAAAAAGGAAAAAGATCCTGCATTAAAAGAATCGGGTTGGGAAAAACAAGTATCTACAAAATAAATCCCCTAAATGGTCATTCCTCTGTTCTTTTTTATTAGCCGGGAAGAATAGTATCGATTATTCGTCGAAGCCATTCGGCCAGTCTAATTTTAGTTTAGCAATTTTCCCTGACACTTCATAACCCAATTCTTTCTTGTAATGAGCTATCGTAGCCGACACTTTTTCATCGGTTGATCCAATGATCTGCGCGGCTAAAATACCGGCATTTTTTGCGGCATTTAAAGCAACTGTTGCAACCGGAACCCCATTGGGCATTTGTAAAATAGATAAAACTGAGTCCCATCCATCTATAGAGTTTGAGGATTTAATTGGTACCCCTATCACAGGTAGGGTTGTAATTGAAGCTAACATGCCCGGTAAATGGGCGGCACCCCCTGCTCCGGCAATAATAACTTGCAAGCCTCTTTCTTTGGCAGTGGTTGCATAATCAACCATTCGCAAGGGTGTTCGGTGGGCAGAAACCACCGTTAATTCAAAACTAATCCCAAATTGTGTAAGTATATCGGCGGTAGCCTGCATTACAGGTAGGTCGCTGTCGCTTCCCATAACGATACCGACCAAAGGAGTAAAAGGAGTCATATTATATCAATTCAAAATGCAAGATACTTTTTTTTTATGCAATTAGGACTTTGATAAAACCTGTTGGATTCATATATTATAACCATTTATGCTATGTTAAGTTACTAGTAAATTGTGTATGCTTTTCTAATTGGTGTTCACGAATTTGAAGTGTTAATTCAAATGCAGAAACGTTTCATTGCTTAGTTGATCCCTTTCCCTTCCTTTAATAGACCAATCATTTTTTCGATACTGGGTTTATTTCCACCATTTGGGGTTATTGATAATGCGCTCTCTGCATAATCCAATGCTTTTTTATAATCCCCTACAGCCGAATAACCCCTAGCTAGTCCCATAAGGGTTGTTGGTTGGTTAGGGTTCTTTTCATAATTCAATTTAAAAACCTCAAGTGCCTCATTATTTTTTTTGATAGCAATTAATTGTCTGCCATATTGGTGAATTTGGTTCATACTTCCATAAGGGATTGCTTCTTTCATCGTTGCTGAAGATTCCTCAGTTCGTCCCAGTTTATCCAATATTTGTGACCTTGTAGAAAGAGAAATAAAATTTCGATCACCCAAAACATTTGGATTAACGGATGTATCAGCCCATTGCAATGCCTGTTCCAAATTCGTATTATGATCAACACACCATTGGGCTGCGGTCTGCCAACCTAACCAAAAAAAGCCCATATCGGTTCTCAATTCATTTCTAAATGATTCTACTTGTGTTTGATTAAGATCTACCTCGATTTTAAAAGGGAAATTTAATTTCTCCCAGGATAGAACTACTGTTGCAGAATTTTCAGTTTGATTTTTGAATTCATATTGTAACCATTCCCTTGAACTTTCCGTTTTAATGGATTTTATTTTTATCCGCAATACGTCATTTTTTGGGTCATAATAAAAACTACCCCAAGAATTATTGTCTTTTGAAAAAATGAGGGTACTTTCTTCTACTCCATACGCAATGAAAAAACCATATTTTCCTTTTGATAATCCTTTGCCTTCAATGCTAACATCGGTACTAAATTCTATGGTAGTGCATTCATTGGCCCCGGCCCGCCAAGGAGCTTCTTTTGAACTGCCAAAAAATTGGTCGGTAAAGCCTATCGGCACTAATTGGCCCCATATTTTCCCTTCTCTTCCTTTCACACCCGGTCGATCATAATGAATGGTAATATCAGTAATGCCAATTCTTTCACCCACCATGGCTTTTTTGTTACCGCCACTAGGCGCAGTGGTAAGTGCTCTTTGGGCTTGTAATGAGAAAGAAGCCAATATGACCGATACAAATAGAAGACGTTTCATATTAATTTATTTATGAAACAAACTATAGTTATCTAGTGACAAATAACAGCTTAAAATGACTAAAGTAGAAAATAACTGATAAACGGATAGGTTTGATGAGGACTTTTTGTGGTTTTTCTTATTGGAGTTGTCTTTTATATAATTGTATAGCGTTTTCGAATCCCAAATAAATAGCATCACATACCAATGCATGGCCAATACTCACTTCATCTAAAAATGGGATCGTTTGTTTAAAAAGTTGAAGGTTTTGCAAGTCCAAATCATGTCCTGCATTTAATCCAATACCTAGTTTTTTAGCAAACAAAGCAGACTCTAGATAGTTATTTGCTGATATGTGTCCATTACCCAACACATATTCTTTAGCATAATTTTCGGTGTACAATTCAATTCGGTCAGTGCCGGTTTTTGCAGCACCTTCAATCATTGTTATAACAGGGTCTACGAAAATGGATACCCGGATACCGGCTTTCTTAAATACCCCGATAATATCTATTAAATATGATTTGTTTTTATTTGTATCCCATCCGTGATCACTTGTCAGCTGCCCTAATGCATCCGGTACCAGGGTAACCTGATCTGGCATGGTTTCCAACACTAAGTCAACGAATTTCTGTTCTGTTGGGTTTCCTTCAATATTAAACTCAGTAGTAATGATCTTTTTAATTTCTCTAACATCTGCATACTTAATATGCCTTTCATCCGGACGAGGGTGAACTGTAATGCCATCTGCTCCAAATCGTTGTGCATCAACTGCAATTTTAAGCACATCAGGATTGTTTCCTCCACGACTATTGCGAAGTGTGGCAAATTTATTAATGTTTACACTGAGCTTTGTCATTAAGCAAATGTACGAGGAAGTGAAATTTAGATTGCTGAAAGGGTTAAAAGAGTTAAAGAAGTTAAATGGGGTTAAAAAGGTTGAGAGGGTTAAAAAGGTCAAGAGTGTTAAAGAAGTTAAATGGGGTTAAAAAGGTCAAGAGGGTTAAAAAGGTCAAGAGTGTTAAAGAAGTTAAATGGGGTTAAAAAGGTCAAGGGGGTTAAAAAGGTCAAGAGGGTTAAAAGGTTTAAAAACTACTTTAACCCTTTTAACTACCTTAACCCACCCGCAATCAATTTGCTTAATAAGCTGTAGTTTAGACGTATAAAACCTTTATATGCCATTTATTTTAATCACCATCCTATGGCTTGTTGCCATTATTTATACAATTAAAGGTATTTTTGAGCGAAAAGATATGGAACAAAATACCCAATTACTGTGGACGATTTTAATTGTGGTAGCGCCGGTTCTTGGGTTGGTTATTTATTATGTATTTGGAGAAGGTAGACGTAATTGATTATTTTTTAGTAAAACCTTTCATCAGACTATTTGTTTCTTTATTATGCCTTATCAATCATTGGAAGAATGTTTATTAGACCTCGAAAAGAATCATCATTTAATAAGGATTAAAGAAGAAGTAGATCCTTATTTAGAAATGGCAGCCATTCATTTGAGGGTTTTTGAAGCAAAGGGCCCGGCATTATTATTTGAGAAGGTCAAAGGATCAAAATTTAGGGCAGTATCCAATATTTTTGGTACGATTGAAAGAAGCCAATTTATTTTCCGTAATCAGTTTCATTTAGTGCGAGATTTGATTTCATTGAAAAATGATCCCATCAAAGCTTTGAAACACCCGCTAAAAAATTTTAAAGTAGGAATTGCTGCATCCAAAGCCTTGCCATTAAAAAATCCTATCAGAAAACCTGTCTTATATGAAGAAATTAATATTTCTGATCTTCCTTTAATTCAACATTGGCCAAAAGATGGTGGAGCATTTGTAACCTTGCCTCAAGTATATTCAGAAGATATTGATCAACCCGGGATAATGAAATCCAATCTGGGTATGTATCGTATACAATTAACCGGTAATGACTATTTGTTGAATAAAGAAATCGGCCTACATTATCAATTGCATCGAGGTATTGGGGTACATCAAACCAAAGCAAACAAAAAAGGAATTCCCTTAAAAGTGAGTTGTTTCATAGGTGGGCCACCCGCTCATTCGGTTGCCGCAGTTATGCCCTTGCCCGAAGGAATGAGTGAAATGACTTTTGCCGGGGTTTTAGCCGGTAGAAGATTTAGGTATACATACCAAGATGGGTTTTGTATTAGTACCGATGCGGATTTTGTAATCACCGGTGAAGTGTATCCCGGAGAAAATAAACCGGAAGGACCTTTTGGAGATCATTTAGGGTACTATAGTCTGAAACATGATTTTCCTGTTATGCGCGTACACAAAGTATATGCTAAAAAAAATGCCATTTGGGCTTTTACGGTTGTAGGAAGACCCCCTCAAGAAGATACCAGTTTTGGTGAATTGATTCATTCGCTTACCGGGGCTGCTATAGCGCATGAAATTCCGGGACTGCAAGAAGTTCATGCGGTTGATGCTGCAGGGGTGCATCCGCTTTTACTAGCTATTGGTAGTGAGCGATATACCCCCTATACACCCACAAAACAGCCTGCTGAATTGTTAACGATTGCCAATCATATATTAGGAACCGGACAATTAAGTCTTGCCAAATTCTTATTCATTACTGCGGATAATGATAAAAAAATAAGTACTCACAATGTCCCAGCATTCCTGGAATACCTATTGGAGCGTATTCATTTACAGCGCGACATTCATTTTTATACAAATACAACAATCGATACGTTAGATTATTCCGGTACCGGATTGAATACTGGCAGTAAAGTAGTTTTTGCTGCATATGGAGAAAAAATCAGAACTTTAAGTAAAACTGTTCCACAAGGAATTTCTTCTTTGGAAAGTGCACAAATGGCCATTCCCGGAGTACTTGTTTTGCCAATGAACACATTTACTTCATATGAGGATGCAAAATATGAAATTGAAAAAATAACCCATTCATTACAAGCCCAAATTAATAAATTACATGAAATTGTTTTTATCGTCATTGCCGATGATGTACACTTTACTGCAGCATCTGTTCAAAATTTTATTTGGGTAACTTTTACAAGATGTAACCCATCCCATGATATTTATGGGGTGGATTCTTTTTCTGAAAACAAACATTGGGGATGTAATGGACCATTACTGATTGATGCCAGAATGAAACCACATCATGCACCAGTTGTTGCAAAAGACCAGGCTATTGAAAAAAATATACAAAGACTATTTGAAAAGGGGGGTAGTTTGTACAAAATGTAACAAATAAGTTAGTCGTAATTTTCAACAATTCTCTTTTAACTTTTTAAAATAAATTAAAATGAACCCATCTCAATTATTTCAAATCTGTAGTACCCTTGTTTTACCGGGTTGGTTATTATTGGTATTTGCGCCAAAATGGGATTGGACTGAAAACATAATCACCGGGATTATCATTACTATATTGGCTTTTTGTTATGTGTATTGCATTGCCGGATCATTGGATAGCTTTGACACAAAAAGTTTTAGTACACTAGAAAATGTGATGAAACTTTTCACCAACGAAATCGCTGTTCTTGCCGGTTGGATTCATTATCTGGCTTTCGATTTAATGACCGGCTTATTTGAAGTGAAGAATGCACAAAAATATCGAATTAACCATTTATTTTTGATTCCTTGTTTGTTCCTGACTTTTATGTTTGGACCAGTAGGATTACTCTTATTTTTTATCATCAGAATCATAAAAAATAAACAATATTTTTCATCTAATTTTTAATCCTATGCTCAAAGACTCATTATTTAAACAACTTAAAGTTCGAAATAGTCTTTTGTATTACTTTACAATCACCAACCTATTTGGTGCTTTACTCTGTTTACTTCTCATTTCAATTTATCAAAACCAATTTCTAGGAATCAGTGCTTGGATTAAGCCATTAAAATTCTTTGTTTCAACGGCTATTTTTTGTGCTACAATGGGTTGGATTACCTTTTACTTGTCTGACAAAAAAAAAGTGAATAGGTACACTTGGATTGTTATTATCGTTTTTCTTTTTGAGAACAGCTATATTTTTATTCAGGCTATGAGGGGAGAAAAATCTCACTTTAATATTTCTACTCCTTTTACTTCAATCATGTTTATTTTAATGGGTGTTGCGATTAGTATCATGACTGTTTGGACCGGTGTAATAGGTTTCCATTTCTGGAAAAACTCATTTCCCGAATTGCCGAATAGTTATGTATGGGGAATCCGATTGGGTATATTATTTTTTGTCGTGTTTGCTTTTTTAGGACAAATCATGGCGGCCATGTTGAAACATACAGTTGGTGGGCCGGATGGCGGGCCAGGGTTACCATTTGTAAATTGGAGCTTAGAACATGGGGATTTAAGAATAGCTCATTTTTTTGGTATGCATTCTTTACAAATATTACCCATTGCAGGATTTTATTTCAGTAAAAATAAAAGGAGTATACTTTTGATTTCAATTATTTATTTAATATTCTTATTATTACTTTTTATTCAGGCTATGATGAGTAAGCCATTGATTGGATGGTTATGATCACTTTCTGATATTTCTATTACTTCATCTATATGAAGAGATTATTTATTTTTGTAATTTTCTTTTTTGCTGATTATAATGTATTCGGGCAATGTGGCAATGGGTTAACCATATTTAGAGAAACGTTTGGAGGAAGTTTTTCATCAGTGGATATAGGACCGGCACTTACACTTGGTACTTCATTGTATTCCTATAATGGAGCGAATACAATCTCCGAAGGAGAATATGGGCTAAGAAAAAAAACGGGTGCCATGAATGCCTGGGCCGACGGCAGCGACTACACAGGGCAAGGCGGCTATATGATGATGGTACGGAGTAAGAAATCTATTTCCACATTTTATGAAACGACTGTTAAAGGATTTTGTAAAGCCCAAAGTCAATCACTTTGTTTTTCAGCAGCAAGTCTCAGTAAAAAAGGTCTTGATAGAGATGCGATTATTCATGTTGAAATACGCAGTAATGCTACTAATACTTTGTTAGGTACTTTTATTGCGCCTGCTTTAAAAAACAATGATTCCATTACATGGTCAACTTTTACATTCACATATCCGCTTCCGAAAGGAGAAAATTCTGTCCGTTTGTTATTTTCTTGTAGTTCTACTACCTCTATTCCGGATGATTTTGCAATCGATGATATCAAGTTGGTAAATATTGGAGGGGCATTAAACAATTCAACTGCTTATGACAATGAGTATCCATTCATCAATGGACGATATGAATATCCGGTATTTGCTTGTTTGAATGAAAGAGTTACTTTTTCTTTCTTTCCCAATATACCTTCTGGTCTAGAAGTACAATGGGAACGAATACTACCGGACTATTCTTATGAGCCTATTCCGGGGGCTACTAAAATTATTTATGTGATTGATTCAGCAAAGCGATCGGATTCAAGATTTTACAGACTCCGTATTGCCGATTCAGGGTATATTAATTCTGTAGGCTGTTCTTCAACTTCTCGTCCTGTAGGTTTGCGTGTAGATCCGGAACCCATCATATCTAGTAATACACCCATTTGTGAGGGTGCAACTTTAAGTATGTCTGTCGATGAAGGATCTTATGTTACCTGGACAGGTCCCAATGGATTTACCGGTTCCAACAAAAAAATAAATATACCTAATACCACAACAGCCAATAGTGGTATGTATACAGCAAATGTTACTTTTAATGCCGGCTGTATTCTTAATTTCCAATCTAAAAAAGATATCATTATTAATAAAAATCCCATTCAAATTTCTTTACCTAATGATACAACCATCTGTAAAGGAAATAAGATTACACTTGATGCCACCAATCCTGCCGGCGCCTTATATGTATGGTCTACCGGAGAAAACACACCCACTATTCAAGTGGCTGATGAAGGGTTATATGCCGCAGTGGTATATGTTGGCGATTGTATAAAAGAAGATACCGTTCGAATTCAATTTATTGAAAAACCTACTATTTCAATGCGCTCGGATACCGTTTTATGTTTGGGAGACACATTGTTACTAAATCCAAGCATTCACGATGCCTCACAATATAAGTGGTCAAACGGTGCAGTAACACCTGCAATTTCTGTTTCAAAAAAAGGTCGTTATACATTGCAAGTCAGTAATATTTGTGGAACAATTACGAAGGGTGTAAACATAGAGAGCATTGGTTGTACTGAAGAATTACTGGTTCCTTCGGCTTTTACACCCAATCATGATGGATTAAATGATGTTTTTAAACCCATTCAAGATATTAGCATCAGTAAATATAAGATGGTGATATTTAATCGTTGGGGACAACAGGTCTTTTTATCTAATTCTATTCATAGTGGGTGGGATGGAACCCTGCATAGAGAGCTTCAACAATTAGGTGTATATGTTTGGGAAATTGAGTATACTAGTAAAACAGGGAAACGATATTCAAAACAGGGAACTGTTACTTTAATTAGGTAGCATTGAGTTATATGGTTGATAGAAAACTCAGTTAATTTACAACAACAAAATCCGGCTTTTTTACAAGCTGACTTTCGTATCTAAATTTTAATCCTGTACTTAACGTAAAATTCCATTGGCTCATTGTGCCGGTTGTTCTGGGATAATAAAATACTTTACATTCAATAGTGCCAAAGACAAGGTTTTCATTTCGTGTTCTAACGCCGGTACCAATAGCTGTATAGGCATCGCCACTTTGCAAAAATCCTCCAATGGGTTTCAAAAAAGTAATATTGGTAAAAGCAAAAGGTGCAAAACTAAATCCAAGAAATTTCCATGTATTATAAAAAACAGATTCGCCGTTAAAAGTGAACCTTGTAGAAGCTTTTAGATCTGGATTGTTTAGTTCCGGAATTCCAAAATCACTAGATAATCTGAGTGGTTCATTTAAATAGGTATTTATTAACTGTGTAAAACTACCGTTCAAAAAATGCCTAATCAACCATCGGCTTTTAGCAATTTTTCGGAGTTTCGTAAAATATGCCAGACTAGTAAAAAAACTGATGTCTTCTATTCTAGATTGATTGTAATATCCCCCTAACTGAAGAGTATAGTTTAAATAATTCTTTTTGTTAGAAAAATAAAATCGCTGATAATTGAATCCCATATAGGGTCTAGAAATATTGTTTCGATTTGCCCATCCACCGGTAACTGACAAATTAAATCCTTCCGGCACATCTTCATTTCGACCAAATCCATACAAAAAATTTGTGTAATAATAATCTTGTTCAAATATTGTAAAAGAACTTAAAATGCTAACTAGGTCTGAATAGAAAATGTTGTAATTATTTTTATAAAGATTTGGTATATCCGAAAACACTCTATGGGTTCCTCTAATGGCAATCAGCCGCCTAAGTCTGGTTGTTAAATTTTCCGTCAATTTACTTTTAGCGCCAATATTATATCCTATCCAACCATCCAATAAACGATATTGATATTTTAAATCTGAATTGTATAATGAATCTTTCCAATATGCATTTTGAGAATTATGTGAACCTATTTCAAACGCACCGGTCCATAAATGATAGGGACTTACCAAAGGTAATTCCCCTTTTACATAAATGGCTTTTTCCTCTTTTTCGTTACTGCTATAAGAAGGTGCTTGATTTTGATAGCCAACAGAAAAATTAATGAAAGTCCCTAAAAAATTTCTTTTCAGAAATCCCAGCCCAAAACCATAGCCCGGATTTCTGTTAATGTCAAAATAATTTTGAAACTGAAATCGATTCGCTGTGCCTGCAATATTGTCATCGTTAATTTCGAAACTTACATTTGTTGTAGAACCGGGTTCAATACTCCCACCAATAGGAAAAATATCTTTACAGACAATAATAATGTCAACTGAATCATTGTTATTTTTAATTTCATTTACTAAAATACGGGCATCTTGTAAATAAGTTAGCTCGCGTAAAAATCTTTCATTGTCTGCTAATAAAGCGGGATATAAAGAATCACCTTTGGTGAAAAAGAGGTTATTGACGATGACTCTTTTTTTTGTTTTTGAGTGCAATGCATCACCAATTTTATTAAAAATATTATTTGAATGTTTAGTTGAATCATTGACAGATTTATCAAAACCAATTTTTTCTATGGTAATCTCTCGAATAATCTTGCCTTTAAATGGGTTGTATTTGAATTCGCTTTTAGAGGCTCCATTAATTGGGAATATCAAGTCGTTATTATTTACTGATAAACTTTTTCCTATTTTACCCAAAAGACCTTTTTCTTTTGCGAGAAAAAAGACTGAGTCTGTTTTCTTATTTTCCTGTGCGTATGATTCAAAATATTCTCCAAATAGAAACAAAAGCCCCAATATAACTTTACTAATATTGCTAGTAGAGACTTGCATAGTTAGGAATCGGTCAACGGTTTTTCCAAAACAATGAAATGTAACGGCTGTTTTGGTAGCCCAAATTCCGGCCCAACAGGAAAAGGTTCCGTTTTTCCCGTTGGGCTATATCCATGTCTTTCATACCAAGCAATCAGTTCCTTTCTCACAAATATGACTGTCATTGTTATTGCCACACATCCCTTTTCTTTTGCATAATTTTCTGATGCAGCTAATAATTGTTTGCCAATCCCTTTTGCTTGAATTTCAGGTGAAACTGTTAACATTCCCAGATATAATTTTGTATTCTTTTTTTCTAGATAAACACAGCCAATGATCTCCCCATTGGTATTTGTGTATTTTAAAATAACTGCATTAAGATTTTGAAGGGTAGTGGCTAAAGAAGCTTGGTTTGTTCGTATGCCATCCAGCAAATCTGCTTCTGTTGTCCAGCCTTTTTTTGAACTGTCTCCCCTATAAGCACTATTTACAAGCTTTTCCAATGCAGGAATATCGGTTTCATTTGCAAAGCTTATTTGATGGTTATAGGGCATAAAATAAAAATATTCGATATTGTATGATGAATTAACGAAATGGCTCTTAATTTAGACTCATCAGTTCTTCTATACATTCAAATGTAAAGAGAATTCCGGCTATTTTGTTTTATTGTGGTAAAACATGGGTAGGTAGTTAATATATTTATTTTAATTTATTTATTTACAATGAATAAAAATCTTACCAAATTGTGTGACATTGGTTCAAAAGAATCAAGAATTATTATTGGTTTAATGAGCGGCACTTCATTAGATGGACTCGATATTGCTGTTTGCAGTTTTGTGGGAAGTGGTCAACAAACAAAGGTTCACCTATTAAACTTTGAAACTGTTTCTTATGAACATTCATTCAAAGATGAAATTAGGTCTATCTTTTCAAAAGAGACGATTGATTTCCAAAAGCTATGTCTTTTAAATGGATGGGTAGCAAAAATACATGCATCAATGATACTTACCAGTTTGCAGAAATGGCAAATATCCCCTGAAACCATCGATCTGATTGCCAGTCATGGTCAAACTGTATATCATGCTCCTAAATCCTTGCATCAACTAGACAAATTTGGTAATGCCACTCTACAAATTGGGGATGGAGATCAGTTAGCGGTTTCAACAGGAATCATTACGATCAGTGATTTCAGACAAAAACATATTGCAGCAGGTGGGGAAGGGGCACCTTTAGCAGTGTATGGAGATTATTTAATGTTTAGTAAAAAAGGAGAGGATCGGATAATGTTGAATATTGGTGGCATTGCTAATTTTACTTATTTGCCCGGCAATATTGATACTTCCCGTATTTTTAGTACAGACACAGGTCCCGGAAATACATTGATGGATGCGTTTATGCAGCAAAAGTTTCAGACCTCATATGACAAGGATGCCGCTATCGCTTCAAAAGGGATTGTGAATAATGATCTTTTACAGGAATTAGTCAGCCACGCTTTTTTTGAAAAAAAATTACCCAAAACAACCGGACCTGAATTATTTAATCTTTCCTATTTGGAAGAGGCCATCATAAGGTCCGGTGTAAAAAATATTTCAAATGAGGATATTATGGCAACCCTTAACCGATTTAGTGCAGTTACCATTGTCACAGCTCTCCAAAAAAGCTTTGAAAAAAGTACCCGATTTACTATTTACACGAGTGGGGGAGGGATGCACAATCCTTTATTAATGAAACAAATTCAGCTGGCTTTGCCTCAATGTCTTTTTTACAGTACGGACGAGTTGTATATTAATCCGGATGCAAAAGAAGCCTTATTATTTGCCATTTTGGCGAACGAGTGTATAGCCGGAGAACAAACGGCTATTGGAAATGGCACAAATGATATTCCTGCTATAAGCATGGGTAAAATTAGTTTCCCCTGGTAAATAGCATGTTGAAATAATTAGACCCTTTTGCTAAATATTTATTTTACAGAGTATCGATATGTATAAAATCCCGCTAAGTTCCAGCGGGATTTGTGTATATAGCAGGTATCTGATTACTTCGCTGTTTCCGAAAAAACAGTAACAGTACCATAAATTGAAATATCTATAATGATCGTTTCATTTTTGGTTTCAAAAGAAACATAATATTTCGTTTCATTGTTTGCATTTACAAATTCAATACAATCCCTTAACTGGTAATCCGGGTATGTATATTCTTTTGTTATGGTTTCGATAGCCGATTTTGGTAATTTGTCAAAGGCCTGCATTTTACTGCTTCCTATTAAGTCTCCATCTTTGCTGTAGAAAACTGTAATCTTTTCATTGTTTAATTCAAAAGTGGCTTTGTCAAACGCTTGTCCAACTTTCCAGGTAATATTGGATGCTTTTTTAAATGTTTTTGTAAAATGGGTATTGACTTTGTTTGAAACATTGGTTGGGCCTGCAAATGCTGATGTAATAACCAAAGATGCCATTAGTGCGATTGTAATAACTTTTTTCATTTTTTTTATTTTAATGTTTTAAAAAATAAGTAGTGTTTGATTTTTATTGATATGTCAAAAATAAAACGAACAATAGATAGACGTATCTAAATGTGATTAGTTACAGGCACACATGCCATGTTTTGATGAACGGTGTGATGGAAAATGTTAATGAATGTTAATGTGGGTCTACCAACTAGTGTGGTATTGCATTCTATGAGAATTCTTAATAAAATCACAATGCAATTATTTGTGTGATGAATGTATTGTTAATGGGTTCTTTTTGGGATAAACGGCTAATAAATCGGTGAAAGGAGTATTGGCCAAAAAGAAAAAGCCCCGCTTCGATTAACGAAACGGGGCTTTTTCTTGGTAGACCATGGTCCATGGTCCATAGTCTATGGTCTATTTCTGTTGCACTGTAGGATAATGATCTAAAGTTTCAAACACATTTCTCTTGTCTTGTTTTAAAAGGGAAAGAAACCTGCTTAAGGAGTCAGCATATTGTTTCTTTTCAAATAATCTGTCATGGGTAAGGATTACAATAGCATTTTGTTGATTGGTATTTCCATCATCAAATTTCTGATTAATTCTTTTAATCATTTCATCAACACTTTCCTGCGGTGCTTTCATTTTCTTTTGTTGACCCCATTCCAAATCCCATCCGATTATTTTATAACCTAATGAATCTAATTTCTTAATTAATGGGGAGTTTGATTTTTGACCGTTAATTTCACCATTCGAGGCCCATGTATTATTGCCGGGAAGCCTGATAATCTTAACCGGTATTTTTAATTCACGTTCATTCTTTAAAAAATCATTGAGTGCACTATCCGTGAATGCCGGAGAATAGAATTTGGCATATTGATCTCTAAAGCCATGTGTAAAGCTATGGTTGGCTAATAATAACAAGGGATATCCGTTTCTTATTGAATCAATCAGTCTTTTTTTGAAAGGCCCCACTTGGTTAAATCCTACAGCGAAAAAAGTGGCTTTCACCCCTTCAGCCTGAAAAATGGCTTTACTATTCACAGTCCCTGGGGGCTGTGGAGAATCATCCCAGGTTAAATAAATATATCTTTTTGAACTGTCATATTTAATCGGAGTTCCGGGAACAGTTGCTGCTACTATGTTTTTTAAAGAATCTGCAGCCGATTTGCTGTTACCTGCATCGTTATTGCAACCGGCCATTAAAATCAAAGTAATTAAGCCGATGCCTGCATTTGTTAGAGTACGTATTATAGTCATGCTAAAATGATTGTTTCGGTCAAAGATAGTATTTGGGTTATTTGTAGAATTGGTTAGTTATCCTCAGATGTGAAAAGAGAACGATAATGGCCATGTTTCATCACAAAGTGTCCATCATAAGGGTAAAGTAGTCATGTGATGTAAATAGGGGAGCAAACTGGGTTAGCAAACACCGAAAATTACCTAAATCTTTCTGAAACAGTATAGCAAACTTTATCATTGATTCTCTGAAATGTTTCACCGTTAATTTTCCTTAATTTTCTTATCCGGCGATTAGTAAGAAGCCCTCCCTCACTATCAAAATATTGTTTTTGCGTATAAAAAGTTAGGATGAAGTATTTTTCGTACGTAAAAGGAAGCTTAAAGGAAATCGGTCGGATAGAGAGGAATACCATATTGTTTTTTTGGTTATTTGTATAGTAGTCCAGGCTGTTAATCCATAAACACTTGATAGACCGCATATGCAAAATCAGTTCGGTTACTTCTTTTTTGGGTAAATGGTATTTTATCAAAGTGTCTTGTAATCGTTGTTCATTTATTTCAAATTCATAAATGTATTTAATAGAGTCAGTTAGGATTTCCAATGAAATATAATTGAAACTGCGATCTATAAACTCAACAGAAAAGTGTCTTTGTCGGTTCAGCTCCTTGTAAGATTGTTCAATGAGGGATAAAGTTTTTTCATTTTTAAAATAATAACTGCTTGTAATGGATTTTTTGGATGCACAGGAACCCAGTAAGAAGAGCATACCGGAAAGCAATATGATAAAGTTGATTTTATTTGGCATTAGATGATTTTTTGGTAATATGAGAAATGCCAAAAATATTCTTCTTTAAAAAAGCAGGGCTCAACAGTTGCAAGCTACGGCCACCATAATCCCAATAGGTAATTGCAATTTTATCTTCAACTATTGCTATGTTAAGTAGTATGATAAAATGTGTGGGGATTCCGGGTTTGATTCCGTTATGATTTGTTTTATACAGGTTCATATTATTTACAAATAGTGCCACATTACCGGTTTGCAACTTGCTTGATAAATATTGATACATATCTTTAATTCCCGGACGAATAAGGTCAGTACCTGCTGCGGTTATTTGGTAATTGAAAAGTTTCCTTACCATTCGATTGAATTTAGAAAAATTTACAGCGGCCCACATGCGGTTTTCATCACCCATATCATAATGCTTATTAAAAAAATTAAGGTAGCCCTTAAAATGGTCGGCCAGCGAAAGAAACCAAAGTTGATCGGCAGGTCTGATATCCAGTTCTCCTTTAAAAACAAGTCCACCTGCAATAGCTTTTATCTCTTCACTCGGTTCAAAAAATTCTTTGGCATAAAATGCTTTGCCCTCAGTGTATAATTGTATCATAAACTTCAGGTATCCCAGTGGGTCATCATGCAATGGCAGGTAGGATAGTGCTGCATATGCGCAGAAGTTGGTGCTTTTGCCTCCATATACCCGTAAGGGGTTGATAATATTATTTTTCAGATTTTCTATAAATATTGCGGGTTGCACTTTTGGCCAATGAATACTGGCTTTTAATTCTCTTTGTTTATCGAGAAAAGCAAGGGCTGCTTTTTGTGAAGATAACGGTGTGGTATCAATCGGTATGCTTCGATTGTTGGAAGCCTGTACATCAATCAAAAAAAGTGTATATAATAGAACACAGCAAAAAATCTTTCTAATATCGTAGTGAGAGACTAACAAGGAGGAATCTGAATGAGCGGATGTGCGTGAATATAACCATTTATGATTGCATAATTACTACAACTTCAATACGGGCTACCTCAGCCCTATAAAAAAGCCCGCTCCAAAAG
>JANOVY010000131.1:0-60922 GCA_031417635.1 Bacteroidota bacterium | reverse complement strand
GGACTTGCTAAGCGCACAATATTTAGGATACGAGCCGGTACATATTGAAGAGCTAATAGGCAAAAAAGGAAAGGGGCAAGGGAACATGCGCGATGTAGAAATAGAAAAAGCAAAAGAATATGCTGCCGAAGACGCAGACATCACCCTTCAATTGAAGCAAGCATTTGTTCCATTGTTAATTGAAAAGGACGTACAGCGTGTTTTTGAAGAGGTTGAAAACCCATTGGTGTCCGTTTTAACCGATATGGAGTTTGAGGGCATTAAGATTGATGTGAGCTTTTTAAATGATTATAGTAAAGAACTGGAAAAAGATGCCAAACAATTTGAAGAGAATGTGTATGCACAAGCGGGGGTCCGATTCAATTTGGCTTCTCCAAAGCAATTGGGCGACGTGTTATTTGATTTATTAAAGATTGATCCCAAAGCAAAAAAAACAAAAACGGGGCAGTTTGCTACCGGAGAAGATGTTTTACAAAAGCTGGCGCATAACAACCCGATTGTTGCAGACATTTTAGGTTTTAGAGAATTAACCAAACTAAAGAGCACCTATGTTGATGCCCTCCCACAAATCATCAACAGTAAAACAGGGCGGGTACACACTTCTTATGCACAGGCAGTGGCCGTAACCGGAAGGCTGAGCAGCAACAATCCAAATTTGCAGAACATTCCCATTAGAAGCGATCGAGGAAGAGAAATAAGAAAAGCGTTTATTCCAAGAGATAAAAATCACGTGCTGGTTAGTGCTGATTATTCTCAAATAGAATTGCGGATAGTAGCGGCCATCAGCGGAGACCCCAATATGTGTAAGGCTTTTAAATTAGGAAAAGACATTCACAACGCAACCGCTGCAAAAGTTTACAATATTCCCGAAGAAGAAGTAACCAAAGAAATGCGCTACAAAGCCAAAAGCGTAAACTTTGGAATTATTTACGGGCAAGGGGCTTTTGGATTAGCAGACAACCTGGGTATTTCAAGAACAGAAGCAAAAGAAATTATCGATAATTATAAGAAAGAGTTTGTGGGTATTACATCCTATATGGCCGATACCATCAAGTTTGCACAAGAAAACGGATTTGTGAAAACATTGATGGGGCGCAAACGCTGGTTAAAAGACATTAATTCCTCAAATTTTACTGTTCGTGGGTTTGCTGAAAGAAACGCCATTAACTCTCCCATACAAGGAACCGCCGCGGATATGATTAAGTTGGCCATGATTGCAATACATCAAAAAATGAAAGATGAAAAACTGCAATCTAAAATGATTTTGCAAGTACACGATGAACTAGTATTTGATGCACTACCGGAGGAAATGGATATTTTAAAGCCTCTAATTTTGCGAGAGATGAAAGCGGCGCTTTTGTTACCCAACGATGTTCCCGTAGAAGCAGAATTGGGAATGGGAGAGAATTGGCTCGTAGCACATTAAACCAACAACCCCTCTCGAAAAAAAGGTATAAAATAAAGTTGGGGGTATAAAGAAAGAAGATATGACAAACGAAGATACGATTAATCGATTTTACAGCGCTTTTCAGCAACTGGATTATCAAACCATGCAATCCTGTTATCATCCGGAAGCCGTATTCAATGATCCGGCATTTGGACTGTTGGATGTGAATGAAACAAAAGCGATGTGGGAAATGTTATGTAAACGAGCAAAAGATTTTTCTTTGGTATATGGAAACATTCAATTGCTAGATGAAGAATATACAACCTGCGACTGGACCGCATCATACAAATTTGCAAAGACCGGTAGACGAGTGATCAACAAAATAACCGCCCACATGAAATTTAAAGATGGTTTCATTATTGAACACACAGACGCGTTTGATATTTATAAATGGACGCGGCAGGCATTGGGATTATCGGGTTTGCTTTTTGGTTGGTCGCCATGGATGAATAAAAAAATTCAAAAACAAGCAAGAGAAGGTTTAGATAAATTTATGAACACCTAAACCATGAATGAACTTAATTGCTTATACATTGTAATCTGTTTACACAAATGAATTGGGATTTATATTTTCGGGTGATTGAAAAAATCGGAAGTCGCTATTTTATGGTAGCAGCTATCGGCTTTGTTATGTTTTATCTTTTACTCCGTAAGCCCTTATTCTATAGAAAAATACAGGGTCGCTTTCCAAAAAACAATGATTACTTAAGAGAAATTGGCTATTCTTCATTAACCATTTTTATTTTTGGAACCATTGTTGTTCTATTAAATCATCCTGCCGTTGCTCCTTATACCACCAGATATAAAGAGATCGCCGAACGTGGATGGGTCTATTATTTTTTAGCCTTTCCCCTCATGATGGTGATGCATGACACTTATTTTTATTTCACGCATCGGATCATGCATCACAAAGCACTGTTTAAGTGGTTTCATCTGGTGCACCACAAATCAACCAACCCATCACCCTGGGCCGCTTATGCTTTTCACCCGCTGGAAGCAGTAGTGGAACAGGGCATTGTTGTTATTTTTTACTTCACCATTCCTATTCACATTTCACACCTGGCCATTTTCTTTTTAATGTCTATTATGTATAATGTATATGGACACCTGGGCTATGAGTTATATCCAAGAGGGTTTAATAAAACATGGATTGGCAAATGGGTTAACACATCGGTCAGTCATAATCAACACCACCAATACTTTGTGGGAAATTATGGTCTGTACCTGCTTTTTTGGGATCGGGTTTTTGGAACCATCCGGGAAGATTATGATGGCCGTTTTGAAGAAGTGAAGACGAGAAAAGAACAGAGCCCCGGTTAAACGGATTGGTTTGTAGGAAGGTCCCGGCCGCTTGGTGGTTTGGGTTTTTTATAAACAGGCACCGTACTACAGGGTTCCCCGTACATAATACTTTTTACATAGGGGCGAAGTTTTGCTGTAATTTCAACATAGGCCGTATCCGGTATCGAAATGTCCCCACAGCCCTTAATCACCACACGCTGGTCTGTGTATTCCTCCCCTTTTATTGCATCAATGTTTTTTAAAAGCAATGTGCTGATCATTTTTTGCTCGTCTCCAAAAACGATGTCGGCGGCAAAAGGTTGCAGGCTACTCGCCACAAGCATATATGCCCAAACAGGAATAATGGCATCGGCAGAACAAGTTATGGCTACATGCGCATTTGTATAATTTTCCCAGGCTATTGTTTGTAGTGCCGCTCTAAAATCTTTTTCCTTAAGTATCAGCCCCATAAAAAGGTATTCTTTTACATCAAAAACGATATTGGTTCCTTTTGGATAATATTCTGCAAGGTCAATCGTAATCAAGCCGCTTTCTGCTACCTTATTGACAAAAACATCAGACATGGTTTTTTTCTTTACCCAACAAATTTACGGCTCTGTTTGATTGTTTGTTTTCGGGATGCGTAAAACAAAAGCCCGATGCTTTACAGCATCGGGCTAAAAATTATACGTGTATAAACAATTAATAGAACTTGGCCCTGTTGTCTTTAATGTTAGCCGCTTTTTTCAAAGCCTCTAATCCTCTATAAGATGACATTCTTGAGCTTTGAATCATGGATTGTTTTATTGTGGCCACATCAGTCATGGAAGCTTTTGCCCCATTGCTTAGAACTTTAATACTAAACACCCCCGTGGAACCTGCAATGGGTTGGCTGGCTTTACCAACAAGGCTTTTGTTAAATGCGGCACCAATTATTTTGGGTTCGCTGCCCACGCCGGTTATAAAAGGAGCAGAAAAAGCAAGGCTATCGGCTTGTAATATGGAAGCTCCTGTACTTGATGCATATGCTTCAAGGGTGTTTCCTTTAAACTTCGTATCTGCTATTATTTTCGCTTTTTTCTCGTTGCGAACAAAACTTTCTGCGGTCGGTCTTGCTTCTGCAGCAGACATCAGTCCAACTGTATTAACAGCAGAAACCATCGCAACAATATAACGCTCCCCAATTTCAATCGGCTCAGATACATCACCCTTTCCGTGTTCATAAACCCATCTAACCAACTGGCGGCTTGCGCCAATGCCATTAACATTAAAATCATTTTGCTTAATGTCGTTTGCAGGCATGAGTTGTCTATTTTCTTTTAATGCGTTTGCATTAAAATCTTTGGGTGTTTTACTGGTAGAAGCAAACAATGCGGCGGCCGTACTGGCTGCGCTTACTGTTTCATTGCTGGCTAAAATAGGTTTGGCCAAATAGGCTATTTTATATACAGGATTTACATTTTTTTGAGCCAATACTTCTACATAATGATAGCCGAAATCTGTTTTTATAACGGCCTTGCTTCGTACCGGCTTATCAAAAGAATAATCATTAAATGGTAGCATCATTTTTCCCTGTTCGAAAAATTCATATACTCCACCTTTGTCTTTACTACCCTGATCATCAGAATATTTATTAGCAAGTGCAACAAAGTCTGCTCCACCTTTTATGGCAAGTTCAATACTGTCCGCTAATTTTTTAGCTACAGAGTCTTCGCGAATTGCCTGACCTGAACTTGGTTCAATTGTACCAATTAAAATATGACGAACACTTGCACTATCCGGCCACTGTTTTGTTGCCACCATTTTCGCAATCACATAATTCTGTCCGTCGGTATAAGGCCCTAATAAACCACCCACCGGTGTTTTAATCAGCGAATCTTTGTTTGATTGTTGCATTTTACTTCTACTGAAGTAACTATTGTAATAGGGAAGGTCGGTGCCGTTTTTATTTAAAAAAGCGTCCACATCAGCCGGGGTAGTAGAAGCAAATTCGTTTTGTAAACTCAAAATCTGGTTGAGTGTATTAGCAGAATCTACTTTACCCGGAGCAGCGCTTACTGCTACGTAAGTGATGTTTCTTGTTTCTTCCGTTTTTGTAAAAGATGTCGGGTTGCTTTTTACATAAGCAAGTATTTCGTCATCGCTAACCTTCGCTACACTATCACTAACAGAAGCATAAGGCACATATACATAAGAAAATGAAGCGATGGCATTATTGTCGGCTTGTTGTTTTTCTAATAACCATTTTGGTACATAAGCAGCCTGTATTAATAAATTCTGGTATTTATTCCGTAGTGCTTGTTGCATTGACGGCTCTATATACACAGAATTGATCATTTTTATTTGTTCTTCGTTTTTGCTTTTTTTAAGTTGTGCAAAAGCTTGTCTGGCTTCGTCGGCTTTAAATATACCGGTGGTTTTATCGGTAAACTCTTGACGCAATGGAGAGTTGTTACCAAAAAGTATATCGGCCAATTCTTTTGGAGAAATTTGAAGGCCTAATTTTTTGTATTCTTGCGAAAAAACAATCTGATCTACTTCCTGGCTCCAAACAGAACTGATGAGCTGTTCCCGCTGTGGAACTTGACCAGATCCGGCATACATTTTTTCTTGTAAAGCTAATTTTTCTTCAAAACTGCCACGATCAATGGTCTCACCATTTACTTTGCCGATAACAGAAGAATTGGAAAAGCTATTTCCGCCCCTACCTACCCCATCTTGAAGAATAAAGGCAATTAATGCCAAAGCAATAATTCCGAAGATGATCCATGCGCCCTGATCACGAATACGTTGAATTACAGACATAATAGTTTAATTAGTTTGAATTTGTTTTATCCCGCTTTTTACGGGAGGCAAAAATAGGGGAATAAAACATTAGAACAAACTGTGGAAAACCTACTTAACACTAAGAATTTCAAGGAATAATGTAATTTTTGGGTACCAATATTTTAATTTTCCATGATTTCAACAAAATATTTAGGGGTTCAGGTGTAACAAAAAATGCACAATTCCTTGTTAATAAGCACAAAATATGGTGGATAATCGCGTTTTTTGCCTTTTAGAAAGTGGAAAGAGGAAGAATAAATAAGAATTCTTCGTATTAAGATAACCGTTTGGGTAAAGTTCACTTGTTATTTATCCATGTTGATTAACAGTTTAATAAAAGGGGATAGTAAAATAATAAATATGTGTAATGGTTTATCCACCGGTGTTGAAATGAATAAAAAAACGAATAGAAATAAACTACAAGGCTGTGAATATGAATGTTAATACCTGTTAATAAACCTGGAAACATTAACATTCATATTTGTGGATAATAAAGTTATCACGATATACACTCCCGTAATAATAGTAGTTAATTGATATTAAAAGGTATTATTAAATACTATTACAAGACTTATGAACATTGATAAAAACAGAATTGCCACAGACGGATTTTTTGATGTAGAAATTGATCCTAGATTGGATTTATTTTCCGAGATTGAGCGACTAAAGAAAGAAAAAAATGCCATCATTCTCGCACACTATTACCAAGAGCCTGATATTCAGGATGTGGCAGATTTTATTGGAGATAGTTTGGGCCTGGCACAAAAAGCCAGTGAAACATCGGCAGACATCATTGTCTTTGCCGGGGTACATTTTATGGCAGAAACCGCAAAGATTTTAAATCCTTCAAAAAAAGTTTTATTGCCCGATTTAAGAGCCGGCTGCTCTTTGGCCGATAGTGCTCCTGCACCACTTTTTAAAGCTTTTAAAGAGAAACATCCACACCATATTGTCATCTCTTATATCAATTGTACAGCAGACATTAAAGCACTTAGTGATATTATTTGTACAAGCGGAAATGCTGAAAAAATTATAGAAAGTACGCCAAAAGACCAGCCGATTATTTTTGCCCCCGATAAAAACTTAGGTGCTTACTTAAACAAAAAAACAGGCAGAAACATGGTTTTATGGAATGGGGCTTGTATGGTACATGAAATATTTAGTTTAGAAAAGATAATTAAATTAAAAATCCGCCATCCGCAGGCAAAAGTGATTGCTCATCCTGAATGTGAAGAAGCAGTTTTAGCTGTTGCGGATTATATAGGAAGCACTACACAATTATTGAAATATTCTGAAAAAGATACCGCCACACAGTACATAGTTGCCACAGAAACAGGAATACTACATCAAATGCAACAGAATAGTCCAAAGAAGACTTTTATTCCGGCACCGCCTACTAATAATTGTGCATGTAATGATTGTCCGCATATGAAACTGAATACACTAGAAAAATTATACCTGTGTATGCAATATGAACAGCCGGAAATTTTGATGGAAGAAAGCCTAAGATTGGCTGCTAAAATTCCAATGGATAGAATGATGGAAATTAGTAAAGCGGCAGGGCTGATTGGCTAGTTTCTAAAAATTTAAAAATGACTAAAAAAATAAAACGATGAGCGAACCCAAAATGATCATCAGTACAATTGTGATAGATGCAACAGAGGAAAAAGTATGGGACGCCCTTACCAATCCGGCAGAAACAAAAAAATATATGTTTGGTTGTGAAACTGTATCGGATTGGCAGCCGGGAAGTTCTTTGATGTGGAAAGCAAATTATGAAGGAAAGGAGATGGTGTTTGTAAAAGGAAACATTGTTGAAATTGATCCCAATCACTATTTAGCATACACGGTATTTGATCCCAATTCTACTATGGAAGATATTGTTGAGAATTACCTGACAGTTTCTTATCAACTAAGTTCTGAAAACGGGAAAACAATTTTAGAAGTTACACAGGGAGATTATTCAAAAGTTGCAGAAGGAGAAAGAAGGTATCAGCAATCTTATAATAATGGCGAAGGCTGGAATCCAATATTAGTCGCCATCAAGAAACAAGTAGAGGGAGAAAACTAAGACAACCCAAATATTTAATCATATCAATAAGAGAAAAACGAAGAAAAAGAGACACGCCTTCTTTCCTTCGTTTTTCTCTTATTGAAAATTTTGTTGAAGCAATTTAAATGAAAAAAGGAGCGCTGTTTACCATTCACGCTTATACGGGATTGTTATCTGGCGTGTTTATTTTACTGATGTCATTATCCGGCGCCTTTTTGGTCTTTCACGAAGAGCTGGATAGTTGGCAATTTCCTCGAATACAAAACGCAGAAGGAAAACAAAATATATCAATCGATAGCAGTTTTTATTATTTACAAAAAGCGTTCCCACATGCGCAAATAAGCAATGTAAGCTTACCACTAAATACCAATCAACCCATCATTTTTTCTTTGTATGATAGTTCTTATAAAATGGGAACGCAGAGTAAGCAAGTATTGATGCATCCAACAAACGGAAGCGTATTACAAACACGAGGTGGGAGTAAAGACATTAGCGGAAACTTTATGAGTTGGTTATCGACATTTCATAATTCCTTTCACTTGGAAAAGAAGGGCGAATGGATGTTAGGATTTTTTGGTTGTCTATTTATGATCAGCATTCTATCGGGAGCATTTATTTACAGAAATAAAATTGTCGGCGTTTTGTTGTTTCGAAAAAAAGCGTTTCAAAGAAACAACATCCATCAAATAATTGGTGTGTATGCTTTTTTATTTAACTTGTTGATAGCAACCACCGGTGTGTGGATGCAACGATATGTTTTTAAAAAAGAATTTTATCAAGCGCAACAACCCTACACACTTATATTAAAAACAACGCCCCCCTTATTTTTTTCAATAGACAGCGCCATTGACGAGGCTAAAAAACAATACCCCGATTTTACCGATTATGTTATTTATTTTGCCCAAAACCAAACCAGAAAAACGGCAGTATATGGAAGCCGGAAAAGAAATTCCATTATTCACTCCAAGAAATTGGCGGATGTTATTTTTTTAGATAGTAGTGGCGCTATTGCAAAAACCGCGTTTGTTGATGATATAGAAAAGGATAGCCGATACGATATCATTAATGCACAAATTCATTATGGTAAGTTTGGGGGACTACCCATAAAAATTGTATACTTTGTTTTGGGTCTATCCGGTGCTTTCTTAAGTGTTACCGGATTTGTATTGTGGTATAAAAGAAGACAGACAAACAAAAGGTAAGCAAAATACTAATTGATAATAAAAGGAAAAACGGCAGAAGCATATGGGGCCAGGGTGATTTGTGTTTTTAATTTCTTAAATGTTTCAAAGGGCCCTGTTGTAAGAAAAGCATTGATAATAGGTGCCGGTAATGAACCCGCAGGATCAACCTGTAAGGTATATTCAACCCCAATCAGGTTTTTGTTGATCGGCGTGATTGTCCAATTGCCAAACGAATTTACGATGCGAACCTTGTTTGGTTTTATCGGAACCATATCAGGAACATTTATTGCATCAATAAAAACCTTTTTTGTTTGTGGGTTTTGCTTAACAGTTACATGAGACACATAGTCGCGGTTAGAAGCTGGCCAAGGAAATAGAGATTCTGCATAATAATAGAACTCTGCCGGTGATACTTGTTTGATCAGTGCAAAATTTTCTGTTTTATATTGCCACCGATTGGCAGATTTTATATCCAATATTACAGCAACCAATTGCGAAAGCGTTGACTCAAGTTCACATTCTACTTTTAAAATATTTATTTTAGAGTCTTTGGCGGTGCGTGTAAAAACTTTTATACCTTCTTTGTTTATTTTCAACGACCAATCATTCTGGGCGCTCACAAATGAAAAGGTAAGTAACGCAACCAAAAAAACATGAACATTTTTAAACATAAAACAAATGAATTGATCGAAACAAAACAAATACAGGCCGACCCTGCAAAAATACTGAGATCTTATTTAGATGCGTTAAGTATTGAAACAAGACAACGGTTCGGGCCCCACGCATATGACAATGCTTCTATCGAATCTTTTTATAAAGAAAAGAATAACGCCGGATATGTTTTATTTCGAACCCACGAAAACAAAGTGATTGCATATGCAACGATTCACAAAGGCTTTTTGTTACACGACAGTGCCAGGCTTTCTGCTTATGGTTTAGTGCTTTCTCAAGACACAGATTATACATATGCGCCATCGGTAGCCGATGCATGGCAAGGTAAGGGGCATGGAAAGCAATTGTTTGATCATATACTTGAGAAAATCCGACCGGAGGGTGCAAAAAGGATCATTTTATGGGGAGGTGTGCAAAATGAAAACGAAAGAGCCGTTCGATATTATGAAAAATTGGGTTTTCAAACACTGGGTTATTTTGAGTATCATGGCTGGAACAGAGACATGGTTTATACGCTAGGTTGACAAAAAGAGCCACAATCAACAAAAAACAGGTATTTATACCTAAGACTAACTGAAGCAGGCGCTCTATTTTTATTGCCGGACATACAATAAGCAGTTAACTAAACTCGTTAGCAAATAAAATACTAAACAAATTAGTGTTGATAATAAAAAACCCCTAATTTTATCTCTCAATTACATTTGACCTCTAAATTCTAAACAAAATGAGTAACGCAGAAAAACTAAAGGCACTAAAGCTGACGATTGACAAGATTGATAAAGATTACGGTAAGGGCAGCGTAATGATGATGAATGAAAAAAGCCAAGAACCCATGGAAGTAATCTCTACGGGATCCATAGGCCTGGATATTGCATTGGGTGTTGGTGGATTACCAAAAGGAAGAATCATTGAAATATATGGACCGGAGTCTTCGGGTAAAACAACCATTGCCATACATGTGATTGCCGAAGCACAAAAAAAGGGCGGCATGTGTGCTATTATTGATGCAGAACACGCGTTTGATAGTGCATATGCGCAAAAGCTGGGTGTTGATGTAGACAATCTACTGATTTCTCAACCCGATTATGGTGAGCAGGCCCTAGAAATAGCAGACCGCCTCATTTTATCAGGAGCATTAGATGTGGTTGTTATTGATTCAGTAGCGGCATTGGTTCCCAAGAGTGAATTAGAGGGAGAAATGGGCGACAGTAAAATGGGCTTACATGCAAGATTGATGAGCCAGGCAATGCGAAAATTAACGGCCACCATCAATAAAACAAATACCATTTGCATATTCATTAACCAACTTCGCGAAAAAATTGGGGTTATGTTCGGAAATCCCGAGACAACAACAGGAGGAAATGCTTTAAAATTTTATGCTTCGGTAAGGTTGGATATTAGAAGAATGACACAAATAAAAGATGGCGATACTGCGGTAGGAAACCATGTAAAAGTGAAAGTGGTTAAAAACAAGGTGGCTCCTCCTTTCCGGGCTGCCGAATTTGACATCGTTTTTGGTGAAGGAATCAGCAAATTGGGTGAAATTATTGATATTGGTGTTGAGCTGGGCATTGTCCAGAAAAGTGGATCTTGGTTTAGCTATGAAAGTAACAAATTAGGGCAAGGCAGGGACTCTGTAAAAACGCTTTTACACGACAATCCTGAATTGGCCAATGAAATTGAGGCAAAAATTAGGGCCAAAGTAAACGAATCAAAGGCCGTGGCTGAGGCATAAAAATTGTTTTTCGATGGGTTAGTTAATAAGGCCACCTCTTTAAAAAAGGGGTGGTTTTTATTTTTTAGAGAAATGAGCAGAAGCCAAAAAACAGAGAAAAGAGGCAATAAATTGCCCCCGAATTAGTAATTAACTAAATCAATATAGAATAAAGGAAATAATCTGCCTATTTAGAGCAAGAAAATAAAAAATAGAAAGCGACACCCATTCACAAAACCTTCCTTATTTTTAGAGAATAACCACCGACCCTTGTTTTATCCAGCAATAAAATTTGCCGTTAAGTTGGCGCTGAAAATATTTTGTCGAAAAATATCCATTGGCAATATTGAGCATTTAAAAAACAGGGGCCCACTCCTAATAACCGCCAACCACCCCAATTCTTTTTTAGACGCAATCATCATTGGCGTTCATTTTAAACACCCGGTTCACTTTTTAGCTAGGGGCGATGCATTTAATAGTCCGGTTGCTAAATACATATTCGGTTTATTAAATATGATTCCGGTTTACAGGTTAAGCGAAGGAAAAGAAAACCTTTCTTTAAATGAAGAAACCTTTAAAAGAAGCAAAGAAATATTGAATAGCAACGGTATCGTGTTAATTTTTATTGAGGGAATTAGCCTACACAAACACGAATTACAACCCTTTAAAAAAGGAGCGTCGCGTATTGCTAAAGATAGCATAGACAAAGAGGGTCTCCATGTAATGCCCTTTGGAATTGCCTATGATTCGTTTGAAAAATTTGGAAAGACCATCAACATGGTTGCGGGAACACCGATTCCTGTAAAAGAGTTGTTACTATTTGATGAAGAAGCAAAAAACATGCGCTATTTTAATGAAAGAATATTTGCAGCGCTAATCAAAAATATTCATGTACCGGAAAGAAATCCGGCAACCAAAAAAACAGTTCAATTTCTATATTTTCTTCCGGGCTTGCTAGGCTATCTTTTACATGCACCCTTGTATTTTCTTTTAAAAACGATTATACAAAAAAAGACCAGGGGCACCGTTTTTTTTGATTCGGTATTATTGGGAGCACTACTAATAATATACCCGCTGTATTTATTACTATGGCTACTTCTATTAATACATTTTTCTATCAACCCAATCACAATAATTATCATTTTGCTTATTCACCCACTATCGGCATGGGTAGCCGTTAGATGGAGGGCAGAATTAATGAGATATCCAAACGTGTTTAAACACGCCAAAATTATGATAGCTTCGTAATCACGAATAATAAATACACATGTCATCAATAAAGATTTTAGGCAAAAGAAAAAAAATTGCCCTGGTGGCGCATGACCATAAAAAACCTGATTTGTTAGAGTGGGCTATTCACAACAAAGAGGCGTTGGCAAAGCACGAGTTGTTTGCAACCGGCACAACCGGAAAAATGATGGAAGAGGCCTTGGACAGACCCGTAAAAAAATTATTGAGCGGGCCACTTGGCGGCGATCAACAAATTGGCGCGATGATTGCAAACGGAGAAATTGACATGATGTTTTTTTTCTGGGATCCCATGGAGGCGCAACCACACGACAGTGATGTAAAAGCGCTTCTGCGTTTATGCGTGGCCTGGAATATACCCATGGCTTGTGATAGGGCAACGGCAGACTTTATTATGACCTCGCCTTTTATGCATGGAGAGTATGAGTCAACGCTTCCCGATTATACCGACTATTTAAATCGCGAAATCAAAAACGAAGAATAAACAAGGAACACACCAAAATAATTATCATGAAAAATCAATTAAACGAAACAACCAAACACGCAATCGAGTTGTCTATACGATTGGGGGCATTAATGTTGTTATTGTTTTATTGTTTTCAAATATTGTCGCCATTTATTTTGCCTACATTATGGGCGGCCATCATTGCAATTGCTATTTATCCGCTTCACAACCGGTTACAAAAGAAATTAGGAGGGAGAAAAAAGGCGGCCTCAATTATTATCACCATAGGGCTATTATCAATCATTTTAATTCCGGCAGGAATCTTTATTTCATCAGTCACAGACAGCATCGTTACTTTTAAAGATCAAATTGAAAGTGGCATAATTCGTTTGGATAAGCCAAGCCCCTTTATTAAAACCTGGCCGGTTATTGGCGACCAATTGTTTAATGCTTTAGAATCAATTTCCGGTCATCTGACAGAATTTATTAAAAAGTACCAAACACAAATGTTGGCAGCCTCAAAAGTAATTCTGTTGGCAATTGTTGGAACAGGATTAAGTTTTTTACAAGTAATTGTATCCATTGTTATTGCAGGCATATTGTTGGCAGTAAAAGGAACAGAAGAAACCTCTTATGCTATATTTGAAAAAATTGTTGGTGATAGGGCAACAGAGTTTTTGAAGCTTACCAGTAGCACCATACGCACAGTAGTAAAAGGAGTGTTAGGAGTAGCGCTGATACAGTCGATTTTAGCAGGCCTTGGATTTTTTTTGGTAGGTGTTCCCCACGCTGCTATATTAACACTTATTGCATTGATCTTAGCGATAGTTCAATTGGGTCCGGGAATCATCATCATTCCCGTTATTATTTTTTTATATTCAGAAGGAAGCAGTATAACAGCAATTCTTTGGACAATCTATTTTATTGGCGTAATGCTTTCTGATAATATTTTAAAACCATTTTTGTTAGGCGGCGGCGCACATGTGCCTATGCTGGTAATATTTATTGGTGTAACCGGCGGTTTTTTGTTATCAGGGTTTATAGGCTTATTTGCAGGACCTATCATTCTTTCGGTTGGTTATAAATTGTTTTTGGTTTGGATGAAAGACAAAAACACTGAATAACCCCCAATTGAATACAGAAAACAATAAGGTATGTCTACCCCCAATGTGATAGTAAGGCGATGGGAACAACAAGATGCAGAGGCGTTGGCCCAAGTAGCAAATAATAAAAATATCTGGAATCATGTTCGGGATGCTTTACCAAACCCTTATTTGATAACAGATGCAGAGCAATGGATTGCACTAGTGTCTAATGAAAATCCGACAATGAATTTTGCAATCGTAGCAGAAGGACAAATAGCCGGAAGCATCGGATGTATTATTGGAAAAGACATTTCACGAAAGACGATAGAAATCGGGTATTTTGTTAAAGAAGATTTTTGGGGTCGTGGAATTGCAACAGAGGCGGTAAGACAGCTAATTAATTATATCAATAAACAATTTGACTGTGTTAGGATCGAGGCCCATGTATTTGCACAGAACAAATCATCCATGAAAGTGTTACTAAAGAATGGTTTTTATTTGGAAGCGATACTAAGAAAGGCGGCGATAAAAAATAACAAACTGATTGATGATTATGTATGGGTTAAATTGATCTAAAAAAAAACAAAATATGCTTTGGCAAGGTAGAAGAGAAAGCGATAATGTAGAAGACCGACGTGGCATGGGCGGTGGTGGCCTTGCATTGGGTGGCGGCATTGGCACGATCATTATCGGCATTATTTATTTATTGTTAGGTGGCGACCCTGCAGAAGTTGTTCAGCAGGTTGTGCAACAACAAACAACGGCTTCTGCTCCTAGAAGTCCTGAAGAAGAGAAATTGGCCTCATTTACCAAAGTAGTTTTAGCAGACACAGAAGATGTATGGGGCGAAATATTTAAAGAAAACAATAAAACCTATAGCCTTCCAAAACTTGTGCTATTTTCTGAGCAAACAGAGTCAGGATGCGGATTTTCAAGTGCGGCCACTGGACCCTTTTATTGTCCCGCCGACGAAAAGGTTTATATAGACCTATCTTTTTTCCGTGAATTGGATACCCGTTTTCAGGCACCGGGTGAGTTTGCCATGGCGTATGTGATAGCGCATGAAGTTGGGCACCATATTCAAAACCTTTCGGGCACATTCGACAAAGCGGCAAGAGAGCGACAAAACATGAGCGAGAAAGCCTATAATAAATTGTCTGTAAAAATGGAACTGCAGGCAGATTTTTATGCAGGTGTTTGGGCTAACCGAAATCAAAAAATGAAACAGTTTTTAGAGAGTGGCGATCTTGAGTCGGCTTTGAATGCTGCGAATGCAATTGGCGACGACAGGCTTCAACAACAAAGCACCGGCCATGTAGTACCTGATGCGTTTACTCATGGAACATCGGCACAAAGAATGTATTGGTTTAAAAAAGGCTTTGAAACGGGTGATTTGAATCAAGGAAATACATTAGCGCTAATACAATAGCCTTCTTATCATTGAAACCACACATAAAAGAAAACAATATTCATGAAAACAACATCACTCTTTTTTATCTTGTTTATCTCGTTTCACATAAATGCACAAGATACCATTACAACAAAAGACATACAATCCGCAGCAAAACTATTAGACCTCAAATTTACCCAGGCAGAGATCGATACCATGTATGGAGGTGTGAAAGAAAACCTCTCGGGCTATCAACAAATGCATAAACAAACACTAAACAACAATGTGCCCATGAGTTTGTGGCAAAACCCATTATTGCCGGGTATGAGCTTCGATGAAAAACAAGAACCCATCAAGTGGAAAATACCATCAGGCGTTCAAATACCTGCCGACAAAAATGAGCTTGCATATTATTCCATACCTCAATTGGCATCATTACTTAAAAACAAAAAAATAAGTTCTGTAGCACTAACAAAATTTTTTATAGAGCGTATTAAAAAATATGGCGACAGTTTACAATGTGTCATTACAATTACAGAAGAACTTGCGCTACAACAAGCACAACAAGCCGACGATGAAATAGCCAAAGGAAAATACAAAGGACTGCTTCATGGTATTCCTTATGGGCTGAAAGATTTGTTTGCTGTAAAAGGGTCTAAAACTACCTGGGGAGCGGCGCCATATAAAAACCAAACAATTGATGAAGACGCTTTTGTATATACAAAATTGAAAGAAGCCGGAGCGGTTTTGGTGGCTAAGTTTACATTGGGTGCGTTGGCTATGGGCGATTATTGGTATGGAGGAAGAACAAAAAATCCATGGAATTTGAAGAGTGGATCTTCTGGATCTTCGGCAGGCTCAACATCGGCAACAGTTGCGGGATTGGTTTCTTTTGCCATTGGTACGGAAACTTGGGGATCTATCGTATCTCCATCTGCTACCTGCGGTGCAACCGGTCTCAGACCCACATTTGGAAGCATTAGTAGAAGCGGTGCTATGACCCTTAGTTGGAGTCTTGATAAAGTAGGCCCTATTTGCAGAAGTGCAGAAGATGCAGCCATTGTTTTTAGCTATATACACGGAACAGACGGACTTGACATGAGCGCCGTAAACATGCCATTTAATTACAAGCCCGAAACCGATATTAAAAAAATGCGGGTAGCTTATACAAAAAATTATTTCGATAAAATTACCGATACGAGCCGCAATGAATGGAAGGTATTAGCGGCGTATAAAAAAATGGGTGTAGAATTAATTCCGGTGAATTTTCCGGATAGTGGTGTGTATAATTTTAATATCATGGACATCGTAATTAGTGCAGAGGGTGCTGCCGCATTTGATGATTTTACCAGAAACAATATTGATGATGAAATGACCAAACAGGGAATGTTTGATTGGCCTAATACGTTTAGAACCTCCCGACTAATGTCGGCGGTTGAATATATTAATGCAAACAGGCACCGATATATATTAATGCAAAAAGTAACGGCATTCATGAACGATATAGATGTATTGATTTGTCCGACTAGAGGAAGTGGCAACCAAGGAGCGATTACTAATTTAACCGGACATCCTGTGGTGTGCATACCCACCGGCTTTGATAAGCGAAACAACCTACCAACCAGCATTACCATTATGGGAAAACTATTTCAAGAAGCTACCATATTAGCGGCTGCAAAAGCTTACCAAGATGCCACACAATGGGATGAGATGCATCCGCCTATGTTTAAATAAGTGGACGGCCTAAGTATAAACAAAAGTTGACATTGAAAAAATGATACAATAACAAGGTTGAAAATTTGGCACTTGAATGATCGCATTCATTTCTCTTTTATTTTTATGCGAAGCCTATCCATTAATACCCAATATTTTCTAAACCAATATTCTATTCTCTTCGGACTCTGCCAAAGTATGGCTTACTTGTATGACAAATAATTGAATGAGGCCCACCCAACAATATGGTTAAATTGATTATAAACATTACATTGCAATTACAACCATCAACACATAATTACATGAGAAAAATATTTGTCGCGAGCATCATTGCTTTTGTCGTTATTCATCTGCCGGCAATTGCCCAGAAAAGCATTACCGGATTTACCGATAACACGGGAACCGCCCAAAAACAACTGGAACAAAAATTTGATGCCTTATTAAGCGCACAAAGAATTGGACAAACCATTAAAGAGTTATCAGCTGTTCCGCACCATGTAGGATCCATGGGAGGAAAAGCAGTTGCTGACAATATATTAGCGAAATTTAAAAGTTGGGGATGGGATGCTAACATAGAAACCTATCAAGTGTTGTTTCCTTCGCCCAAAACGCGATTGCTTGAAATGGTTTCACCAACCGTATATAAAGCGTTGCTTAAAGAGCCAGCACTAAAAGAAGACGCTACATCCGGACAAGCCGATCAATTGCCTACATATAATGCATGGAGTGCGGATGGAGATGTAACGGCAGAACTGGTGTTTGTAAATTATGGCTTACCCGAAGACTATGAAACATTAGAAAAATTGGGTGTTTCCGTAAAAGGAAAAATTGCCATTGCTAAATATGGCAGAAGCTGGAGAGGCATCAAACCAAAAGTTGCACAGGAACATGGCGCTGTGGGGTGCATTATTTATTCGGACCCCAAAGATGATGGATATGCACAAGGAGAAACCTATCCAAAAGGTGCTTATAAAAATGAGTATGGTGTACAAAGAGGATCTGTGCTTGATATGGTTGTTTATCCGGGAGATCCTTTAACACCCGGTATTGGCTCTACAGAAAATGCAAAAAGATTAAATCGTTTAGAAGCACCTAGTTTATTAAAGATTCCGGTATTACCCATTAGTTTTCATGATGCACAACCATTGTTAGAAGCCATGGATGGCCCGGTAGCACCCAATGAGTGGAGTGGGGGATTGCCATTTACGTATCACATAGGTCCCGGAAAAACCAAAGTGCATTTAAAAGTTGATTTTAATTGGGACATTAAACCGGCGTACAATGTAATTGCCATGATTAAAGGATCTGTGTTTCCGGATGAGTGGGTAATAAGGGGTAACCATCACGATGCATGGGTGAATGGCGCCAATGACCCGGTTAGTGGACAGGCCGCATTGATGGAAGAAGGACAGGCCATTGGTCAATTATTAAAAACCGGCTGGAAACCCAAGCGAACATTGGTGTATTGTGCTTGGGATGCAGAAGAACCCGGACTGATCGGTTCTACCGAATGGGTAGAAGACCACGCAAAAGAGTTACAACAAAAAGCGGTTATCTATATTAATTCGGATAGCAATGGAAGGGGATTTTTAGGTGCAGAAGGGTCGCATGCATTTGAAACATTGATAACAGAAATTTCAAAAGAGGTAATAGACCCACAAACAAAAGTATCTGTTTTTGAAAGGGCCAAAGCCTCTCAAATTGTAAACGCTTCTTCTACGAAAGATAAAAAAGAAGCGATGAGTAAAACTAGCATTACTGTAGGTGCATTGGGTTCGGGGTCTGACTACTCGCCTTTTATTCAACACCTGGGCATCCCTTGTTTAGACCTGGGTTATGGAGGAGAGAATGGAGGAGGGGAATATCATTCTATATATGATTCATATGATAACTATGCAAAATTTAAAGACCCAACATTTGAATATGGGGTAGCGCTTTCAAAAACGGCAGGCCGCGCGGCTTTGCGTATGGCCAATGCAGATGTATTGCCATTTGATTTCAGAAGTTTGTATAAAACCATCAACGAGTATGTAAAAGATTTGATGAGTAAAACCGATCAAATGCGGGAGACAACAGTTACAGAAAATGAAATCATAAAAACAAATCAATATGCGTTAGCGAATGATCCAACTGAAAAATGGAATATTCCTTCTGCAAAAGCAGAAGTACCTTTTATTGATTTTTCACCTTTGCTCAATGCAATGACATCGCTCGAGAAAGCAACCCATCAATTAGCAGATGTATGGAATAAATCAATGACTTCTAAAGCTGATCATACTGCCATGAACAAAGCGTTGTATAGAGCAGAACAACAATTATTATCGCCAAAAGGCTTGCCCAAAAGAGACTGGTTTAAACACACGATTTATGCACCGGGTTTTTATACGGGCTATGGTGTAAAAACCATTCCCGGCGTTCGTGAGGCAATAGAGCAAAGAGACTGGAAAGAGGTAAAAGAACAAGTGACAGTGGTTTCTGAAGCCATCATGAACTTTTCGGAATATTTACAAAAAATAAAATAATTGATTGTGAATAAACTTCTTTCTTTTATTACAATACTATTGTGTATTCAATGCGCAGATGCACAAGACTTGAGCGCCTATGAAAAAAAAGTATTTATTAGCGGTACCGATACTTTGCAATACAGAATATTGTATCCGGAAAACTATAAAAAAAGAAAAACCTATCCATTAATTATGTTTTTACATGGTTCAGGAGAAAGGGGAAACAACAATGAGGCACAATTAATGCACGGAGGGAAATTGTTTTTAATAGACTCAATCCGAAAACAATTTCCTGCCATTGTTATTTTTCCGCAATGCCCCAAAGACAGTTCTTGGGCAAGGTTTAGAAGACAAGCAAATACAGATGAAAGAACAGAGCTGATACAAGAAACCGCCACTGTTCCACAAATGCTGGTGAAGAAATTGATGGACAGCCTTACCCAAAAAAAAGAGATCAACACCAAACAGATATACATAGGTGGACTCTCTATGGGTGGAATGGGCACCTTTGATATGGTGATACGGTACCCCGAATATTTCGCTGCTGCTTTTCCTATTTGCGGTGCTACAAAAGTGCCTTTGTATGTAAAAAAAGCAAGTGCTGTTCCCTTATGGCTTTTTCATGGGGCATTAGACAATGTAGTTCTACCAATGTATAGCAGAGACCTTTATAAAGCATTAAAAGCAAAAGGCGTTGAAACGGTAGCGTATACAGAATACCCCAATGCAAACCACAATAGTTGGGATAATGCTTTTGCTGAACCTCTATTATTACCGTGGATATTTTCGAATAAGAAAAAATAAATCATCGATAGGTTTCATCGTATTTGATGCCTGAATATAGTAGTTGTTCTTTTTAAACACATAGGTGACGGTTTTTCTATCTGACTAGTTTCTAACCTATGTGCCTCCTATGTTTAAAAAAATGAAAGGCAACAATTGTTTTATACACCCATCCAAATGTACATTTCTTGAAAAACATTCGTACAATTTTTATCATTTTTGTTTTGTTACAGTCCTGTGCTTCTTTACAAAAAACAAAACAAACGCAAAGCTCAGCCATTGGTAGCCTAAAATTAATTGGCGAATATGTAACACCCCATAATATGCAATTCGAGGGAACCACTATCGGTGGCTTATCGGGTATTGATTACAATGCTGCAAAGGATGAATACTATCTTATTTCAGACGACCGCTCTGCTATTAATGCGGCTAGGTATTATACGGCAAAAATATATTTCAACAATACAACGATTGATAGTGTGGTATATATAAAAGCAACCACGTTGTTGGATGAAAAGAATCAGCCTTATCCAAATACAAAACAAAATACAAGGAAGACGCCGGATCCGGAAGCCATTCGATACAATCCTTTCACACAAAATTTTTATTGGACTAGCGAGGGCGAAAGAATTGTTAGAGAAAAAGATACCATTTTATCAAATCCTGCAATCACCATTGTTTCAAACAATGGACAATACCTGGATACGTTTTTGCTTCCCGCTAATTTATTGATGAACGCAAATGAAAAAGGCCCTAGACAAAATGGAGTACTGGAAGGAATGAGTTTTTCAAAAGACTACAAAACCTTGTTTGTAAATGTAGAAGAACCTTTATTCGAAGACGGACCAAGGGCAGATGTATTAGAGAATAAAGCCGTGGTTCGAATCTTTGGTTTTGATGTGGCTAGTAGAAAAAACATAGGGCAGTATGCCTATACATTAGACCCTGTTGCCTATCCGGCAACACCCGCAGATGCATTTAAGGTAAACGGGGTTCCGGATATATTAGCAATTAATAAAACGCAATGGTTGGTTTTGGAACGATCTTTTTCAACGGGCAGGTTACCATGCACGATTAAAATATTTATTGCCAATATGGAGGAAGCCACCAATATTATCAATACCCGATCATTAATAGAATCCCCGGCAGCAATACAGATGACTAAAAAACTATTGTTGAATATGGACTCTCTGGGCATTTATATTGATAATGTTGAGGGCATAACGTTTGGTCCACAATTGCCTAATGGACATAGCACATTGGTGTTAGTGGCCGATAATAACTTTTCTGCTTTTGAAAAGACACAATTTTTTATTTTTGAAATCATTCCTTAACATTCCTTATTTACACATTCATTGTTTATATACTTTGTTGAAAAAATGAAAAGACCGTTTTTATATTTATTGGCAACCCTTCTGTTGTATGCTTGTCAAACCAAAAAACAAGGCAATCCCCATATTGAAATACAAACAGGGAAGGGAAATATTGAAATAGAACTCTATCTACAACAAGCACCAAAAACGGTGGCAGCTTTTTTATCTTATATAGATGCCGATTATTTTACAGACGCCAACTTTTATCGGGTATTAACTATTCAGAACCAACCCAGCAATGCACCCAAAACAGAATTAATACAAGGAGGCATTTGGAAAACCAATTATAAGCTGGCAGTTTCTATTCCGGGTATACCGCATGAGTCCACGCAAAAAACGGGTATTAAACATACCGATGGGGTAATCTCATTGGCCAGATCAGAACCGGGTACGGCAGGAACCGAATTTTTTATTTGTATGGATAATCAACCCGGATTGGATTATGGCGGAGAGAATGTTCCTGATAGAAAAGGATACGCAGCTTTTGGCAAAGTGGTTAAAGGAATGGACATAGTAAGAAAGATCTCTCGGATGAATGAAAAAGAGCAATACTTGATGCCTCCGTTTCCTATTTTTAATATAGTACGGAAATAAATGTAAATATTGTTGTTGGTCAGCGACCAACCACGGCATTGCAACCACCGACGACAATTAAAAGACGCCACAGATTCACAGATTTTTAAAGAACATATCTGTGAATCTATGGCGTTTGTATTCTTCTGAATTCATTAACAAGCCGGGACAAAATTGCTAATAATATTTGTTGTTGGTCAGCGACCAACTACGGCAGTGCAACCAACAACGGCTAATGTTTTTCAATTCAACAGGTTAATAACTACATCCCGTCTAATTCCATTAAGCCCCATCGGGGCAATATATCGGTAGCAATAATCAAAACAAGATCAAAAGCGCCGTAGGTGCGAAATTTTATATGTCGCACCTACGGCGCTAAACAATATTAAAATCCATTTGGCTACCGAGATGATGCCCCGATGGGGCAGAATAATAAATTATATGTAAATCAAATCCTTTTGATTGTCTTCGGCATCAACCTTCATTCGCATTAACGCCTTCTTCACAAATCTTTAGGTATTTATTATGAGTTCTTGGCACGTCTATTGGATTGCATGGTAGTATTACGTGCAACTTAAAAAGCTATGGCGTATTACAGCAGTTGCAACAATACTTTCCAATTGTAGTAGTGTAGCCAATAAACGAAAAGTAAAAAGAGCAATAGCAAAGCATTTTTAAAAATATCAATTCATCAGTTTCCCCGTTTACATCCAATATCCGGTAGCCGCTTCTCTAGTAGGAGCGGCTTTTTTATGATCCCACTTTTTAAAAAAGGAATGGTATTCAAAAGTTGCCCCCAATAAAACAAAACGGTACAACATAAAATCACCATTTAACTTCGCTCCCAACCACAAACCGATTTGCAAAACATAAAAAACACTGTTTAACTTCGCACACAACCCCAAACCCCAAACCACCCCATGCCCTTCCAACTACACTCCCCTTATCAACCCGCCGGCGATCAGCCATCGGCTATACGGCAGTTGACGGAGAATATTGAAAACGGAGAGCAGTTTCAAACTTTATTAGGTGTTACCGGTTCCGGAAAAACCTATACCATGGCAAGTGTTATTCAAAACCTGCAAAGACCTACATTGGTATTAACGCACAACAAAACCTTGGTGGCACAATTGTATGGAGAGTTCAAACAATTTTTTCCGGATAATGCCGTGGGATATTTTGTAAGTTATTACGACTACTACCAGCCCGAAGCCTATATGCCGGTGAGCGATGTATATATTGAAAAAGATTTGAGTATTAACGAAGAGTTAGATAAGCTTCGGCTACAAGCCACTTCTCAATTGTTAAGTGGCCGAAGAGATATTATTGTGGTGGCGAGTGTAAGTTGTATTTATGGAATGGGTAATCCTACTGAATATGAAAATGGAATTATCAGAATTCAAAAAGGGCAGGTGTTATCGCGACAAGGTTTTTTGCATGCATTGGTGAATTCATTGTATAACCGATCGCAAGGAGATTTTGGCAGGGGTAGTTTTCGGGTGAAGGGAGATACGGTAGATATTAATTTACCGTATGTAGATTTTGGTTATCGCATTACTTTTTTTGGAGATGAGATTGAAGAAATAGAAAGCATAGAAACCGCAACCAGCAAGCGTATTGGGCTGATGGAGAATGCGGCTATTTTTCCGGCAACATTGTATTTGGCACCCAAAGAAATGATTGTGCAGGTAATGCATGAGATACAAGATGAGATGATGGCGCAGGTAGAATATTTTAAAGCTACCGGAAAATACATTGAAGCACAACGGTTAAAAGAAAGGGTGGAATACGACATAGAAATGATACGCGAACTAGGTTACTGTAGTGGCATTGAAAACTATTCTCGTTTTTTTGATAGACGAAAACCCGGAACCAGACCGTTTTGTTTATTAGATTATTTTCCCAAAGATTTTTTGTGTGTGATAGATGAGAGTCACCAAACCATGCCACAAGTAGCGGGGATGTATGGAGGTGATCGGAGCCGTAAATTAGTGTTGGTAGATTATGGGTTTCGATTACCCAGTGCCATGGATAACCGACCCTTGAATTTTCATGAGTTTGAAAATTTAATCGGGCAAACTGTTTTTGTAAGTGCCACACCGGGAGATTATGAGTTAGAAAAAACCGGCGGTGTTGTTATAGAGCAAGTAGTTAGACCAACAGGATTGTTAGATCCGCCGATAGAGATACGACCCAGTGTAAACCAGATAGATGATTTGTTAGATGAAATTGATAAAACGGTAAAGAAAGGAGATCGGGTATTGGTAACCACGTTAACCAAACGCATGGCCGAGGAGATGGACAAATATTTGGGACGCATCAATATCAAATCAAAATACATACATAGCGATGTAGATACATTGGAGCGGGTAGAGATATTAAGGGAGTTGCGTTTGGGTACGATTGATGTTTTGGTGGGTGTGAATTTATTGCGAGAGGGATTAGACTTACCCGAGGTATCGTTGGTAGCCATTTTGGATGCCGATAAAGAAGGGTTTTTGCGCAATGAAAGATCATTAACACAAACCGCCGGAAGGGCTGCCAGAAATGTGGATGGCCGGGTAATATTTTATGCCGATAAGATGACGGAGAGTATGCAACGAACCATAGATGAAACATCGCGCAGAAGAGAAAAGCAGGTAGCGTATAACATAGCGCACAGCATAACCCCTACTACCATTGTTAAAACCAAGGAGCAGGTTTTTGCACAAGGGTCGGTGTTGGATATCAAGGGATATGATCCTTCTAATCCATATGCATTGCAAAGAGATGCGGAGATTGTAAACAATACTGCAGCGGAGGAACAGGAAACCTATCAAACCATACCCCAACTAGAAAAAGCGATTAACAGAACCAAAAAAGAAATGGAAAAAGCGGCCAGGGATTTGGATTTTATAGAGGCTGCGCAGCTAAGGGATGAAATGTTTCGGTTAAAAAAACTGTTAGACGAAATGAAATGATGGCTACAATAACCCCGCCCAAATAGGCATGGTAATGCATTCGATGGGTTTCTTAGGTTGCAACAAATGTGTAAAATTTGAAGAAAAGAGCGAATATGAAAATATTGGAAAACAAAAATTACTGTAAAGCCAGATCAGTAATGTCTCCAAAAGTGTAAAGTTTTTCCGGTAGTATACACCCCTATCTCGTGGGTACACAGAAGCCTCTTCAAGAAACTATGCCGAGAACAAAGATAATGTGTTGAACAAGGTTGTAAGGTATTCTGTAATTGGTAAAACAAAATATCCAACTACTATAAATTAATGTTTCGGTAACAATCAGTTAATGTATTCATAACCTGTATTATAAAGATAGTTGTAGGATAAATTAGAATTTCGCCGTTCTCTAATTCCAAACTAACTACAATTATCAATGAAAAAAAGTGCCGTTCAATTATTGGTTCACCGGATATGCTTACGCTTTATCCTACCTTTCTTTGTTTTGTTTTTTGCGCAAGATGGTTTTGCTCATTCAACAGATAAAATAGATAACGTAAATAACATAGCAGAAAGAAAAATCAATGGCCGCGTTATAGATGCAACTACCGGGAATGCCCTTTCCGGTGCAATCGTTACCATAAAAGGAACCACTACCAATATTATTACAGATGCGCAGGGTAATTATTCTGTTTCGGTTATCAACGATAAATCAGTTTTACTGGTTACTTATTTAGGATACATTGCGCAAGAAATCTTTATTGGTGAAAAGAACACCATTAATATTCAATTGCAAACGGCCGTTAATGATTTAGCGCAAGTAGTTGTGGTAGGGTATGGATCTCAAAATAAAAAAGACGTTACCGGTGCCGTAAAAAGCGTAAAAGCCGAAAGCTTTAACCGGGGTATTATTAATAATCCACAACAATTAATTCAGGGAAAAGTAGCAGGGGTTAATGTTACATCGGCAAGTGGCGAACCCGGCGCTACCTTAGCAATCACAGTTCGTGGTCCGGGTGGTGTAAGAACAGGAAGTACTCCTTTATTTGTGGTGGATGGAATTCCATTAGACAATTCAAGTACAGGTGGTGGAGACCCATTAAACTTTTTAAATCCACAAGACATTGAATCGATTGATGTGTTGAAAGACGCTTCGGCTACAGCCATTTATGGAGCCAGAGGTGCCAATGGAGTCATTTTAATTACGACAAGAAAAGGGAAAGCCGGCACATCTACTTTAACTTTTAATACCAGCATTGGGGTTTCTACAATGGCTAATAAACTGGATGTTTATGGAGCAGGTGATTTCCGCAGAGAAGTTGCTAAATTAGGAACACCCGTTGACGATAAAAATGGAAATACAGACTGGCAGGATTTAATTACCCGAAACGCAATTACGCAAAACCACAACCTTACCATGAGCGGTGGCGCAGACAAGCTAGTTTATTATGCATCCTTTGGGTTACAAAAACAAGAAGGAATTATTAAAGGGAATGATTTAGACAGGTACTCAGGCAGGTTTAATGCAACCCAGAAATTCTTCGACGATAAATTAGTGATCGATGCCAATATTAGCTATAATAGTACAAAAAATCTTAGACCTAATATTGGGAGTGTAATAGGTGATGCTATTTCAAACAATCCTACCTATCCTGCATACGATGCAAATGGTAAAATTGCCGGGTATCAAAATATCAATAACCCATTATTAACATTTGAGTTAGACAAAGACATTACTAACATCAACAGAATAATTGGTAATATTTCTCCATCATTAAAGTTGACGAAAGATTTAACTTTTAAAGTAAACTTAGGTATCGACAACGCAACAGCCACCCGCGATATTCAATCACTTGCCAATGCGGTTCCATTAAGAGATGGCAGATTAGAAACTTACAATAACATCAACAGAAACACTTTAGTAGAAAGTTATTTAACCTATAATTTTAATATCAAAGAACATAAAATTTCTGCATTAGCCGGGTACTCGTATCAACAAATTTATTTACAAGGACGTGGTTGGAGTATTAACCGATTTCCGATTGGTGGCGTAGAACCAATTTATAATCCGGGCATTGGGCAAGAACTTACACTTGCCACAAATAGGCCCAATGGCTTTGCTGTAAAAAATGAATTACAATCCTTTTTTTCACGTGTTAACTACGCATACAAAAACAAATATTTAGCAACAGCCAATTTCCGTATGGATGGATCGTCTAAGTTTGGCGCCAACAATAAATACGGATTTTTTCCTTCCTTCTCATTGGGTTGGAAAGTAAACGAAGAAGACTTTCTTAAAAACGGCCCATTCACCAATTTAAAATTACGTGCCGGATGGGGTAAAACAGGAAACCAAGAAATTCCTTCAAAAATTACCCAATCATTGTTTACTGCCGTAGTAGGTGCTACCACCAGTTATCCTTTAACAGCTGCCAATTCTTTTCCTGCAGGAATTACCTATGCAAGATTATCTAATCCCGACATTCAGTGGGAGGTTTCTACACAAACAGATTTAGGTATTGATTTCGGTTTGTTCGGAAATAGGTTAACAGGAACCATTGATTGGTTTAATAAAGTGTCTAATAATATTTTGTTAGAGGTAATTCCAGCCGATCCTATTCAGCCGGCAGGTACATATTGGAGTAATGTAGAAAACATGAATATTACCAATAGTGGATTAGAAATTGAACTTGATTATAAACTTAAAAATAGCGGAAAAGTTACCTATGGCGTTGGTGGCAATATTACTTTCATCAATAACAAAGTAGCCAATTCTCCTTACTCCGTAATTCCTTCCGGCTCTGCTTCAGGTTCCGGATTAACCTCTGCTACTATCAATGGCTATATTAATGGACAACCCATTGGAACCTTTTATTTACGGGAGTATACCGGTATAGGGGCCACCGGATTAAGTACTTATAGAGATACAGACGGAGATGGAACTGTTACTGACAAAGACCGGATTGCAGCAGGTACTGCTTTACCCAATATTATGTATAATTTTTATGGAAACATTGCTTTCAAAGGATTTGATGCGGTGATTAATTTTAATGGTGTATCGGGTAATAAGATTTATGATAATACGGCCAATTCTAATTTTTACAAAAATAAATTATCTAAGAGTGTAAATACTACCCCGGCTGCCATTGCTGAACCGAATGAATCGGTAAGTAATGCAGCGCCGGTAAGCACACGTTATTTAAAAGATGGCGGATTTTTACGATTGAATAACTTGGCCATTGGTTATTCATTTAATACCCAATCATTAGGGGTTAGCAAATTTATTCAGGCAATACGTTTATCGGTTACCGCTCAAAATTTACTTGTGTTTACAAAGTATGATGGATACGATCCCGAAGTAAATACGGATAGAACCATTAATGGAATATCTAGTTACGGCATTGATTATTTAAGTTATCCTAAAGCAAGATCATTTCTTGTGGGATTAAACATTACTTTCTAAATAATAAAAATATGAAGCAGACTACATTATTACGATTTGTATTGGCAGGAATGGTATTTCTTACAGTAGGGTGTACAAAACTTGTTGAGCAAGTACTGGATGAATCATCTGTAACAGGCTTAACAGAAAAACAATTAGCCGATGGAATTATTGCGCCGGTTTATGCCGGGCTTCCTTCCTTGTTTCAACATACTACTTATTTTGCGTTACAGGAAATTTCTACCGACGAGGCCATTTTGCCTTACCGTGGCGGAACCGATTGGGGCGATAATGGTATTTATGTTGCCTTGCATCGTCATGAATTAACCAGTACCGATCCGAATGTTAGAAATACATGGACCATTGTTACTTTGAGTATTTCCCGCGCAGTTACTGCCATGAATTCTTTAAAAGACAATAAAGACGCAAGTGCGCTTGTATACATAGCAGAAGCAAAAGCTATGTATGCATATTATAATATGGTAGCATTGGATTTATGGGGAATCGCCTTTAAGAAAGATGATCTAGGCGCCGCCTCCATTATTATTCGTGGAGATGAGGCGGTTGAATATATTAAGAATCAGTTTTTAGAAGCAGAGCCTAATTTAGCAACCACTGTTGGCGCGGGTCGTATTACGAAAGCAGGTGTTTGGGGATTATTGGCAAGATTGTATTTGAATGCAGGTGTATATCGCGATCCTTATGCCAATTCAGTCAATTTTAAACCGGAAGATTTAGATAAGGTAAATGAATATACCACCAGAATAATTGGTTCAAATCAATATGCTTTTTCTGCAGATTATTGGGCAATGTTTAATGATGAAAACAATACCAATAAAGAATTAATATTTGCAGTTGATCAAAGAGCTTCATTAAATGGGCATAATCGATTAGCTTATTTTACTCTTTCCGGAGATCAGTTTCCTTTGTCTGCTTATACAGGGGCCAATGGAACAGATGGACCGGGCATTACACCGGATTATTACAGAACTTGGGTAAACGCTTACGGGTCGATTGATCCTGCAATTGCCGATCCGCGGTTTTACAAAAAGAATTTGAACTATACCATTACCGGAACAGATACTTGTATTGCTGAAGCTGCTTTTAAATATGATAGAGGAATATTAAGGGGGCAACAATTTGGATTATTGCGGGTGAATGGTGTTTTCTTAAAATGTCCGGATGGGAGATTGCGAATAGGAAGATTGCACAATGTAACCAGAAGCAAACCCAATTTACCGGTAAACTTTACAGAACAAATAGATTTTACTACTGCCGGAAGTGATTATAGTACCGGATTTCGTGCTTTAAAATATGAATTTAGCAAGGGATCGGTTAGTGGTAGAAATTTTGGAGAAGTAGACATTCCCATTATTCGTTTAGCTGATGTGTATTTAATGCGTGCAGAAGCAAAATTGCGCAAGAATGATGCAGCCGGTGCATTGGCAGATGTTAACCTGGTTAGAACCAGCCGAACCGCCAATTTTGTAGGAAGCAGTTTACCCACCCTTACATTGGATTTATTGTTTAGAGAAAGAGGGTTTGAATTGTATTGGGAAATGCTAAGAAGAACTGATATGATTCGCTTTGGAAAGTATGAGGGGATATGGACAGAAAAAAACAATACAAATAAGAATATGCGTTTAATGCCTATTCCACAAACGGCTATTGATGGAGCGTCTAATTTACCAGGTTATTTAAAACAAAATACAGGATATTAATTTTTCATAGAAGGCTTACATATCCTGGGGATAGGTATGTAGTAAAAACCCTGGCAGACTGCCGGGGTTTTTTGTTTTAGAGGGCTAACTACGAATGAGGGATTTTTGATTGAAAAAATGAGGTAGAAAGTTAATAGGGTAACCGTCAATCATCATCAAAAAAAAATTCTCAGAAGAAGTCTCTCGATAGAGGCCAAAGGAGCGGCGGAACAAAGACGAGGCCATACGGCCTGAGCGAAATTGAACTTCGACATTGAGAGAATTGCATAAAAAAGTATTAAAAAGGCAATCCTCAATAAAATTTGTTTTCATAGTTATCAAATCAATTCAATCGACAAAGCGGTCTTCGAGAGACAATGCGGGCAAGAGAACAACCCCGTCCCATCGCTAAGCCGCTTGGGACACCTCTCCTTGCTGCGCAAGTGAGGGGAAATGATTGCATGATAATAATAAAATAATTAAATCTTACATTAGTACATCAAACCATTCACTCATTTCATTATAGTTTATGAAAAAAACCCTTTCGCTCTTGGCATTCATGGCCATTCAATTGATTGTATTCGGACAAAGCAAAACACTCAATGATCCTAAAATGGATTGGTGGAAAGAAGCGCGTTTTGGGATGTTTATCCACTGGGGCGTGTATTCCGTTCCTGCCGGCATGTATGACGGAAAAGAGATTCTCGGTATTGGCGAATGGATCATGAATAGAGGCAAAATTCCCATGGCGGTGTATCAAACCTATCCGGCCCGGTTTAATCCCATACAATTCAATGCGGATGCATGGGTGAAATTAGCAAGCGATGCGGGTATGAAATACCTGGTCATTACCAGTAAACACCATGATGGATTTGCCATGTTCAAATCATCCGATCCTTTTAATATTTATAAGGCAACACCTTTTAAAAGAGACCCTATTAAAGAACTGGCAGAAGCCTGTAAAAAATACGATATTAAATTCGGATTGTATTATTCACAAGCACAAGATTGGAACCATCCCGGTGGGGCAGCCAGTGGCGGGCATTGGGATTCTGCGCAGAATGGCAATATGGACAAATACATTGATGAAGTAGCCGTGCCACAGGTAAGAGAAATACTAAACGCATACAATCCTGCAATCATCTGGTGGGATACACCCACCAATATGAATACAGAGCGGGCTACAAAACTGGCCAATGAGTTGAAGAATCATCCCGATATCATTACCAATAATCGGCTGGGTGGTGGTTTTGAAGGTGATTTAGAAACCCCCGAACAATACATTCCTGCAACCGGTATTCCCGGAAAAAACTGGGAGGCGTGCATGACCATGAATGATACCTGGGGTTTTAAAAGCTATGACAAGAATTGGAAAAGCACCAAAGTATTGATTCGGAATCTGGTAGACATTGCTTCTAAGGGCGGCAACTATTTATTAAATGTAGGGCCTACCAGTGAAGGGCTCATACCGGATGCATCCATAGAAAGATTGCAACAAATTGGCACTTGGTTGAAAGTGAATGGTGAGGCGGTTTATGGCACTATGGCAAGTCCCTTTACGTATTTACGTTGGGGCAGGGTTACACAGAAAACAAACAAATTATACTTGCATGTGTTTGAATGGCCGGCGGATGGCATATTGAAGCTTCCCATATACAATCAAATATCCAATGCGCGCTTGTTAGCCGATAAAAAAACAAAAATACAAATAGGAAGAGAGGGTATTTATGCAACTTTACAATTACCCAAAAATGCGCCGGATACAATGGCCACTGTTATTTCTTTTACTATTAATGGAGGGGTAGAGGTATCTATTGCAGAGCCCATTCCATCACTTGGAAAAACGGTGACGGCTTCCTCACAAGACAGTGAAAAGTTTCCTGTGGGTAATGTATTGGATGGAGATGGTAAAACGATTTGGAAGGCAGCACCCGATCAAAAAACCGGATGGGTGATGATCGATTTGGGTAAGCCCTATAACATAGGCGCTATGGCCGCTGCAGAAGCCGGCGGAAACATACAGCAATATCAATTAGAATATCAATCGGGCAGTGAATGGAAAATAATTGTATCGGGCAAGGGTATTGGCAATGCAAGTTTTAAAACGTTCGATCCGATAAAAGCCCAAGTATTCCGTTTGAATATTTTACAAGCCAAAGCAGCACCTCAGATAAGAGACATTCAATTGTTGTTTGAGGAGTAGTAGGTAGCAATAATAATGGTAACGAATCGATACTTCCATAGATTTTGCCGAGAATAAAACAGATTGAACAGATGAACAAGGAATCCGCCTAAGGCGGAAACAAGGAACAGAGGAATTGAGTGTCTGCCTTCGGCGGAAAAAGATTGAATGCGTTTTTTTGTTCCTCTGTTCAATATTCAATATTCCTCTGTTCCTCTGTTCACCCCCCTCTCCAACTTTTAATATAAAAAATTAAGGAATAAGGCCCATCACATTCATTCTTACAAAAAGATTTAGTAATCTTACACCTAGTCTTATTGCTAACACATAGATCAGAAGAATGTATCCTTCCATCTTGTGTTGTACCTTAATCATCCGAACAAAAAAAACAGTATGCGCAAAATTATTTTCTTCGTAGTCGCCTTCATTTCATTCACTTTTATTAGTGCAACAGGAAAAACAATTCAACTACCCAAAACAGCCGATCATACAAGTGCTCCGGCGGACACGTTGAAAAAAGATTCCACCGTGTATGCCACCTATAAAGACTTGCCCTTAAAAGCTGAACGTACCATCCAATTTGATACCAAAGAAGGTACCTGGATGAGCCTAGACATATCGCCGGATGGCGCCACCATTGCGTTTGATATGATGGGTGACATTTATACGTTGCCCTTTGCCGGCGGTAAAGCCAAACAAATTACCAAAGGCCTTTCTTTTGATGCGCATCCGCGTTTTAGTCCCGATGGTAAAAAATTATTGTTCACCAGCGATCGTACCGGTGCTGACAATATTTGGATCTATGATTTTGAAAAACAAGATACCACCCAACTTACCAAAACAACGGTAGATGATTATGTGAATGCGGTATGGACACCCGATGGTAAATATATCATCGCATCAAAAGGCCGCAGACTACCCCGTTTATGGATGTACAATGTAGATGGCGGTGGCGGTATTCAACTGAATGACCAGCTCGGCAGTTTAAAAACCATCGACCCCTTTCTTAGCGCCAATGGTAAATGGTTGTATTATAGTCAGCGCAATGGTCCATGGAATTACAATGCCTTACTGCCTCAATACCAAATAGGGGCATATAATATAGAAAAAGGGGAATACAATACCATTACATCACGTTATGGATCGGCATTTACGCCCACACTTAGTAAAGATGGAAAATGGATGGTATATGGATCTCGCTATGAAGATAAAACAGGATTGGTTTTGCGAGATTTGAAGTCGGGCGAAGAGCGTTGGTTAGCCTATCCTGTACAAAGAGATGACCAAGAAAGTATTGCACCTTTGGGTGTTTTGCCGGGTATGACCTTTACCCCCGATAGCAAATATTTGTTAGCCAGTTATGGCGGAAAAATCTGGAAATTATCGGTAGGCACAGAAGCCCCGGCAGAAATTGCTTTTGAAGCCAATGTGAAACTCGAACTAGGGCCCCGCTTATATTTTAACTATCCGGTAAAAGACACTTCTCATGCTTTAAGCTCGCAAATAAGAGATGCCGTGCCCAGTGCCGATGGTAAAAAATTGGCGTTTACAGCCCTCAATCGATTGTATGTGATGGACTATCCCAATGGAGTGCCCAAAAGATTAACGAATTCAAATTTCGTAGAAGCCATGCCTGCATGGAGTCCCAACGGCCAACAACTGGTGTTTGTAACCTGGAATGAACAAGAGGGTGGCAACATGTATACAGTAAATGCCGATGGATCTGCTTTAAAAAAACTAACTGCAGAATCTGCTTTTTATTCACAGCCCGCATGGAGTTACAACAATCGGATAGCTTATTTTAAAGCACCCAATAGGGTATTTAAAGATGCTGAGTCGCCTCAATACAATGATGCAGAGGCCAAACTGCAATGGATAGATCCAGCCGGGGGCGAAGAACATTTTATTGACTATGCCAACAATAGAGGGAATGTACATTTTACGGAAGATACCGAACGTATATTTTTAAATGCTGGTGGCGGCACTTTATTGTCGATTCGTTGGGATGGTACCGACTCAAAATCGCTTGTAAAAATTACGGGCATCACCACATTTGGTACAGCAGCAGAAGCAGACCATGATTATGTGATGGGAAAAAGTAGAAGCATGCAGGATCCGATCAATAATTGCATGTTGCCCGAAATAACGGAAGAGCGCGAACCCCAACAAATGCCAAGTAGTGCAGGCGTTATTCTGATGGCACCTAAGGGAGATTTGGCATTGGCACAAGTAAATAACAACGTGTATGTAGTAACCATTCCGGTAGCGGGTAAAATGCCTACCATTTCTGTGGCCACACCGCAAAACAGTAGTTTCCCTGCTCGACAGTTAACAGAAATAGGGGGCGAGTTCCCGGCATGGGAAGGAAATGGAAAAAAAATACACTGGAGCTTAGGAAACGGACATTGGGTATTTGATACCGAACGGGCTAAAACACTTGACGATTCTGTAAAAGCGGCTAAAAAAGTAGAGACAAAAAGAATTACCGATAGTGTAACGGCCTTAAAATTAGCAGGACCCGCTGCAAAGAAAGCGGCAGATTCGCTGGTTACTTTGGCAAAGGCAGATACTGCTAAAGCAAAAGCGGATAGTATTTTCTTGGCTGAGTTGAAGAAAAAAGAAAAATACAGTCCTATAGAAAATCAAGTAAAAGTATATTATGAAAAAGACATGCCTTTGGGTTCATTGCTCTTAAAAAATGCCCGGATTATTACCATGAAGGGAGATGAGGTGATTGAAAAAGGCGATGTGTTAATTGTAAACAATCGAATTCAGGCAGTAGGAAAATCAGGCTCTTTAAAAGTACCGGCCGGTTGTAAAATTGTTGATTGCTCCGGCAAAACCATTACACCCGGTTTTATAGATACCCACTCACATATGTGGCCTTTCTGGGGAATGCACAAAAGCAATATTTGGGTGTATGCAGCCAATCTTGCCTATGGAGTTACCACCACCCGCGACCCACAAACGGCTACTACCGATGTGCTTACCTATGGCGACATGGTAGATGCCGGACAAATACCCGGTCCCCGCATATACAGTACCGGACCAGGTGTGGGCTTTTGGATGTATAATTTGCAAAGTCTGGATCAAACCAAAAAAGTATTGGAGCAATACAGTAAATACTACAAAACCCAGTACATAAAAATGTACTTAACGGGGAATCGCCAAACGCGTCAATGGATTATTATGGCAGCAAAAGAACAAAAACTAATGCCGACCACTGAGGGAGGTTTGGACTTTAAATTAAACATGACCCATATGTTAGATGGATATCCCGGTATGGAACATGCGTTACCCATCCATCCATTGTTTAAAGATGTAACGCAATCATTTGCCAATAGTAAAATTACACTTACACCAACTTTAATTGTTGCTTATGGCGGACCTTGGGCAGAAAACTTTTACTATACTACCGAAAGTCCTTTGCACGATCCCAAGCTGAACCGATTTACACCGTATGAAGAATTGCGTAGTAAAGCTGCCCGCAGAGCCGGTTCCTTAGGCGGATGGTTTACACCCGAAGACCAGGTGTTTCCAAAACATGCAGAAGGCTTGAAAAGCATTGTTGAAAAAGGTGGTTTGGTGGGTGTAGGTAGTCATGGACAATTGCAGGGATTGGGATATCACTGGGAGGTATGGAGCATTGCCAGCGGAGGCATGAAGCAGCACGATGTATTAAAAACGGCCACCATTTTAGGCGCTACTGCCTTGGGCTTGGATAAAGAATTGGGTAGTATTGAAACCGGAAAGTTGGCAGATCTAGTTATCATGAATGAAAATCCTTTGGTCAATATTCGCAATACCAACAGCATACAAAACGTAATTAAAAACGGCAGAATGTATGATGGCAATACCTTGGACGAAATATATCCAACCTCCAAAAAGATGGATATCAGTTCTTGGACCAAGCCGGTACCGGTGGTGAATACGCCTGTTAAAAATTAAAGAAAGGATATCAAAAAATGGTGTGTGCAACAATGAAATAGAAAAAGAAATAGCGGTCATAAAAATTAGTATCAGCTCAAACAAAAATCCCCAATTAAATGATTGGGGATTTTTGTTTCATATTCTATGAATAATCGAATTACGAACAAAAGGTCGGACGCGATTCGAGAGAAAATTGCGGCGAAGATCACTTGTAATACTGTCCAACCTCACAACACCATTAGACATTAACTTAAGTAGTGTGTGAATTTTGTAACTTTTTTCCCTAATTGTGTAAGGGCATAAGCATGAATAGGGATCAACTTTGTATCGTTGTGAAAATTAATTTTCGCGGAAACAAATTTTTAAAAAGCGAAAAAGTTAGAAAACAAAGTAGCCATCATAACCGGAGGCTCAGGTAGTATTGGAAAAATAACTGCAAAGTTATTTTTAGAAGAAGGCGCAAAAGTTTTGTTGGTTGACTTGTTTGAAGACGAATTGAAAAAAGTTGTACAGGAGTTGAATTCTGAAAATGTACTATTGCCAATGTTTCAAAATCAATTGAAGTGGAACACTATATTAATGAGGCAATTACCGTATTCGGCAAAATAGATGTGTTTTTCAATAATGCGGGTATTGAAGGTGTGGTAAAACCAATTACAGCGTATCCTGAAGAAGTTTTCGACAAAGTAATAGCGGTAAATGTAAAAGGAATATGGCTCGGCAATAAATATGCATTACCCAAAATGAAAGAAGGCGGAAGCATCATCATGACTTCATCGGTAGCCGGCTTACTTGGCTTTGCTAATCTTAGTGCTTATGTTACCAGCAAACATGCAGTTGTGGGAATTATGAGAACAACGGATATTGAAGCTGCTCCACTTAAAATAAGGGTCAATTCTGTTCATCCGACACCTGTAAACAATAGGATGATGCGTTTAATAGAGGAAGGAGCTTCTGAAGGACATGGTGAAGAAGTGAAAAAACAATTTGAAGCCACTATCCCATTGGGGCGTTATGCCGAACCCATAGAATTTGCCAAATTGGTTTTATTTCTTGCCGGTGACGATAGTCAATATATTACCGGCACAACACAAGTAATTGACGGGGGAATGTCTGCTCAATAAATGCCTATTGTTTTCTTTACAATTCAAGGTAGATATTAAAAACATACGCCAATCATTCCATCAACCCAAAAAAGAGGCCATTGCCAACTCAATAAAACCAAAATAACGCAAGAGCGGATGATTACCATTAAATAAAACAGCTATGAAAAAGAAACCAGCAAGGCCCGTTAAGGCAAAGTCTACAGTAGCAAAACCTTTAAAAGCGAAACTTATCGCAGCGGTACATAAAGTTTTGAAAGACAATTAATCTGAATTGACAAACAAAATTCAGAAGGTGGTTAACAAATCCATAAAAAAAATTGTGAATAATACCGATAAGCAAATTAAGAAAGCACTTACATCTAAATAATTGATGATTGTTAACACAATAGAAAATGTCAAATACAGAATTTACATTACGTCTGTTAGCTGCTTTGGGTGCCGGTTTGTTGATTGGTTTTGAAAGGCAATGGAATCATAAGTCAGCAGGATTGAGAACCAATACATTGGTCTCGCTAGGAGCAGCCATTTTTGTATTGCTTTCTATCTTGGTTACAGAAAAAGGCAGTGGAGATGTTACAAGAATCATTGGACAAGTAGTAACCGGCATTGGTTTTTTATGTGCCGGCATTATTTTTAAAGAAGGGCTTAGTGTACATGGTTTAACAACGGCTGTCACAGTTTGGTGTTGCTCGGCGGTTGGTTGTTTAGCAGCAGGAGGTTATTTTAAAGAAACTTTTATTGCTACCCTTTTTATTCTTTCAGTAAACTTATTTTTAAAACCATTAGATGAATGGTTGACAAAGAGAAACGAAAACGATTAAAAAGACATCTAATTATTTCGAAATTCTGGTTATCCATTCAAAAGAGAGATTAAAAATACGAGTAGGTTCATATAGCACAATTCATTTTCATTCTTCTTATGAATCCTTTTATGTCATCCCTACAGTCTCCGAGTTTCTCCAATCCTAATCTACAGATTGAAAATCAAACCGGGTATTGGCAACCAACGCAATCGTAATCTTATTCTGTTTACCCACTTTACTCATACGTATAAAATACAACATCACTTATTGTAGACAATGCGAAGAATTACATCTATTTTCATACCTAAACTTTTTAAGCTATGAAAAAAAGATTGCTAACGATATTGTGCCTATTGTTGTTATCAGGTTTTGGCATTGGCCAAGAACTCTGTGTAGGTAATTACTGGACCGAAGCGCAAGGCAAATCTCACTTAGATAGTTTACTTAAAAAGATTTCAAATAAAACAGCATGGGAAGAAAGATCAAAAAATATTCGCCACCAGATTTTGGCAGGCAGTGGATTAACCAATCTTTCGACAAATAGAACAGTACCTTCCATAAAAACCGGTAAAGTGCATTTGCTTGATGGCTACCGAGTAACCAATATGGCCATCGAAAGCTCTCCAGGTTCTTGGATTACCGGAAACTTATACGAACCCGTTGGTCAGACCGGGCCTTTTGCTGCCATACTTTGTCCACACGGTCACTGGTCCGATCCCAAAGATTATGGCCGCTATCGTTCAGATATGCAAAAGCGCTGTGCAGTATTAAGTAGAATGGGCGCTGTGGTGTTTGCGTATGATATGGTTGGCTATGGCGATAATGTACAAACTACCCAACACAAAGATCCATTGGCATTGCAAATACAAACCCTCAATAGTATTCGTATAGTAGACTACTTGGCAAGCAGGCCCGATGTAGATACCAAACGCATTGCCGTAACCGGCGCTTCAGGTGGGGGAACCCAGACGATTATTTTGGCCGCCATTGATGATAGGATTGCCGTATCTGTTCCTTGTGTAATGGTATCGGCACATTTTTTTGGGGGTTGTGTATGTGAGAGTGGAATGCCCATCCATAAAAACGGATCCTTTCAAACCAATAATGTAGAAATAGCTGCACTGGCAGCCCCGCGCCCCATGCTCCTAATCTCCGACGGCGACGACTGGACCAAAAACAACCCGGCAGTTGAATATCCTTTTCTTCAAAAAATATATACCTACTATGGACAAGTAAACAAAGTAGCGAATGCACATTTTGTAAATGAGAAGCATGATTATGGCTTCAATAAACGCCAGAGTGCCTATACTTTTTTGGCTGAACACCTGAAATTAAAAATTGATCAGAAACTCATAGGCGAGGAATGGGTGAAGGTTTTGGAAACGGATGAATTGAGGGTGAAGTTATAGAGAGGTGGAATCAATTATTTTCGCTTTAAAATAAAACTTTCGATGTACCCGATACCTGCAACAAGGAAGTATGCTGCCTGGTGGGGATAATAATAGATACCCCATTAGGCAAAGTGAGTTCTAAAAGAATATAGATATTCATTTTTATCCCGAATCACAACAGCAGAACTTTAGTGTTGTAATATTTTACTCGGAAGCATAATGATGCTTTTTAGTAGCGCAAAAACGCCATCCACTGCAATACCCAGAATTCTGAAGGGAATGGACAGTAGCCAAAAAAAGGGATACAGTACCAATGCTAAAAGAGCAATGGGCCAGCAAAGAATAAAAAGGATGATCCAAACAAAAAAGGTAAACATACCTTGAAGCTAATGACAACCTGTGAGCTGCACAAATCAATTTATATGAACGGTAGACTAACAAAATAGTTGATCTCCGGAGAGGAGCGGAATGACACAAAAAAAGCGGTCATTCATCTGTTCCCTGTTTCCGCCATAGGCGGATTCCTTGTTCATCTGTTCATCTGTTTTATTTATAAAGTTTAGTTACCTCATCAACAATCAGTTGGGCTTGTGCATTTACCCCTATCTCATTAAAGTGAATGCCATCTTTTGTGTAATAGTCAATATGCTTAATTGACATTTCATAAAAATCTAACACCGGAATATTTTTCTTTGAACAAAATGCAATAACACTTTTGTTGCGGTTGATTAAATCATCATTGTAAGCATCAAAACTTTCCAATTGATTAGCCTTTCTTCTGGAAGTGCTTGTAGCCCACATGATTTTTACTTTGGGATTCTTTTTCTTTAATAATTGATACACATCCGGAATATATGCTGCATATTCTTCTGCCGAGTAACCCGTTCCATGCAAGCCATTGTTAAAACAAATTACATCAAATTGAAAATTGCCTAACATTGCTTTTAACTGGTTTATGTATTCCGGATTACCCATACTTCCGGATGTGGTTATTTTACTAACAACAAAGGTTCCTTTGAGTTTGTTAGCAACAACAGGCTGGTAGCGCTCCACATGCGAATCTCCGATGATCAATAAAGCGAGTAAAGCACCGGTGTCGGGCCTTGCAATAATCCATGAATGACTCCATTCAATCGGTTCATTTTTTATTTGCCCCTTTTTATTCTGCGCATACGGCTGTAATGATAAAAAGAGCAGCATGCTGCTGAGAAGATGAAGTTTATATCCCATTTTATTAAAACATTATTTTACTTCATTTCCTTCACTGTCAATATATTTAATAGCACCCAGGTTTAATTCCTTGATACCTTTTTCAATCTTAGATCTATCGCCTACAATTACCCAGGTAAGGCTCTTAGGCATAATTACTTTCTTTGCAGCTTTTTGTATGTCAGACAAACTAAGATTTTGTAACATAGAAGCATAATTGTTCAGATATGCAAGCCCTCTGTTATAAGTGATGGCTGTTTGCAATGTGTTTAGCACAGCGGCATTGGTTTCCCAATTACCGGGTAATTGCAATACTGCATTGCCTTGTACCTTATTAAACTCTTCTTGGGTTGCAGGCTTATCGGCAATAAATTGAGAAAACTCTTTTATCAATTCGGTTACGGATTCTTTTGTTTTATCTGTTTGCACAGGTGCAAAAGCTGTAAAGAAACTAGGCCCTTTGGCATCAATGCTTACTGTTTGTGCTCCATAACTCCAGTGTTTATCTTCGCGTAAATTCATGTTAATGCGAGAAGTAAAATCACCACCCAAAATTCGGTTCATCATTTGTATGGGTTCATAATCAGGGTCTTTGGCAGAAGGGCTTATCTCAGCAGCAAAAATGATAGATTGTAATGCATCCGGTTTATCAATGATAAATACTGTGGGTTTTGTGGCGATGGCAACAGGCCCAATATTTTTTGCCGGAAAAGTTCCCGGTTTCCAATTAGACAAACCTTTCTCTAATTTTGTTTTTAATTCATTCTCGGTAACATCACCAACTACTACAAGTGTTGCATTATTTGGGGCAAACCATGTTTGGTGAAACTTCACAAGATCCCCCCTTGTAATTTTCTGAACACTTGTTTCTGTACCACTACCCGTGAATGAATTGCTATATGCGTGGCCGTTTCCATAGAGAAGCTTAGGCAATATTCGTAGCCCCATAGATACTGGCTGTACTTGTTCATTTTTAATCCTGATCAACAATTCTTTCTGAATTCGATCAAAATCTTTTTGCGGGAAAGAAGGATTTAATAAAACATCAGAGAACAAATTTAACGAAGCATCAAAATTTGTTTTTAATGCAGTTAAGTTTAAGTATGAATTGTCGAGATCAGAAAAGCTATTGAGGTTTGCACCAAGGTCTGCAAGCTGATCGCTTAATTGTAAAGATGTTTTTGTTTTGGTTCCTTCAGTCATCATGCGCCCGGCTAAAGTAGCAAGTCCGGGTAATCCAAACTGGTCGGCCGCATAACCTGCATCAAGCATCAGCGACATTCTTATCACCGGAACGGCACTGCGTTCTACCAATGAAACTTTTAATCCATTACTTAAAGAAAACTCTTTTACTTCCGGAAATTTTACAACAGGGTTTGCGCCAAGTGGCGGCTGTTCGGCTCTGTTGAGTACAGAAGGAGAAGTTGTAAAGTTTCCATAAGGTAAAATATCTAAACGGTACTCACCTGTTGTAAGCCAAGTTGTTGCTGCCTTTTTTATATTTTCTTGAGAAGCAGCCGCTACCCATTGATTTACTTTTTTATAATAATCGGGAGATCCTCCAAATACTTCATTTTGAATTAGGATATCACTTTTGCCACCAAAACCACCAATCCGTTCCATGCCTTTGATAAATTGGCTGAATGACCTTGTTTTTGCACGCTCTAGTTCAGCAGATGTAACACCAACCGTCAAGATTTTTTTCATCTCTTCATTAATGATATCATTGATTTTATTGAGATCTACGCCGGGCTTTGCATCAGCATAAATATTCAGCTGCCCGCCTATTTCATTATCAGCAGTATATGCAGATACACTAGTGGCAAGTTGGTCTACATACACAAGTCTGTTATATAATCTTGATGTTTTACCATTGGTTAAAATATCAATCAACATATTTAAATGAGTAATATCAGCGGAACCCCAGCCCGGGATATTCCATGTTTTCTGTAGGCGGGGTTGTGCAACACGATCTTGTGCAACTTGGTAATGATTATCATTCATTTTTGCAGGCCACACAGCATGTTTTGCAATGGGTGGGCTAGCGGGAATATTGCCAAAATATTTTTTTACCTTTTCCAAGGCTTCCTCAGACTTGATATCTCCTGCTATACAGATCACTGCATTATTCGGACCATAATAGGTTTTGAACCAATCTTTCACATCATCAAGAGATGCCGCATTTAAATCTTCCATTGAACCAATCACAGACCAGGAATAAGGATGACCGGCAGGATAAGTGCTTTTTATTGTTAACTCTTCTGCAATTGCATACGGCTGATTTTCACCTTGTCGCTTTTCATTTTGTACCACCCCTCTTTGTTCATTTAGTTTGGCACTGTCGATGGCGTTAATCATGTAGCCCATCCTATCGCTTTCTATCCATAATACTTTATCTAGAGCCGACACCGGAAAGTTTTCAAAGTAATTGGTGCGATCATTATTGGTAGTGCCATTCAAATCGGTGGCACCAATTGATTCCATTAATTGAAAATAATCTTTGTTATAATGTTCACTACCGTTAAACATTAAATGCTCGAACAAATGGGCAAAACCTGTTTTGCCTTGTTTTTCATTTTTACTACCTACATGGTACCATACATTAAAGGCAATGATGGGCGCTTTATGGTCTTCATGTACAATGAGGGTAAGTCCGTTATCGAGCACAAATTTTTTATAAGGGATGTCAAGATTTGGATATTGTTTTTTTACAACAGGTTGGGCAAATAACAATAGAGACTGTAGCGTGATGCTAAGGGTTATGAAATATTTTTTCATAAAATGAACATTTGTTTTTAGATTACTAATATAAGTAAAATTTTTTATATAAAAACGCATTGTTTTTTTTTATCAATTGATTAGGTCTGTTGGAAAAACTGTTTGAGGGTTTTACATGTATTGTAAAAAAATGGAAGTAAGGAGATCGACTGCACTTTCGTATTGGTATTTAAGCACTTACAGAATTGAAGTAAGAGGGTATGCAAAAGAGCGATGGGTAAATGGGAAAAAGAAAAATATCATTTGCTATTCCTTGTGCGGATGCTAAACGCTTCTTTTGGGTTTATTACCATTATTTGATGAATGTCTTGTGACGTAAAACCATGTAGTAATAAATCGGGTATCAACCTACAAGCTATAGCATCATACCTTCTTATATCACCACCCCTTGGAAAAGAATTGCCGTCGTGAGAAAGTAAAATTTTATGTAGCAATTTTTCTTTTCTAAAAATTGCCAATGTCTTAATATACGTATCAATATTCGAATCATTCACCCCATCTAATGAAATCCATGCACCTTTGTTGGCGGCCTCAATTAATATGGGCAACTCATTAAGTTTATTGGCATGTGCCCATACCCATGCACTCGGACTTACCTTTTTTTCATCTAAGAGGCTTAATTGTTTTTTTGCTGCCAATACATTGTTACCGGTATGAACAACAAGGGTTAAGCCGGTTGCCAAGTGTGTAAGAATACCGGCCTCAAATAATTTAGTATCGATGGGCGAAGGGTCGCCGTCATCAAATGCCAGTTTGATAAAACCGGGTTTTATTTCCGTATTGTCAATGCCTTTTTCAAATTCTGTAATCCAGATCTTGGCTATCTTTTCTACAGTTTCAGAAAAAGCGAATGCGGGTATATATGCATCCTTTGCGGCTCCATAAAATCCGGTATTGGTAATTATTTGAATACCCGAACGATCAGAAAGAATTTTTAAAAGCGAAACGTTTCTTCCGAAGTAGGCAGCCGTACAATCAAAAATGGATGAAACACCCAGCAACTTCAACTTTTTTAAATAGGGAATCACTTGCTTACACAATGTGGCACTATCATAAACAGACACCACACTTGCGGGTGCCCCAAAATTAGACATCAGATGTTCATGTGTTAATGAAAATTGTAATTTTTCAATAGATAGTTTTCCGGATGCTGTATTTATATATTGTTCATTTCTATTTTGTCCGATAACGGAAACGGTCTGAAAAATAAGAAGGATAAAAATTATTTTAAACATATTGTTTTTGCATTCGGCTTCCTAACAAGTAAAGATTATCGGCAATATCCGACGAAAATTCGGAGAACCCAAGGAGTATTCTCAGATGTACATAAAAAAATCCGGTACTATTTTGTTGAATAGTACCGGATTTTTTAAAATAGTAACCACATTATTTAATCAACTCAAAAAATCGTTTTCTAAATTCCAGAAATTGATCTTCCAATACATTGATGCCTTTTTCCTGTGCAGGAGACAAGGGCTCTAATCCATTGGCAACACTAACGTATAAATCACTCACCCTTCTTCTATATTTGAATTCATCAAAGAATATCGACTTGCGATTTAACTCTATCATTTCTCTTTTAAAAGAATCGTATGCCGCTAATTTAGTTTTCACACTCGCAATGGTGGTGTCGGTTTTGGAAAGCGCTACGATTGTTTTGTCTAAGGAATCTATCAGTACATTCAATCTTTCATGCAAATCAAACAATCGCATACTTTGTTTATTCAATAAATTAATAGAAGTAGCCTCCATGCCTTTTGCCGGGTTGGCTTCTATTTGAATAAATTGCGTGTAATCTTTTCCATCTGCTTTTACTACAATTTTGTATTTACCAATGGCTACTTTGGGTCCGATGACAGATGAAAATAAAACAGTTGATTGAGCTATATAACCACCCTTGGCTACTTTAGGTGCGTTAATGGTTAAATCCCAATACACTTTGTTCAATCCTTTTGAACCTGTTCCGTTAAAGTCTTTGATCTTTTTATTTGTGGCATCATACACTTCAATCTTAACACCGCTATTACTCCTTTCTTTCAAGTAATAATAAATGGTAGGGGCAATGGCTTTATTTCCGCCTACCCATCCTACTAAATTTGGAGCGGGTTGTGGATATTGCGGCGTATACTCGTATTTAAAATTTTCAATAGGATACAAAATAGCCGTTTGATTTACATCTGATTTTACCAATTCTCTTAAAGGGCGTAAGTTGTCGATAATATAAATTCCTCTACCATGCGAGGCTATGATTAAATCATTGGTTTTGGTTTGAATTTTAATATCACGAACCAGGTTATACCAAGGCATGTTTTGATATTTACTCCTCATCCAAGTAATACCGGCATCCAGTGAAATAAACAGACCCATTTCTGTTCCTAAAAACAATAGTTTTTCATTTACGATGTCTTCTCTTATCACATGTGCAAAGCCTGTAAATTCAGGTGAACTAAATTTTTTCCAGGTATTTCCTCCATCTGCGCTCATTACCGCATAGGTATTCATGTCTCCATACATATGATTGTCGAGGGTAACATAAATCCTTTTGGGATCTAATACAGATATTTCAATGCTACTGATCCAAGTTTTTTCAGGCACACCGGTTTTCCAAATACCGGCCGCTTTGTTTTGCCAGGTCTTGCCCCCATCATTGGTTACTTGCAGGTTCCCATCATCCGTTCCTACCCAAATGATTTTTTCATCTTTTGGATGTTGTGCGATGGTAAAAATGGTGCAATGGTTTTCTGCGCTTGTATTATCGCCCGTAATACCAGCATTTTTCTCTGCTTGATTTATTTTATTTGGATCGTTGGTTGTTAAATCAGGTGAAATTCTTTCCCAATTTTTTCCTTCGTCATTTGATCTAAACAAATATTGTGCTGCAGTATATAAATTGTAAACCGGTTTTCCGACAACACTCTTTTTTGTAGAAGAACCCATGACAATGGGTGTATTCCAGTTCCATCTGTGTTCTTCTTCCCCACTCAATTTTTTTGGCCGAACACCATAAGAAAGTCCAGTAGATAAATCTACTTTCGTAATCTCCCCTCCCTGTGATTCTGAAAAAATAATTTTTGGGTTTAATAAACTTGGCTGCACCCAAAAACCATCACCCCCGCCCACAAAACGCCAATCAACGGCTGTAACACCCCCCGGTGCTGTATTTGGTGCCATCCAACTATTGTTGTCTTGCATTCCTCCATATATATTGTAAGGCACTTGATTATCTGCACTTACATGATAGAATTGCCCTACCGGAAGATTGTTTAAAAAATGCCAGGATGTTCCTTTGTTATAACTCATATAGATTCCGCCATCGGTTCCCACAAATAGCATATCGGGATTATTTGGGTTAATCCACAATGCATGCATATCGGCATGGGGAGCCACACCCCCAATTATTGTATTACTCCAGGAGTAACCCCCATCGTTTGAGTATTGAAAATCGTAAGCAGGTCTATAAACTCTTTTAGGATCTTTGGGATCATACACCAATGTGCTGAAATAAAAAGGACGTGCTGTTAAATTTTCTGTGGAAGCCAATTGCTTCCAGGTTTCTCCTTCGTCCTCGGAGATAAACAAACCCGGAACTTTTGCTTCAACAATGGCAATCACTTGAGATGGCTTTGAAGGGTTGATGGTTATCACAATTCTACCCAAATCACCTTCCGGTAATCCTTTGGTAATTTTATTCCATGTTTTACCGCCGTCTGTAGATTTAAATAAAGCACTTCCACTTCCACCGGAACTAAATGCATACGCCTTTCTTCTGAATTGCCACATAGAAGCAAATAGGGTTCCGGATTTTGTAGGATGCATGGCTATATCTGCACAGCCGGTTTCTTCATTTACATAAAGAATCTTTTCCCAGGTTTTTCCTGCGTCGGATGATTTGAACAGACCTCGATTGGGAGAAGCGTTCCAAAGCGGCCCGGGTGCAGATACATAAATTGTTTTTTTATCGGTAGGGTCTACAATGATCTTACTGATTCTTTCTGTATTTTCCAATCCTATCTTTTGCCAGTTATTTCCACCATCTGTTGTCTTATATAAGCCATCTCCATACGAAACAGAGTTTCGTGTATTGCTTTCTCCTGTTCCGGCATACACCACTTTTGGATTGCCCGGTTCAATAGCCAGTGCACCAATAGACTGGCAATATTTATCGAATAGGGGTGTAAATGATTGGCCTCCATTTTGGCTTTTCCAGATACCACCGCCTGCCGTACCTACATATAAATTTAATTGACCTTCCGCAGCAATGCCTTCTATTGCCGTAATTCTTCCACTCATGGTTGAAGGTCCTAATGCTCTGGCACCCATTACTTGAAAATAAGATGAATTAATACTTGTTTGCGCCGTAATCGTTGTTATAGCGAAAAGAAATAAGAACAATAAATTAGATTTTACTTTTAGCATAGCATGTTTTTTAAATAAAAAAACTGCTACCGGTTCAAGAAATTTTTGAGCCGATAGCAGAATTGCGTGTATAGAAAATTAATTTCCTTTGAAAATAGACTCATCAATAGTTGGATTGATGGTAACTTTTTTGGTAACCATCATAAATTGTCCCTGGTCTTGTTTAAATGACATTTTTATTCCATAATCGGTTGTTTGATAATCAAAATATTTGATTGATGATTTCATTTCCTGACCTTGTTGTTTAACGAGGGATTCTACTTTATATATCAAATATGTCTTAGTATCAAAGAAATAAGTTTTGTCATTACCATTTTTGGTAGTTGTTTTAATCTTTAAATATTCATTACCATCTTCTTCGTCTTTCCCTAAAAACTCTACGGTAGTTCCTTTGGCCTTATAATCAACAAATTCATCCTGAACATCTAATTGATCTAATTTTACTTTCAGTTCATCATCCGTAATAGGGCTTAGGGTTGCTTTTCCTCCAAAAGGATTTTGAGACCATCCTTTGGTAGGTGTGGCGATATCAATCATTTTATTTCCTTGAAACTCTGCATCCATTCTCGTGCCCTTCATATGAAGGCCTTGCATAACAAAAGGAATGGTTACTCCTTGTGTTTCAATTTGCCCTTCTACTTTTATTGACTGAACTTTTTGCCATTTTTCAGCACCACCTATGGCAGTGATATACTTTGCGATAACTTCCTCTGAAGTCTGGGCATTTAGAACAATAACAGACAGAAAAAGTACGGCAATAAATAAAAAACTTTTTTTCATAATAATTGATTTAAAATACTTGAATACACTATTTGTAGCATGCAGATGCAATTTATTAAAAGGAAGTCGAAATTTTAAATTTTTTTACAAACGGCAAGAAACGAAAACCAATTGGTAATATTTGTTTAATAACATCCCAGCTTTCGCGAATAGATATTAAACGTTTTTATCGGTGAAAAATAAGTCTAAGTAAAGTGGATACTGATACAGTAGCATATTCTCTTTGCAACCATTATCGGAAAACCGGTAAAATTTCCCGCAATCAACTCATTTGACATAAACTGTATGCATATTTATACTAACAAAATAATTCTTTGACACTAAAAATAGTTAGTTTACCAAACCTGATGAACAGGTTTGTTTACATCACAACCTCTTTTGGGAATATTTTGTAAAGAATAAAGAAAGATGTCATCAATCATCAATGTTTTTGAAATGGAAACCTCTGCATATTGTAAACTTTTGTTTTGCATAGCCCAATAGGTGTAGCTATTTATATAACAAAACACACTTTTAGCATTTCAACGAAGTTTATTAGATAGAGCGTTTTTTTATGTAAATTGATTTAATAAAAACAGTCAAAATGAACCAAACACCCTTCATTATCTTATTTCTTGTCTTGGGCCTCTTTTCTTTTGCGCAAGGCCCAAAAGTATTGGTTGTTACAGCGCATCCGGATGATGAGACCGGATTCTCTGTTACAATGTTTAAGATAACAAGAGAATTAAAAGGATCGGTAGATATGCTGGTGATGACAGATGGTGGTGGCGGATTTGCCGATTCTCATTTGGGAGCTTTGTATTTCGGACTACCTTTAACAGATTCCATAGTAGCCAGAACCCATCTACCGATGATTAGAAAACAAGAGATTTTGAATGCCGGTAAAATAATGGGTGTCAGGAATATTTATTTTATGGAACAACCGGATGATTTTTATTCAACGAATATCACTCCTTATATAACCGGAAAGAACTGGAACATTCCATATGTTGAAAATAGAATGGACGTTATTCTTGCTGAGCGTGAATATGACTTTATCATTACGATGTTACCGCATCCCGGCCAACATGGTCATCATAAGACCGCTGTTGTATTGGCACTTCGCGCTGTTCAAAGATACAAGGGCCCCAACAAACCCATTATCATTGCGGGAAGTTCGATTGTTAATGGAACAAAGCCAACAGCGTTTTCTATGCTGGAAGGGTATCCTGAAACTAAGATTAAAGCAACATCACCACTCTTTACCTTAGATAGGGCATATCGTTTTGCAGAAAATGATAAATTAAGTTATAAGATTGTAGCTGATTGGGTAATTGCAGAATATAAATCGCAAGGAGCTATTCAAGAAAATGGAATACATAGAACCGATGCAGAAGTGTATCGATATTTTGATATCAATGATAATGCCGGCGTTGAAAAAGTAAGCATCTTGTTTGATAGACTTGCTAAAAATGGATTTCAGCCGGTTTTGAAAAATAAATAAAACCTTTCAGTTCATTAGTAAAGACTAATCTTTATAACCTTGAGACAAATTGACGAAAGATGTATGAAACACTGTTTATTTTTTTTGCCAAGGAACTTTTCCGCTTTTTTGAATATGTAACAACAATAATTTATTCAATTGCTGCGCTATTTTTGGTTCTTGTTTCAGTAGATTATTTTTTTCTTGCGGATCTAGTGCCAGGTTATACAATTCTAACGGTTGATAAGGATTGTTTTGAAGCAATTTCCAATCTCCTTGTCTAATGGCATGATAGGCTTTACCTCCATATTCCATCCCTCCTTCTCTTCTTGTAAAATAAAGGGTTCGAGCAGGTTCAGTATCGTTTTGTTTTCCTTGTAAAGTGCTTAAAAAACTTCTTCCTTCAATAGTATGGGTTATGGGAACTCCGGCCAAATCCAATACAGTTGGAAAGATGTCCATGGAAAGATTTATTTGTTTCGAAACACTTCCTGCGCTGATTACCTTGGGCCAACTGATGAATGTAGGAACCCGTAATCCGCCTTCATACATACTTTGTTTTCCATCTCTTAATACACCATTGTTGGCTTCATCGGGTAAGTGACCGCCATTATCACCGGTGAAAATGATGACCGTATTTTCATATTGACCGCTAGCTTTTAAAGCGCTAATGACTTTACCAATGTTATCATCCATGTGCTCAATAAAAGCAACCAGCTTGGCTCTTTTTTCGGAAAGGGCAGGCTCTCTTTTTTTAATTTTTAACAACCATTCTTCCGGTGGTGATACAGGGAAATGTGGTGCATTGTAAGCCAGGTATAAGAAAAATGGTTTTTTTAAAAGCGATTGTTCTTGAATATAGTCTACCGTCCATTCTGTAAAAAGGTCTGTAGCATGTCCCACAGGTTTTATGGGTTCATTGTTTAATCGCATAAAATTTTTCCCATGTCTAAGATGTGTCCAATAATCATCCATCATATCTTCAAGCCAACCATGAAAAAGGTCAAACCCTTTTTCATTAGGAAGATTTGGGCTTTCTAAACCAAGGTTCCATTTACCAATTAATGCTGTTTGATAACCGACTTCTTTTAATTTTTGCGGTAATAGAATTGTTTCGGGTTCTAAATATCCCCAGTTGTTATCAAGTGTTGATCTGATTAATCCCGGCACACCAACAAAATCGGGATAGCGCCCGGACATTAATGAAGCCCGGGTAGGTGAACATACCGGAGAATTGGCATAAAAATGATCAAAGCGCATTCCTTCCTTACACAAAGCATCAATAGATGGTGTACGGATATCTTTTGTGCCATAATAAGACACATCGTGATATCCTTGGTCATCTGTGAGTATAATAATAATATTCGGTTGGGTATTTTTATCTTGTCCGGTAAGATTATTGATCAAGCCACAAAAAAAATAAATAGCCAATACAAGTTTAATATTCATAGTCGGGGTTAAATGTTCCACATATGGGAGCTATAATAAACTTACATAAAATGATAGCCAAATGAAAAAATATTATTTCAAATGCGGAATAATCAATTTTTCATTGACAATTGTATCATAGCGGTTTCCAAACCAAAGAAAAAAACAGACTACCCTTAAAAAAGTAGAAGTCTTTATTACAAAACCAATGTTTTATCAAAACGGGTTACCAAAAAACGAAGTTGGATAAAAAATAAAATTGTCATACAGGTTACTGCATACAAACTAATCATAGAAATCTTAAGGCCGGAAAACCTATAAGGTATACTTTCATAAAGAGAGTCAAAGTGTAGTTGAGAGAACCATGTACTTTTGGTTGGGCCTGCATTCATCAATACAAGTATGATAAGGCCAATGACCATGGTTGCAATAAAGAACCAACCTTTTTTTGATATCGCCGGTTGATATGTATAGACAGTAGAAACTTTAATGTCTTGAACTTGCCTCATTACAAGGAGAGTAAAATCAGGAGAAGGCGCATCAACACCTATTTCTTTCATGACTTTCCCCAACAAGTTATCAAGTTGTTGATCCTTTTTCTGTTGCATATTGGTTGAAGATTTCAATTTCTTTTTGTGATTGTAAAAGCGTAACTAATTTTTTTCGACTTCTAAAAATCTTTACTTTGCTATTCGTTTCTGAAATGCCCATAATTAGTGCTATTTCTTTCATGGATTGTTCTTCTAAATAAAACAAGGTTAGTATCCAACGCTCTTCATCATTTAGCAAATCTAAACATTCTTTTACGAGCTCTTTGCGTTCCTTTTCTTGCAAAGATTCCATATTATATTGCAGAGATTCGATTCCATTTTCTGTAAAAGAATCCATATTGACAATGGACCTTTCTTTTTTTATTTTTTTAATTCTATCCAGACAAGTATGATAAGCGATGGTATATAGCCATGTGGAGAAACGGGCCTCCTTTTTAAAGCCACCGAGTGATTTGTACACTTTAATAAAACACTCTTGCGACAAATCTTCAGCTTCTTCTCTGCTTTTCACCAACTTAAGGCAAAGCGTGAATACCATATTCTTATAGCGATTAACCAATACCGAAAAGGCATTCGTATCACCATTCAACACTAATCGAATATGATGATTGTCATCTGAATAATTCATTATCTATCAGTTAGACAAGAAAAAAGACAAATCGGTTACAAAAGTTGAAAAAATAAAAAGTAACTATTTGTAACCGTTCAATCCTTACTGTCGTCAAACCCATTGAAACCATTAAAATAATCAAAAAAACACAGTTATGGAAGTCTTAATCCCAATCAGTTTATTCTTTGTCATGTTCGGAATTTGTTTTCTTTACCTTTCTACAAGAAATAAAGAACGCCTTGCTCTTATTGAAAAAGGAGTGGATGCCAGTATTTTTATGAATGGCTCCAATCGGGGTGCCGCAATGTGGAAAGTTTTTATACTCAACCTTGCTTTGTTGTTAATGGGGATTGGAGTGGGTGTATTTGTAGCGCTTTTAATCGTAACGTATACCACATTGGTAGGCGATGCAGTTTATCCTGCTATCATATTCTTTATGGCCGGAACCGGTTTGCTGGTTGGGTTTAATATGACCAAGAATCTGGACAAACCCTAATTTCTTTCTGCAAACACTAAGCTCTCTGCGGCTCCACATGTGGTCGCATGATTACACCGCAGAGAGCTTGTAGTATCAACAGAAAAGATGTTAACGCAAAGAACTTGTATCATCCATAGCATAAATACCGCGTCCATAGGTTGCAATCACTATTTGATGTGTTCTTGGATGCACAAATAAATCTTGTACAGATACAGAACCCGGTAAATTGTTATTTAATGGAATCCATTTAGCCCCTCCGTCTTTACTGATATAAACACCTTGATCGTTTCCACAATACAGTATATTTTTTTGTGCCGGATCTTCTCTAATCACATTAATGGGACTTGCCGGAAGATTTCCCTTAATACTTACCCAGGTTTTGCCATTGTCGGTTGATTTGTAAATATAGGGTGCCAGATTATCTTCTCTTCTGTCGCTTAATGTTACATAGACTGTTGATGCATTGTATTTTGATGCCACCAGTCTCGAAACATGCGCATTCACCGGAAGTCCTTTGTTGATGGATGTCCAGTTACCGCCATCATTGGCGCTTGACCATAGAAGCCCATCGTCGGTGCCCACATATAATTGTCCTTTGGTAATTGGAGATTCATCAATCGCAGTAATTGCTTGGTGATTGATGGCATAGGGTGTTTTACCCATTTTTTCTTTGTTATTGTTGCTTAAATCCGGACTAATCCTTTTCCAGGTATTTCCACTATCGGCCGATTTAAAAAAATATTGCATACCATGATAAATAGTAAAACTATTGTGCGGAGAAATCATGGTATAGGCTAACCATTCACCTCTATGTGTTTCTTCATCAGCTTGTATTTTAGGCACAATATCTCTTTCTTGTAAAGAACCTTTGAGGTCTAAGTTGGCTTTAATTAATCGTCCATAAAAGGTAGAGGTATAAATCGTATTGGCATCACCCGGATCCATGGCATGAATGGAACCTTCTCCACCGGGTGCACTTTTCCAACGCTGAATGGTGGTATCCTTTTTACCGAAAGTATTTAGAATGCTTCCCATTTCCGATCCCTCGTCTTGTACAGAACCAATTACATTAAAAGGGACCCTGCTATCATAAGCAACATTATAAAATTGAGTTGTAGGAATGTCTTTGTAAAAATTCTTCCATTTTTTTCCGCCATCATAGGTTAAGGCGATACCGCCATCATCCCCATTAATGATATAAGTGGAATCGGCAGGATCTATCCATAAAGCATGATTATCGCCATGAATATTATCACTGGTTCTATCTGTGGGCCTAAAACGAGTCCATGTTTTACCGGCATCATTTGATTTTGCCATAGCCAACCCTAAAATGTAAATACAGTTTTCATCTAAAGGGTTCACACGTATTTGTCCCATTACCCAACCATAAGTACCACAAAATCTTTCCATAAAATCATCACTCTCAGACATTTTTTTCCAGCTCTCACCTTTGTCATTACTTCGATACACTTCAACACCCTTCACTACAATTTCACGGATTCTACCATAGGCATCTCTTTCGTCTTTTCTGGGTTCTCTTTTTTTGTCGTGGTTATCTACAAATGCATAGATAACAGAGGGATTGCTTTTTGAAATATCAAGGCCAATTCTTCCGGTGTTTTTTGTATCTGGTAAACCATTTGTGAGGGGTTTCCATGTTTTACCGCCATCTGTTGTTTTATAAATATAGTCGCCATCTTCTGGAACGGGATCACTCCAGCGCTTGCGAATCCGATTCCACATGGATGCATAGATGGTATTAGGCTCAGATGGATCCATGCGAAGGTCTATACAACCGGTTTTATCATCATTGCCCAAGATTTTTTTCCAAGATTTTCCACCATCAATTGTTTGATAAACCCCACGCTCACTATTATAACTCCATTCGTTACCACCAGCCGCAACATATACGATAGAAGGATTTGTTGGGTGTACCACTACTCTGGCAATGGTGCTGGTATTCTCTAAACCAATGGCTTGAAAAGTTTTACCGGCATCGGTAGATTTAAACATACCAATACCCGGTAATGACGCTCTGAATATATTGGCTTCCCCGGTGCCTACATAAATGATATCGGGATTAGAAGGTGCTAATGCCATATTGCCAATAGACTGTGTACCAAATTGATCCATGATAGGCATCCATTTTTTTCCGGCATCTTCAGACTTCCATAAACCACCGGTTGCAAAACTGGCGTATAAAATATTTTTATTACCCGAGATGCCCCAAACATCGGTACAACGGCCACTCATGTGATCCGGACCCACATTTCGCCAAGACATTTTTTTATAAGGAGAAGCAGCTAACAAGGTCTGCTGCTGTTTAAAAGCAGCTATCCTATCGGTTCCTTTTGATGGGCGTTGATTGGTGCCAAGACTCTGCGCCAAACTATTTTGAACTGCCATTGTCGTTAGCAAAAAAATGAATAGTAGTGGTTGAATTTTTCGCATGGTGGTTGTTTACTTGTGATTGAATATTTCGGCGTTTTCTAAAGAAAGTAAAGTTGTAGATTTTTTTTGAATTTAGCTAGTACTTAGAAAACTACCTTTTTCCTTACATATTTTTAATGTTTGCTAGATAACCCGTGAGTAGAAATACAATAGCCACAGATTCACAGATTTTTCTTTTATCTGTGAATCTGTGGCTATTGTATCTCATGAAGGGAAGTTGAAAAGAACTCCAATCATTTCAATCGAAAATGCCGCCATCTTCAATAATTAGCAAAACCAATTGCGAAATGCCGTTTTAATTTGAAATGGATATCTTTTCTGTTTATGTATTTGGCTACACAAGAGTCATTCGTTTTATTATTATTTAATTCAACTCTCAAAATGCTTTCCTTTGCACCAATGAAGTATTTTTAATCTTTGGTTCAAATTTCTTTTATGAAATATAGAAAACTCGGTAAATCAAATATTCAATTATCTGCCATTGGTCTAGGTTGTATGGGCATGAACCATGCCTATGGAGAACCCAATGACATTGAGTCGATAGCTACTTTGGAAAAAGCATTGGAGTTGGGAATTAATTTCTGGGATACCGCTGATATGTATGCCGGTGGAAAAAATGAAGAGCTGGTTGCAAAAGTCTTACAACCCAATAGAGACAAAATTTTTATTGCTTCTAAATTTGGTTTTTTCAATGATGCAAACGGTAAATTAACTTTTGATGGATCACCTGCCTATATTAAAAAAGCAGTAGAGGGTAGTTTAAAAAGATTACAGACAGATGTAATTGATCTCTATTATGCACACCGGGTAGATCCCAATGTTCCCATAGAAGAAATGGTGGGTGCCATGGCGGAACTGGTAAAAGAAGGAAAAATTCGTTTTCTGGGTTTATCAGAAGCGTCTGCCAATTCTATACGAAGAGCAAATGCGGTGCATTCGATTAGTGCTTTACAAAGCGAATATTCTATTTTAACAAGAGAGGTAGAAGCGGAGATTCTGCCTTTGTGCCGCGAGTTGGAAATATCTTTTGTTCCATTTAGTCCTTTGGCCAGAGGGTTGATTACAAATACACTTGACACAAAGAGTTTGCCAGAAAAAGATTTTAGAACCAAACTGCCAAGGTATCAAGGTCACCATGCTGAGAATAATCAAAGATTGGCTGAAGGTTTTGCTACAATTGCCAAATCAAAAAATTGTAGTCCCGCTCAGTTGGCATTGGCTTGGGTATTGGCACAGGGAGAAAATATTATTCCTATTCCGGGCACCAAACAAAGAAAGTATTTAATAGAAAATGCGGGTGCGGTAGATATTGAATTGGGGTTGGATGATTTTGCACAGATAGAGCAACTGCTAAAAACTTTTCCAAATGTTGGCGATCGGTATAATGAAACGTTTCAGCAGTTTGTTGATAAGCAATAAGAGGGGAATAAAGGTATGTTTTCGCTGTTGTCCGAAATAAAAAACAATATCAAAACAGATCTTTTGGTATGCATAAAATAAAGAAGGTGGAAAATTTTCCACCTTCTTTATTTATCAATTACTTTATTTAACATTAAAAGAAAGATCAAGCATACCCCATAACAATGACACTTTGCCTTGTTTACTGATAGTATACGTAAGTCTTTCTTTTGATGTGGCAGCTTTACCGGGTTTTACCTTTGCACGTAATGCATCATCAGATTCTTTGTAACCATCTGCACCCCACAAATCTGTTTTTTTGTTAAAAATAATTGTCCAATCACCATCTCCGGAAAGCACGAAGAAAGAATATTTTCCGGCAGCCAATGTTTTACCTTCTACAGTAATGCTTTTACTTACATCGAAAGTTGTACATTCATTGGCACCTGCACGCCAAACTTCCCCTTTTTTAGGCTCAATATCTTTACCCATCGTTCTACCCTTTAATGCAGGCGAACTATAATCAATTTTAATAGTAGCACCACCGGCTAATGTTTCTTTGGCTACAGCGGGGGGACTGGGCCGCTTAGATTTATCATCTTGTGCAGTAACACAGGATACTGTGAATAATAGGGAGGCAAGACTTGCAAAAAGAAATGTTTTTTTCATAAATGATTATTTTAAGGTGGAAATTATATACAATTACGCTAAAACAAGATATTTGTTCAATAACTTTTTCACAAAAACGGAAAAACTTAAATAAACGAAATCAGGATGAATTGAATATTTTTAAGATAATTTCCTTTACTCACGATACATTTGTTTTACAAGAATTGCTATGACTCAATTGTCGCAAACCCCCATTCCTTTTACTTTACAAGAAGCAGAAGAGATTTGTTTACAATACTATGGTCTTGCGGCAAAAGCTTTCCCATTGACGGGGGAACTGGATTTAAATTTTAAAATGGAAACTGCCAATCAAGCCTGTTTCATTCTTAAAATAAATAGACCCAATACATCTGCCCATTATTTGGATTTTCAAGAAAAGCTGCTTTTACATGTCAAAGCTAAAAAACCCAAAATAAAAATTCCGAGTATCATACCCACTCTTTTAGATCAATACGCTTTCACAATTCAAGATGCAGGAAACAATGATCGCAATGTTAGATTATTAGAATGGATACCCGGCAGATTATGGTCGACTGTGAATCCGAAATTAGATTCTTTATTATTTAGTTTGGGCGAAGTGTGTGGTGAAATAACGAGTTTGTTACAAGATTTTGAGCATCCTACTGCCACCCGTGTTTTTGATTGGGATATTGCGCAAGCAAACTGGACCACCCAATTCCTTCATTTGTTTTCAGGGGAAGAAAAAGAATGTATTGGTTTTTTTATGCATCGCTATCATTACATTCAACCTGCCTACCATCAATTTCGGAAATCAGTCATTCACAATGATGCGAATGATAACAATATCATTGTCAGCGATGATTTACTGAATCCTTTGGTAGAAACTATTATCGATTTTGGTGATGCTGCTTATTCTCAAACCATTAATGATCTTGCCGTAGCCATTGCTTATGCTACAATGGATGTAGAAAATCCCTTAGCAGCAGCATTGCCCATTGTTTCGGGCTATCATTCAAAATATCCCCTTGAAGAAAAAGAACTGGAAGTTTTATATGTATTAGTGGCTATCCGCCTCGTGATTAGTGTAACCAAATCTGCCATCAATAAAAACCAAGAGCCGGATAATGTGTATTTACAGATTAGCGACAAACAAGCCTGGTCATTATTGCACAAGTGGAAACAGATAGCGCCTGAATTTGCACATTTTTCTTTTCGAACTGCTTGTGGATTTTCAGCGTCACCAAACGAAAGAGAATTTACTAAATGGGCTGCAACACAAAAAATGACGATGCAGGAGTTATTTCCCTCTCTTACCCACACGTCAATCATACAGCCCGATTTAAGTATCGGTAGTTTGTTACTCGGAAATTTTTCAACCTATCATGACATAGACACTTTTTCTTATAAAATAAATCAACTGCAAAAGAAACATCCCAAAGCAGTTTTGGCGGGTGGATATTTAGAAGCCAGACCTGTTTATTCTACAAATGCATTTATTATCAAAGGCAATAATGGACCGGAATATAGAACACACCATTTGGGTATGGATGTATGGTTGCCGGCCAATACACCTATTCATGCCATATGTGATGGAGAAATATTCAGTTTTGCCGATAATGCAATTGACAAAGATTATGGCCCCACCATTATTATTAAGCATAAAATAAGAAATGAATTTTATTTTTATACTTTATATGGACACCTCAGCAAAGAAAGTTTGGTTTCTTTAAAAAAGGGTACCATAATAAAAAAAGGAGACATGGTTGGCTCCATTGGAAATAACAAAGAAAATGGCAACTGGCCGCCACATTTACATTTTCAAATCCTATTAGAATTATTAGTTCACGACACAAATTTTCCGGGTGTTTGTTCCCCCGGCCAATTACCGGTTTGGTCTTCGCTGTGTCCGAATCCGGGATTGATTGTTAAAAGCAACGACCTCGCTAAATCAGAAAAGGATAGCAATCCAAATTTAATGAGTGAACGAAAAATGCACTTGGGCAAAAGTTTAAGCTTGTCGTACCGGCAACCACTACAAATACTAAGAGGTGAAATGCAATACCTCATAGATGAAAAAGGAAGGAGATATCTTGATACAGTAAACAATGTGGCACATGTGGGTCATGAACATCCTGCAGTAGTGAAAGCCGGTCAAGAGCAGATGGCGGTAATAAATACCAATACTCGGTATTTACATAAAAATATAATCGCGTATGCAGAAGAGCTTTGTAAAACTTTGCCTCCTACTCTTTCAGTCATTCATTTTGTGAATTCAGGAAGTGAGGCGAATGAGTTGGCTTTGCGAATGGCCAAAGCATATACAAATCAAAAAGACATCATTGCCTTAGAAGTGGGGTACCATGGAAACACCGGTAGTTGCATAGACATCAGTTCTTATAAATTTGATGGCAAGGGCGGAAAGGGCAAACCCGAACATACCCATATTGTTACCTTGCCCGATAGTTTTAGAGGTAAGTACAGGGGGTCTTTGGCTGATACGGGTGAGTTGTATGCATCGCATATAAAAGAAACGATTAATGAAATAAAAAAGACCGGTAGAGGTGTAGCCGCTTTTATTGCAGAAAGTATCGTTAGCTGTGGCGGACAGATTGTTTTACCGGATAATTATTTACAAATGGCCTATGCTTATGTGAGAGAAGCCGGAGGTGTATGTATAGCAGATGAAGTGCAGGTAGGTTTTGGACGCGTAGGAAAAAAGTTCTGGGGATTTGAATTACAAGGTGTGGTGCCGGATATAGTAACCATGGGTAAACCCATTGGTAATGGGCATCCGTTAGCAGCAGTAGCATGTACGCCTGAAATAGCCATTGCCTTTGCAAACGGAATGGAATATTTTAATACGTTTGGTGGCAACCCTGTTTCTTCTGCGATTGGTTTAGAAGTTTTAAAAATAATTAAAGAAGATAAACTACAAGAAAATGCTTTGGCA
>JANOVY010000130.1:0-1769 GCA_031417635.1 Bacteroidota bacterium | reverse complement strand
TGTAATAGGTGCCGGCTCTGTTGTAACAAAAGATATTCCTCCTTTGGCTATCGCTTTAGGTATTCCTTCTCGTGTGATAAAATATAGAGGAGATAAATAGTAAAAGTAAAAAAATGAATTGTCCTGTTTGTAATGCTTCGGATTCTGTTCTTATCAGAAATTATCACTCCGGGAAAGCAATATTTCAATCAATGAATCTTGTTCGATGCAGTGCATGTTCGATGGTGTATGCAGACCCAATGCCTAGTGATGAAATATTGACAGAGTATAATGCAAGTTATTTTGTTACTGCACATGGGGGACTTACTTCAGATCCAGTTGCAACTGCTTTCTTTTCTGGTATCGCATGGGTTAGGATCGGTCATATAAAAAGGTATTTGAAAAAATTCGGATTAACTGTTAAAAAGATATTGGAAATCGGACCCGGATCAGGCTATTTTGCCGGGAACTGGTTGAAACTTCAACCGGAAACCAAGTACGATGCGATTGAAACAGATACATCCTGCCATGAGTTATTAAGAAAACTGGGTGTACATGTAACCGGCATGGATGAAATCAAAACGAATAAAATATCGTATGATCTGATGGTTCTGTCTCATGTGGTTGAACATGTTTCAAGACCAAAGGAATTCCTCACAGCTATGTCTTCATGTATAAAAAAGGGCGGTGTTATTTTTATTGAAGTTCCCTGCCGCGACTGGGAACATAAATCTGCAGATGAACCACATTTGTTATTTTTTGAAAAAAAATCCATGATGGAATTATTAACCTCGCTTGGATTTTCAAATATTCAACTGAGCTATCACGGACAAACAATTGAGAAATTAAAATTGGGTGCTAATCAACTTTCTTTTTTACAAAAGGTTAGAGTAAAATTACTCAACAAAGGATTATCAGGTTTCGCTTCGCTATTTTATAAAGGGGCAAGAAAGAACATGAAACCATTGGAAATGGCCGCTATAGATTCTTATGAACCACATATTGAGCATGATGAACCATCTTGGTGGCTTCGAGCAGTTGCACAAAAGTAAGTTACGATTCAATCTTTTCTTTAAATGCTTATAATAAAAGAATAATCAAATGTTCTATTCGGGTCAACAATCAATAAACTATTTAGCAGGTCTCATCAGTGAAAGCGATCCGGCATCCAGCTCACATTGGAATAAATATCATTCGGATTTTAGTTTTGATGGAAATTCATTTGCAGGTATCCAGGGATTTGGTGATTTAGATAAGCCTTATTGGGGCATAAAATGGGTAATGAATCAGTTTCTCCAAAAAAAATACAGAAAGATGGGGCAACAATTTTCCGAGTTTGGAAAAATTGATAAACTTACTTCCGCTGTTACCCAAAAACAAGGCCGTGCGTATAGTTTGGATGTTTTGAGACAATCTATCACTTTGGCTTTCTTAAGACAGTGGGTGCCTGAAAGAACTACATCAGACAGCACAGTTTGGATAATCGGAGACGGCTTTGGTACAATGACAAGTCTGATTTACGCTGCAGGATTTGCCAAAAGAATTGTTTTAATAAATCTGAACAAAACTTTACTGGTGGATCTTTGGTACCTTAAACGCTTACTTGGAAGCAGCAACTTTGAATCGAATGTTTCTTTGTGCACAGAGGTGCTGGATATGGAAAAAATTGTTACATCTGGAGTTAAGGCAAAACTACCTCATATCATTGCCGTTCAGGCAGCTAACCATCAAATATTGCAAGTATGTCCTGCTGACCTGGTCATTAATATAGCTTCTATGCAGGAAATGGA
>JANOVY010000129.1:0-3316 GCA_031417635.1 Bacteroidota bacterium | reverse complement strand
CATCCACAATTCAGTATCCCAAAATACATGCCCATTGTATCCCAATCCACTTAAGCCCATGGGAGATGGACTCATATCGGTTCCCTCGCGAACAAATGAATAAAGATGATATAACATGCTATGAATATCTTGTTGCGACTGGTCATCACCTTCTATTTGAATATCGCTTTTCCATAATTCGTCCCAGGCTTTATCATGAAATTGTATTAAGCGTTCTCTCCCTTCCAGCTTTGCAAATATGGTCATGCGTTCTGCTTCGTTCAAGGGATCATCGTGGTGGGCAGAAGTGATAGAAGTACCGGCAATTGAAAACCGGTAGGTTTCCCCAGCTTTTATTTTTTTACCAAACTTCATTAAGTGCATGTTGTTATCCCACATTTCATGAATCACTCTGGGTTCTTGTCCATGTGCCTCGCTAAATAAAAAAGTATTGGATGCACACATTAATAATTTTCCGGTAGGACTTTTGGCCGAAGAAGTTAATAGACTAATCACAACATGCGGTCTATCAATTTCATTATAATAATTCTGTACTTCTTTTAATGCATCGGGTGCTTCCATTACACTGGCACCACCCACATTAATATCTTTTTTAGCAGTAATGGTCACATCCATCAAAACGGTAAACGGCAGTTGTCTTAAAGAATAATAAGTATAAGAAACAGTGGCTTTATCTCCATAATTAAAAGAGGTGGTAAAGCTGGCATGTTTCATATCCAGTTCTTGTTTGAAATTGGCCGTTTCATTGGCCGAAATTCTTCTGCCATCAATATCCAATTGCATATTGAGTAAATTAAAACTGCGAAGGAAATTGCTTACACGACCGCGGCCATATAAATCATATGCACCTGCCAATACCACATCTTTTACTTTAAAAGGTTCCGGAGACGAAACAATGCCAATCATTCCATTTGCAACGGTAATGCCGTAATAATTAGAAGGATCAATTTTATCAGCCGTAATCTTCCAGATATCAGGTTTCGATTGAGCCAATGAAAATTGACTTAACAATACAAACAGCGATAGGGAAACAATAGTATTCTTCATAGGATAGGTTAAGGTTTGGGGTTTGGGGTTTGGGGTTCTGAGAAGAGCGTTTCGCGTTCAGCGTTTCGCTTTTACTTTTTGAAACAAATACAATTTATCATTATTCATGCTTACTATTATATTTTTTATTCCACCGGAGGTTGTAATGAATGCAAGGTCTCTAGCTTCGCCTTTGATGAATAAACCGGTTTCTTTGGGGGCATGGTATACAAATTGATGATTGCCTTTGTTGATAAGCGTGGTGCCATAACTCGCATCTAATCTTCCTGTTTGCGGTTTTAAGCCATAAAAATTGCCGGCCATAAACAAGTCTAGCTTTCCATCATCGTTTAGATCAGTGGTAGTAATGCCATATACCAGAGAAAGTTGAGCCATTATTGGTAAGGGTTGCATAAGAAAATTTCCTTGCCCATCATTGATAAAAATAGAAGATTGTGTTTGCTCTACTGTTAAGATAGTAGCATGTTCTATTTGTTCTTTGGAAAGTATTTCTTCAATCGATTTACCGGCATAGGCATCATACCGAAGAAATTTCTTTTTTAGTTGTGGCATTTGAGATTCCATTTCATCCTTTAAATAATAGGGATATGATTTCCCATCAGATTTAAAATAAACAGGAATCGATTCAGTTTGTCCGTTTTTATCAAAATCATCTACAAACAATCTGGCCGGGTGCGCTTGGTCGGCTTTAATATTTGAATTTAACCCGAAGTTTCCGGCTATCAAATCTAGTTTCCCATCGCCATTCATATCCGCTATGGTAATACAATTCCACCAGCCTGATGAATGGGGTATTGTAGATTTTTTAGAGAATGTATTGTTTACAAAAGAGAAAAAACTGATAGGCATCCAATCACCAACAATCACCAATTCATTTTTTGTATCGCCATCTATGTCAGCCCATTTGGCATCGGTCACCATTCCTAAATTTTCTAATTCGGGAGCTGCTTTTTTTGTAACGTCTATAAAAATTCCATTGCCCATATTTTGTAATAAAATACTGCCGGGAGGCATTCCATAGCTACCCGGAATAGTTCTTGCACCAATAAAAATGTCGGGCTTACCATCATTATTAAAGTCACCTACTCTAATACATGATGCATTGATTGCAACAGAAGGCCATCCTTTTTGCGCAGATATATAATTGCCTTTGCCATCATTCAAATACAATCTTGCCAAAAGAAAAGGAGATCCAAGCTTTGCTTGGTTTCCACCGGAAGCTACTACCAAATCTAAGTCACCATCATTATCAGCATCAAAAAATTCGGCGCCAGTATTTTCAAAATAATTGTCAGCAATCAATGCCGGTTGATTCTTTTGTGTAAAATGGCCATTTTTATCTTGTACAAATATTTTAGCCGTATCGCCGGCAGCACTTCCCATATAAAAATCATCGAGGCCATCTCCATTTACATCACCCAATGCCAGTTTGGGGCCTTCGGTGGAAATTAATTTAGGAATGAGCCTTTCTACGTCAAAGTCAACAAATTCATTTTCTTTGTGTAATGTATTGCCACGAAAATATTTTGCAGAAGTATTCTGAAACCAAGTGGGCCTATTAACAGGTATTGAAATAGGCAAGGTTGCATTTTTCTGTTCAAGGATGATGGTTGTGTCAACAGCTAGATTGGTGAGTATTTGTTTTGTTTGATTGGGCCAGTGAATGATAAGGCTATCAACCAGGGTATGTGTACTCAAACCAAAATGCAAAACAGGTTCCACACTACTTTGAAATCCGCGGGTTGGCATTTGTTCTAGTAATTGCACAGTATTTTTTGTAAACACAGTTACAGCAGCTCCATATCCGAATGTATTGGGTGAATTTCCTTTTAATTGTATGGATAGAAAGTGATTTTTTTTATTTTGTGAACTTAGATTTTTATACACAGTAGCCTCAGCATTTTGATTATTAATAACAAGATCCAGATCTCCATCGCCATCTAAATCTCCATAGGCTGCTCCGCTACTAAATGTTGGTAAATCGAAACCCAGTTGGGCAGACTCATTTTTGAAAAATAAATTTCTTTGATTGGTGAATGCAAAATTGGGAATGGGCACTGAAGGCATTTTATTTAAAAGATCCATAAAATCAAATCCGCCTTGCTTGATTTTTGTGATGATTTCTTGGCTATTGAAATAGGCAAGAAAATCTTGATTGGTTAAATCGTGTTGAATTCCATTGCAGACAAAAATGTCTTTCCATCCGTCATTGTCAAAATCGAAACTAAGTGTACCCCAACTCCATCCGGTAGCCTCAACACCTGCCAAT
>JANOVY010000128.1:0-5069 GCA_031417635.1 Bacteroidota bacterium | reverse complement strand
CGATTATCGGCAACTGCAAAAGATGGCACAAAAGTGCCTATTTCTCTTGTGTATAAAAAAGGCTTTGAAAAAAATGGAAAGGCCCCATTATTATTATATGATTATGGGTCTTATGGATCCAGCACAGATGCCAGTTTTAGTTCCGGCAGATTAAGTTTATTAAACAGAGGCTTTGTATTTGCCATTGCCCATATACGGGGTGGTGAAGACTTGGGCAGACAATGGTACCTTGACGGTAAACTGATGAAGAAGAAAAATACTTTCACCGATTTTATTGTTTGTGGCGAATATCTAGTTTCCCAAAAATACACCAGTAAAGAACATTTGTATGCACAGGGTGGCAGTGCCGGTGGCTTACTAATGGGCGCCATAGTAAACATGGCCCCAACGCTTTGGCATGGCATTATAGCGCAAGTACCTTTTGTAGATGTAATCAATACCATGCTGGATGAAAGCATCCCATTAACCACCAACGAATTCGATGAATGGGGAAATCCAAAAAATAAGGAAGCGTATGATTACATGAAAAGCTATTCGCCATATGAAAATGTAGAAAAAAAGGAATACCCTCATATGCTTGTTACCACCGGTTTACATGATAGTCAGGTACAATATTTTGAACCGGCCAAATGGGTGGCAAAACTGAGAGACATGAAGACAGATAAAAACATTTTATTACTCCACACAAATATGGAATTTGGTCACGGCGGTGCCTCCGGCCGATTTGATTATTTAAAAGATGTGGCGTTGAATTATTCGTTTTTGTTTGCGCTGGAAGGAATAGGAAAATAAATGAGGAATCGTAAAACGTCAATCGTGAGTCGTGAGTTATGTTTTTAATATACATAAGCTAACTTACCATTCACGACTCACGATTCACGACTCATCCCTCAACCTGTGTTTTTTTCTTCTTCAACACCCATGCACTAATCAAGGTTACAATCAATCCTATGGGAAAGATCTCTACATAGGTCATCAATATTACAAAGAGGGGGTTCTTATACCATTCTTTCATCTGTGCCATATCAGCAGTTTTCTTGGCAAGTTCATCCGCACTTAGGCCGCTGGTTTGTGCTTTGGCAATAATGGCTGAAGCGTATTTATCCATAAAATCCGGCATAAAGAAATAGTAATTTACCAGCCAACCCGCCACGTAAATAGTTGAGGCAATCAATGAAATAAAAAGACCAATCTGAAATGCCTTTCCAAAATTGATGATGCCGTCATTGTGTTTATCACGGAAAGATTTAATCCCAACAAAGATCATAGAAAAAGCAATGATCATGGCAGAATAGCCATAGATCATCCCGCCTTCAAAATCTCCTTTGGCAGTATAATACGCAGTAGAAAAGGCCATCATTCCTGCTACAATCAATCCGGCGATAATGCCATAGACAATCACTATTTTTTTCATTTGAATAGGTTTTGGTTTGTGATGGTAAAAATGAAATATTTTTGTGTTTTTGCCCTCATACTTTTGGGTGATTTTATCATTTGCACCCGATTTTCATACCAAAGAATGATTTATCAGGGTATCAAACCAATCCGTTTGGCTTTTTCTATGGCCTGTGTTCTGCGTTGCACATCCATTTTCTCAAAAATTTTTGATGAATGCGTTTTGATAGTATTCAGCGATACAAACAATTGTTTCGCAATTTCTTGGTTACTCAGTCCGGCTGCCATTAGCTGCAATACTTCCAGCTCACGTTTACTCATACCCAACTCATCCAATGCTCTTTCATTTAACATAAAATGAGTAGATGGATGGCGATACACTTCTTTCTCAATCACTACTGTTTCTACTGTTGGCTTGGTTAGTTTTATGGCCAACCAAATGCCTAATGAGGTAAATAGCATGGCTATTACTCCGGCGTATACTTCAAATGCATGGTCGTAGATCACAAAGCGCAATTCAAGCCATTTTAATAAAAAGAACAGAATGGCCAGTGATGCGCCATACAACCAAATCGTTTTGTTTTTTCTAAATATCTGAAATGCCATATTGTGATTTGTACATTTATGAGTGGTTTTTACTGTCGATCTCAATAATTATTTAGATGCCTAACATGCTTTTGAATCGCAAGGAACGCTAGCTACCGCAAAGATCGCAAGGTATTAGCCTTTCATAGCGCTCTTTGCGTTTCATTGCGTTCTTTGTGTTACTAAATTTCAATCATTATTTCAGACAGCCCTAAGATAATTGATAAGAGGCAAAATACCTTATACCACCCAAAAAACATAGTTAGCTTTGTGTGATGTCTAACACCTATTTCCAATGCAAACAATTCACCATTCACCAAGATCGGTGTGCCATGAAAGTGTGTACCGATGCTTGTCTGTTTGGAGCATGGGTGGTAGGGCAAGTACGCAGTTTGCCATACGATACACGAACTGTTTTAGACATAGGTACGGGCACCGGTTTATTGAGTTTGATGATGGCACAAAATACCCTGGCAAATATTGATGCCATTGAATTAGATGAACAAGCGGCGGAACAAGCAAGGGAAAATATTGAGGCAAGTACTTGGCATAAAAGGTGTCAGGTAATTACGGGAGACGCACGTATAGTGCATTTGGGAAGAAAATATGATTTCATTGTTTCCAATCCGCCTTTCTACGAAAACGATTTGAAGAGTGGAGATGCTAAAAGAAACCTTGCATTGCATAGTGAATCACTTTCCTTAGAAGAATTGCTGCATGCCATAAAGCAGCATCTGAATAAAGAGGGAAAATTTGCCTTGCTACTTCCCTATCATCGAAAAAATGAGTTTGAGAAATTAGCTAAAAGAGAAGGATTTTTTATGGAAGCAGAAGTATCTGTAAAACAAACCCCCAAGCATTCTTTTTTTAGAGCAATGGTATTATATGGAACAATAGAAGTTCCATTTCAAACAAGTACATTAACAATCAGAGAGGAAGATCAGTATACGCCCACATTTATTGACTTACTAAAAGATTATTATTTACATCTATCTTTTCCCTTTCTGCGTTAATGTTTTGCATAATCGGACAAATAGTTAAAAGATTCCGTCAATTCCCCATTCTTTAAAATGGTTGCCTTTTCAATTGTGGTACTGCCCCCTTTTCTAATATCATCCAATACATATTTAATCAATTGTTCCCCAAAATACCTGCTGGCATCTCTCGGCAATTCATTCGGCAAGTTACCCACAGCCATTACATCAACACTTGAATGTAAATACGGCTTCGTTTTTAATCCGGATTGTTTATCAACCCCATATACAGGTTCATCAATGGTGGCATCACCCAAGTTACAAGGGATGCTTCCATTTTTATCATCGGTAATATCGGCAATGGTCTGTATCCTGAAATCCTTATGGGACAAGGTTTCTATGTTAAATAAACGGGGAATGGATTTGTCCCAATAAATTCCATTCAACAAAATATCAGTATGCGAACAATAAGCTTCAAAATCACAGCGATATTCATCGGGATGTGAATGAAAATCTTCTCTGTTATATTTTCCGGTCAGTTTTTGTTTGTATAAATCAGTTCCTTTTAAATGAACATATACGGGATAGTCAAAAACCTTACTAATAAATTCATCCGGCTCTACCTCCTGCACATCCATTAAGTTCATGATTTCTAAAATTCCATGTGCCACTCTACCACTGCCTGTGACAGCCATTTTTATAGGGGGGAGTTTTAATCCGAAATAGGTATGAATTAATTCACGATAATCCTTTACGGCCCCTACTCTACCCAGCTGATAATCGCCGGTACGATTTCCATAGGCCATCATTCCATTGTGTGCCCCCACAATACCGGCAAAAAAGCCAAAACCAATAATACGCTGCCCATCTCTATGTTCCAGGCATTCATAATCAATCAGTGTAATACGCTGATCCATCATGGCATGTAGCAAAGCCTGGTTATTGGGTTGCTTTTTCTTGGTATGCGAAAAAAATAAGTATTGCTTATCCGGAATCAGCTCATCAATGGGCACTTCTTTAATGCCTATTAACAAATCACAAGACCCAAGGTCATTGGTTAGGGTAATGCCGGCTTTTTCGTATTCAAGATCACTATAACAGCGGTGTGGAGAGTTTTGAACTAAAAGCTGAATATCCGGAAAATGTTTACTTAACCATTTACACTGAGAAGGAATCAAAGCCACCCGGTTATCTTTCGGAATTTTTCCCTCTCTAATAAGCCCTATCACAAGCATTGCCTTAGTTTTGTGCAAGTTAAGGTAGTTGTAAGTTTTAAGTGATAAGTTTTAAGTGGGAAAAATCCCTATACCTAAAATCCAATACTTACAACTTATTACTTAAAACTTATAACCCAACATGAACTATTTCGATCTATACAACCTCCCCATAACATTTGCCCCCGATCAAAAGGTTGTGAAGGAAAAATTTTATGAACTAAGCCGGAAGTATCATCCGGATTTTTATAGTACGGCTTTGGAGGATGAACAGGCAGAGATGTTAGATAAAGCATCTTTAGTGAATATGGCATATAAAGTGTTTCAACACTCCGATGAAACCATTAAATATGTGTTGAAATTGAAGGGATTGCTGGAGGAAGAAGAAAAATACCAGCTAACACCCGATTTTTTAATGGAAATGCTAGATCTGAATGAGCAAGCCCTGGATGTTTCGGAACAGGCCGATGTGGACAGATTGACCAATACCATTACAAACTTTCAAAAAGAAATATATGAACCTGTTGAAGCGGTTATTACAAATTATCAAGAAGGTATTACTTCCGAAAAAGAACTGCTGCAAGTAAAAGAGTACTATTATCGCAAAAAATACCTTGATAGGATTTTGGCTGGGTTGAAGTGATGCTGTAATATTGCAGCCCGTTCTAAAACGCTTAACGCGGAACGCCTAATGCCTAACATAAAAAAGCGTTATGCGTTTAGCCTTAAACGTTCAGCTTAAAACGCCCAGATGGCGGAATTGGTAGACGCGCTAGACTCAAAATCTGGTTATCGCAAGGTAGTGCAGGTTCGATTCCTGTTCTGGGCACCTACAAAAAAAGCAGTTACACATAGTGTAATTGCTTTTTTTGTAGGCGGAATCGTAACCTCGCACTGAAAG
>JANOVY010000127.1:0-7125 GCA_031417635.1 Bacteroidota bacterium | reverse complement strand
TAAATGTCAGTAATTCAGGTGCCATTGTCATTTGTCTATGCGTGCATCCAACAATGTTTCGCTGTTTGTAGTGATGATTTTGATCATGTGTATTTTAAAAGCACAAATACCGGCGAATATCATTGCGGAACTGACAAATATCAACAATAATATTCTTCAGACTTCCTGCAAAGAAGGTAAAGGTCCGCTGATATCGAACCGGGCGATGAATCTATACCTCGCTAATAAGATTGGTTATTTTCTTTCGTCATATGGAAAATCCATGTCAAAAACGGTTAACCTTTATTATGATCCGATTATTACAAAAAATATCAGATCCGGACATCAAAAAAATAGAATAGTTCATTCCCGTAATCATATATAAATTAATGACTTAGTATTTTGCCGGGAGAGATTTTGCTATAGAAATTCTCGAAAAACACTTTGTCCGTTTCTGACATACTCTTGTCCTTTTTTTTGCTCTTGCACATTCCATCTTTGTATAATAAATTTTTGGGTTTTAAAAAAATTTGAAAATTTAGGAGTGAAACCAATTAAAATTTATTAGCATGAAAACACAGCCTAAAGTAGTTGAGTACAATTTTGAAGCAAGTGAATTTAACTGGGAGATTGCTCCCGGTAAAACAATCAAAGCATGGGGATTCAACCAACAACTTCCGGGCCCGGTGTTAAGAGTAAACGCCGGGGACACTCTGGTCGTTCGCCTTACCAACAAGCTAAATGAAGCCACCACCATTCACTGGCATGGCATCTGTCTGCCTGCCTCCATGGACGGAACTGATGGAGTGCAAAAACCTGTTGAACCGGGCGAAGTTTTTGAATATCGTTTTGTTGTACCGGATGCCGGCACATTCTGGTATCATGCACATACCAATGAAACAGTTCAGATGGAAAGAGGTATGTATGGAGCATTAATTGCAGATGGCGAAACAGATCCTGTTGTAGACGGAGAAAAGATCTTTATGATTGATGACATGAAACTGAATGACAATAATGAGTTTACAAAACCTTCCTGGTTCTTACCTCGCATGATTGAAAGACATGATGGACGTCAAGGGAAAACACTTTTATTAAACGGTAAAGAAAACTTAGTTATCAATGTGCATGGTGGTCAGACGGAAAGATGGCGTTTTATCAATTCATCAAGTGCAAGATATTTTCATTTGCACTTCGGCGGCAAAGCATTTAAGATTATCGCATCTGATGGTGGTCTTCTGGAACATCCTATCAACGTTACTGATGCTTTAATTACTCCGGGAGAACGAATTGACATAGCCGTTGATTTTACTGAAGGTGAAACATTTGCCATTGAATCTTTAGCTTATAACAGGATGACATTTCTGAAAGCAAAACGGGAAACGTTTGCCACTGTTAAAGCCGGAGAAAACAACTCCACAAAAGCTTTCATTCCAAAAAGGTTAAGAACGATAGAAACTCTTGCAAAAAAGGATGCTCCCATCACAAGGAAAATAAAGTTTTCTGTTGACCCAAGAATAAGAGATGGAAAAGACTTTCGTATAAACGACAGCACACATACAAATGACAAACCTGTGAAGGTAGGCGAGCTGCAGATATGGGAAGTATCCAATACCAGCAGGATGGATCATCCTTTTCACTTACACGGTTTTTTCTTCCAGGTGATTGAAGTGAATGGGAAAGGACCAGAGTACAAGGCATGGAAAGACACCGTTAATTTACCACCTACAAGTAAAATAAAAATTGCATGGATGCCCGATAATCGTCCGGGTACCTGGATGTATCATTGTCACATTATTGAACATCATGCCGCAGGTATGATGGCTAACTTTGATGTTATTGATGGCAGCAAACCTTACCAAGAAAAACCACCGACTCATATGCATCATCACCATTAAAACCCTGCTCGGGTTATAATTAATTTAGGCTGCTGTTAGTGTTGCATCCAGCCCACTGCATGGTATTCACCAACAGCCGGTAATAAATGTATCGGAAACAGCATGCTCAGTATCGCATCTTAATCAAAAAAAACAGATCCCTATGCTTACCTGTTTTTTTTGAAGCATATTCTTAAAATTCTTCCAAAATTATTTTCTTACTTACTGTGATACCGATCGTAGTTCCCATAGCTAATGCATTAGCTACAGTAGGTATAGTGGTTGCATTATCGCCACAGGCAAATACACCGCTGATTGTAGTTTCCAGAAAAGCATCAACTTTTCTATTGCCTTCTTCTGTTAACTGGCATCCCAAAGATGCAGGGATTGTACAATGCTCTTCCAACGGCACGGGTGCATACAGAGTGAACGAAGCTTTAAGAAATACCTAAATCTAGTTAATTCGCATTTGGCTTCGATTTTAAAAGCTTGGGACTAATGCAATTTTTTAGGTAATTAGATTAATTTACTGGAAAAACCGGAGTATCTGTTTTTCGTTTATCCAATATAGTTTTTACCGAACATTAGTAACAATCTTACACTGCAAAGTAACAGATGAGTAATCGCATATCTATTCAAACCTTTCAATTAATGTTCAAGGGATAGTACGTTTATTTTTATTTATTAAAAAAATAAAGACAGTAACTAATAAAATTATACAAAAGCTTTAAGCTTATACTTTTCATAACTCACCGAAAATATATGAACGATTCGTACGTTCTTGCCATGATTTGTGAAGTACAGCCTACAGGGTTTTCCATTACATAAGTGATGTTTGGTTTAACTTTCTTTCATCCTGATATGAATTTTAGTAATTCTTATTTGGATTCTATAATTGCAATTCTCACTTTGAGTTAAATATATATTTGGAAATCACCTTGTCCGTTTCTGACATAAGGCTGTCCCATTTTCGATTTTTGGGCGTTTTAGATTTGCATTAGTAATTACTGATAAATGGTCGACAAGCAACAACAAAAACAAAAAATTCACACATAAAAAAAATAATAATTATGAAAAAAGCTACAGTATTAATTAAAAAACTATTCACAATCAGTAGCGCATGTATACTGATATTCTTATTTGGCGCCTGTAAAAAAGAAGTATTTGACCAAGGTTTAACAAAAGAATTCTCTATCCAGTCAGCGGCAGATGGGGCTAACTACAATATTAAAGTGGGCCTGCCTGCTAATTATATTTCATCAAACGAAAAGTACGCAACTCTTTATGTATTGGATGGCGAAGAGAATTTTGAATTTGTGGCAAATGAGTGTAAAAAGATCTCAGATAATTATGGTATACAAAATGTACTGGTAATAAGCATCGGTTATGGCAATGACCGTAGCTTAGATTACACACCTACAAAAACCAGCTCCACTACCGGCGGTGCCCCACAATTCTTACACTTTCTCGAAACCCAGTTGATCCCTAAAATTGAGCAGGATTTTCGAGCAATAACAAGACGTGATAGCCGGATTATTCTTGGCCATTCTTATGGTGGTTTGTTTGGAGCATATGCATATTGTGTAAATAACAAACTGTTTGGTAATTACCTTTTGCTCAGCCCTTCACTCTGGTTCGACAACCTGGTCTCATTTCAACTTGAAACTGATAATCGTGTCAATAATAAAAATGCTAAACAGTTGGTGTTTATGGGTTTGGGCGAGGCTGAAAATTATGGTAAAATGCAAGCGCCGTTTGAAGGCTTTTTTCAAATACTTAAGGATAATTATACCAATATAAGGCTGGAGAAAAATAGAGTGAAGAATTTGGATCACTTGGGTTCGAAACGTCTCAATATTGTCAAAGGGTTAGAATTTTATTTTCAAAATAGATAAGCTAATATAAGTATCAAAACATTTTCAAAACAAAAATAAAACCATTTTTATGAATTTACATAAACAATTTCTACTTACACTTTCTGTATTTGCTTGTGTCATTGTCTTTGCACAAAAAGATTCATCATCTACAAATCAAAAAAATTATCCAGTGAGGCAATTAACCATTGAGCCCGGAATTGGCATCCATACCAATCCTGGAATGGATGTTCTTATATCAAATCTGATTCAGTGGAACCCGGCCAAACGGCTTGCCATTGCTTCCCATACTTCTTATAATATTAACAATGTATTTCAGCGAAATGTAAATACAGTAAAAACAAATTATAATTATTCTATAAATCAAAAAATCGGGATCGGGGCAACATTCTTTGCAAAACATAGTGCCAATACCTTTTTATTAATGGCCGGTGCAAAATATACTGCTTTCAAAGAAACGCTTGACAATCCAAATTTTGATAAAGCAACAGCTTCTGTTAGCAGACTGAGTCCCGACTATGGATTTATGTACACATACAAAAAGGGGGTAAAAAAGTATTTTTTCAGTTTCCGTATGTATGTGCCACTTTATCCTTGGCCTATTAAAGAAAGTAATATTAATGCTGTTGATGGCAATATGAACAATGTTTCTCTGGAGATTGGAATGGGGATAAAAATTAAATAATTGGAACATCTGATTGGACTTTGTTAATCCCTAATTAAAAAAGATTGTATTTAGATTGTCTGTATCTGACGTCTTACTGGCCAGATCACAAATCCGGATCGATATAGTTTTACATTATTAAAAATCATACAATGAAAAATAAATTCACAAAAATGATCAAGCGAGCTATCCTGATAATCTCTTTGACGGTAATACTTTGTATTGCATTATTCTCTCGGGCTATACAACCGGCTATGGAGTTTGTTAAATGGCCTGTTTATTCAGGCTCTGTGCCGCTTCATAGCTCTATACCTGTTTTTGACGCAACAAAGAAAACAGTTGTTATCATGGCCGATAAAGACGGAACTGAGATGTTTGATATGCTTGCGCCGTACTACCTTTTTAATGCAACAGGTAGAGCCAATGTCTTTATCATAGCAGAAACAAAGGTCCCGGTAGTAGTAAAAAAGGGGGTATTCGTGCTACCCCATTACACGTTCAGTGAAATCGATTCTTTGGGTATTCCAATTGATGTAATTGTGATCCCTAATCAATCCAATTTGAACGGAATGAAACAAAAGAAACCGACAGTTTCGTTTATAACAAACCATTACAATGGTAAAAATACTATACTATCTGTTTGTGATGGTTCTGTCACTGCAGCTGCAACTGGTATATACGACGGGAAATTTTTAACAACCCATTCTTCTGATTATGAAATGGTCAAAAAATCGTTCAGAAAACCTTTCTGGGTTCAGGGTTTGAGTGTAACCCAAAGCGGAAACCTGTTCAGCACGGCTGGTGTTTCCAATGCCACAGAAGGAAGCTTAACCGTGATACAGGAAATATTCGGAGAAGAAACAATGCGTCAGGTGATGAATGAAATTCATTATCCTGTAGCAGAAATTAGAAAAGAGCATAAAAACCTTGTAGTCACAAATGATGCGATTTTTATTGCAGCAAGAAAAGGTGCTTTTAAAAGTAATGAAAGAATTGGGGTATTACTAAAGGATGGAGTGAATGAATTGTACCTGGCCGGCATTTTGGATTCCTATTTCCGAAGCTTTCCTGCCTCTTTAGAAACATTCAGTTTGGGGGGTAAATCTGTTGTGTCAAAATATGGACTTACTTTTCTACCTACAGGTGATATTCTCACCAATACCTGCACTGAACTGCATATCCCCGGCAGCATAGACATAGTAAATGAAGAAGTGGCCATGTTTGCCAAAGCAAAGCTGATCAGATATACTTTGAATACCAAACAATACATCATTGATATCTGCCTGCAAAGGATTGAAGAAATGTATGGTCATGATTTTGCCAATACAGTTAAACTAATGCTCGACTATAATTAATCAAACAAAAACTATTTACAATGAAAATACTTATCAGCGTAATCGTCCTGTTATTAAATTTTTCTACTTCCTTTTCACAAACTTCTTTGAATACGGCCGATAGAATAACCGGTTTATAGTGGTCGCCTAAAAAAGATGCGAAGATCGAAGTATATAAAAAAGCAGATAAATATTTCGGAAGATCAATATGGGTGTTGAATCCGAGAAAGGATTCCAAAAATCCTGTTCCGTCTTTACAAGTGAGAGAAGTGCAAGGAATAGAGCTGCTAACCGATTTCTCTTTTTATAACGACGAATACAAAGGAGGAAAGATCTATGATCCTGAAAGTGGCAAGACATATGACTGTAAAATGAATCTGGAAGGAGATAATCTTAAGGTTAGAGGTTATATAGGAATTTCTCTTTTTGGGCGGACGGAAATCTTTGAACGTATTAAATAATCAAATTAATCAACTATTATGAAATCTATTGTATTATACATTTTATGTGCATTCAACTTAATTGCTAATGCACAGCAACCATCAAACCCCAGAATTGAAAATGATTCTCTGTATACAACCAGCGGTATTATTTTTTGTAAGGGACAAAAAATAAAACTAGGCCTTGGCACAATGCCTGATGGTAATTTTAAATTTATCCGCATCAATTCAGCTTCCATCTTTAACAATAGTGAAGTGAGTAATTATAACAGCGGATTCAACGCCAACAATGCTAATTCTATGAACAGGCGTGAGTCAGGCAAAGAGTTCACCATTCTTAGGCTTGAGAAAAGGGGAGATGAAAATCATGGCTATACGTATTATGCAGTAGTAGCCGGAACACCTCGATATGAAGTTGATATCGAAAATGCGATTGCATCTGGAGAACTGAGATTTAATTCCTTACCCAACCAAAGCCGGCCAATAATATTTAGTGTAGCAGATGAACTGCTCAAATTTAAAAAATTGCTGGATGAAGGTCTGCTGACGAATGAAGAATTTTCTGCACAAAAGAAAAAATTATTAAACAAAAACTAAACTACTGATCATGCAACCAGTATTAATAGGTATTTCCTCGGGTTTATTGATAATTATCATTATAGGTTTATTGAAAAAATTGGATAAGGCTATTGTTTACTCTTTGATATTAACAGGTATCGGATTTCTGTATGTTGGGTTTACCTGGAGTGACATTACGTCTCTAATCATTACCGGTATCCAGGCTTTGGGTTTTATTTTCATCGCTTATTTTGGCATGAAGAATTTGACTTTATTGGCACTGGGCTATTTTCTTCACGGGCTTTGGGATTTGGTTTATGGGATCTTTCCACTCGCAAAACTGATCCCGCCACATTATGATCTCTTCTGTTTGTCAATAGATTTTACGATGGGTATTTATCT
>JANOVY010000126.1:0-2663 GCA_031417635.1 Bacteroidota bacterium | reverse complement strand
AATTATTGCCCTTATTAGCCAAACAATTTGAACATGTTTTTCCGGAATTGATAAAGCAATTGGACTTTGTGAGTAAAGTAGTAAAAGAGGAAGAAGATGCCTTTTTAAGAACCTTAGACAAAGGTTTAAAAAGGATGGATGATTTGATGATGGCGGGTTCTACAAAACAATTAGAAGGCAAAGCAGTTTTTGAATTATTCGACACTTTTGGATTTCCATTAGACCTCACTAAACTCATCGCATCAGAAAACAATATCAACATTGATGAAAAAGGATTTGACATTGAAATGCAACAACAAAAAAATAGAAGCAGGGCAGCGGCTGTATTAGATACAGAAGACTGGGTATCTGTTTCAGATGAGCCCGGCGAAGGATTTGTTGGCTATCAAGATATCTTGGTTTCCACACACATCACCAAATACCGAAAAATAAAATCGAAGGGTAAAGAACAATATCAATTAACATTGGCCACTACCCCTTTTTATGCAGAAAGTGGTGGACAGATCGGTGATAAGGGTTGGTTGGAATTCGGAGAAGAGCAGATTCCGGTTACCGATACCAAAAAAGAAAATGATTTGATTGTTCATTTTATTGATCATTTGCCCACTGATATTTCATTACCGGTTACTGCAAGAATTAACGTAGAAAACAGGCTCTATACCAGTTATAACCATACCGCTACTCATCTAATGCATGCGGCTTTGCGAGAAGTGTTAGGACACCATGTGGCGCAGAAAGGATCTCTGGTAAATGAAGAAGGTTTGCGTTTCGATTTCTCACACTTTGCCAGAGTAACAGATGAAGAAATTAGAACGATTGAGAAATTAGTGAATGACAAGATTCGAGAAAATATTCCGGTGGTGATCACCGAAATGCCAAAAGAAGAAGCCCTCAAATTAGGGGCCATGGCTTTATTTGGCGAAAAATATGGGAATACAGTTCGAGTGGTAGTAGTTGATCCAGCGTTTTCTGTAGAGTTATGCGGTGGAACCCATGTTATGCATACCGGTATGATTGGCATGTTTAAAATTACATCCGAAGCGGCAGTTGCTGCCGGCGTTAGAAGGATAGAAGCCATCACAGGCGGAAATGCATTCAATTTCATTTATGACCAGTTGATGGGCTTAAAAGAAATGGCCAATTTATTAAAAACAAAAGATCCCCTAAGAGCTGTTGAAAAGATTATTCAGGAAAAACAAGCATTAGAAAAAAGAGTAGAAAGCCTGGAAACCAAACAATTATTGCTCTTAAAATCCGAATTACTAAATACAAAAACCTCATTTACATTTTCTAATAACCGGCAAGGAATTTTCATTGGCCAAGTAGTAGATGTTAGCCAAGCAGACCATTTAAAAAAACTATCATTCGATCTTAAAGCAGACCTGGGTAATGATTATGTTGTTGTTCTTTCGGCCAATATTGAAGGGAAAGCTGCTGTTTGCATTTTATTGTCAGATAGTATGGTAACCGAAAAAGGTCTGGAAGCCCCTAAATTGATTAAAGAAATCATTACCCCCTTAATCAAAGGTGGTGGAGGGGGACAAAAAACATTGGCAACGGCGGGAGGAACAGATACTAGTAATCTGAAACAGGTGATTGAAAAGGTAAAAGCAATTTTATAATGGGAAAGTTCGAAAAACTTATTGTAAAGCTTCTTTCCGGTAATGCCGATAAAAATTTTGATTTTATAGATTTATTAAAAATATTGGAAGTAACCGGTTTTACCGGTCGGATTAGGGGAAGTCATCATATCTTTATCAAAGAAAATGTTGAAGAAATAATCAATCTACAACCAAATGGTAAGCAAGCAAAAGCATATCAGGTAAAACAAGTTAGAGAGCTTCTATTAAAATATAAACTTATTCCCAATGATGAATCCTAAATATGAAATCATCATTTATTGGAGCAATGATGACAATGCGTATATAGCGGAAGTGCCTGAATTACCCGGTTGTATGGCTGATGGCAATACCTATACCGAGGCCTTACAACAGGTGGAAATTATCATTAAAGAATGGATACTAACGGCAACGGAAGCCGGTAGATCTATTCCTAACCCCAAGGGGAAGCTAATGTTTGCGTAATCAGAATTAATAATATAATCTTTCACTCTGGAACCCTGCTCTAATAGTGTCCTCACAATCACAGTAGAACTCTCCAAACAATCACACCAAAAAGCTTAAAAGATTTATTAAGACCTAATAAGCAGAGGAAACATCCTTTCCCCCGAATAATTTAAACAATTATAATTAACATTATTTAACCTTATTTAACATTTCCGAAATGTTTCGTATTTGCTAATTATTGTAGATTTGATCTACTAAATAATTCGTACACTAAATTTTGTTACCATGAAAATGATATCGTTTGCTTTAATTGCCCTTTGTTGTTCTACCTTTTCAATAGCACAAACGCAAGAAAAGGAAAAAAAGGAAGAAACCATTATCCTTCGTAAAAAAACAGATGGAAAAACGAAAGAAAAAATGACCGTTACTGTTGACGGTGATAATATTACCATCAACGGCAAACCCCTTTCCGAAATGAAAGATGTGGATATTGAAGTATTACACAACAACGAATCGGGTGCTAGAATGCGAGGCATGCTTGCCCCTAAAGGCAGGATTAGCATATCCGGTGATGATATTGAAATGGCCGGAAACAAA
>JANOVY010000125.1:0-2062 GCA_031417635.1 Bacteroidota bacterium | reverse complement strand
TATTTAGACAATAGTGACGATGCTCTTTTTTGGGGAATAGCAGGAGGTCATAGCCAATTAATTTCCGGCATCGCTATTGCCATAGGTGGTTTGATTATTTATAATTTTTCATTTAATCTGTTATTCATCATTATGGGTACTATTCAAGCAATAGCTACCATTGTTCAAACAAGACTACTTTTTCTGAAGCGTGAGTAGGCAAAACATAAATTTGTTGTTACTACATCAATACTGAACTAATTTTTCAACCGATCTTTGTGTTTTTGCCGACAAATTGCTAAGAAAAACTACACTCAATACTTTGGATTGAATTGGAATCATATCTAATATCACTATTAATAAAATTGTAGGATATTCCCAAAAACCAATGTCTGTTAGTTTTAAGTCCAATATGTGTATATATAGATTCTCCGAAATGATTCCAAACACCAATATTAAAAAATCGAAGGCCTGCCGTTTATGTATTAAAATGAAATTTGTATTGTACCCCCAAAGTAAGAGTTGTGAAAGGGGCAGAACCTTTTAATAATAAGCCATGTAGGTCAAGGGTAAGTGAAGGAAAATGACTGAAAAAAGAAAATCCGGCTTTAGAAAAATTGAGTTCGCCATTGATTCGATCTTTTGCCAGTTCTTTAATTTTATTAGAAATGGTTTTCGGGAATAAATAGGGTGAAAAAAAAGCATCGCAAATAAGGAGAATAGGGTATTTCCGGAAATTTTCAATATTCGCCAAAATATTGAAGGACGAGTTTTTTTTATGTTATATTAAATTTAATCAAACCTTCGTCGTCATAGTATGAAATTTTTATGGTTAGCCACACTTTACTTTTTAGAAAATCATTAATACATTATTAAAATTGTTTATTTATTTACCCTGTAAGCTTATTTGTTATATTTTAGCAACCGTAATTAATAACAATCAGGGTATACAATCTAAGAGGAAAATAAGCGTTATTATTATGGTTGGCTTATTTAATTTTTTATTTACTACCGGATTATTATACCCAATTTAACTCCTTATCCTACTCATTATTCACATGAGGCATTAACTTTGCAAAATGGTTGAAGCTTCTACATTCATAGATACTTATTTAGCATGAGGGAGATAAAAAGCATATTACAGTCGATATTAAATAAGCCACTCAATTGGTTACCTGTTTTGGTTGTTTTTGTATTGCTAGGTTGTGCCAAAACCACTGAAGTTCCCCCCGTAATAGTAGCACCGCCCACCCCGGCCATCACTCCTTCGGGCGAAATCCAATATTTTACCATCAATGATACCTTGGTACCCTTTGAAACCCGTTCATTGGTGAAATGGTTGGTAGTGGGAACCAACTCCGCCACCATTGTAACTTATAATGGAGTAAAGGTGTTGGTTAAGGGAGATATAGATTCAGAACCTATTAAAAAAGCGACAACCTATACTTTAGAAGTCAATAGCGGAAAAAAAGCAACAGTTTCTATTAAGGCAGCCGACTCACTTGCTACCAAAATGTGGAATAATGGAAAACGATTGAAATTAAAAAAGAAAGAAATGTACATCATTCCACTTTTAGGTCTTATTGCAGATGCTAGATGGGTGGATACAACCAAATCCGTTTCGCCACAGGTATTAGACCAGAGAATTTATTTCCATTATACACAAACCTCAAGAGTTATTCAATTAAACCCGCAGCTATTCCTGCCGGCCATTACACTGGGTAATTTTATTCCTAATTCTGAGATGAAAACATTTTTCTGGCAAGGAATTACGTTTACGATTGATTATATGGATGATAGTATGATGACTCTTCTATATGATGAACTGCAGACAAACGGGAAAAAGATACAAACTCGTATTACTTACTTATTTGAATAATCATCTTTAACTCTTTTACATTGCATTTCTTGTCCATAGACCATAGACCATAGATTATAGACCATTGACGATGGAACATAGACTATGGACTATAGACTATGGACTATGGACTATGGACCATTGACTATTGCCCATTGTGAATTCAGCATTCAGCATTAAAACATTTCTGAAACCTAAAAATTATTTTGTTGATTACCTATAAAC
>JANOVY010000124.1:0-3161 GCA_031417635.1 Bacteroidota bacterium | reverse complement strand
TTTTCACCCCGACATGACCACCCCGTTATCCCTCCTCCAACAATACTGGCAACATGACCGATTCCGGCCTATGCAGGAAGATATTATTCATTCAGTATTGGAAGGTAACGATACACTAGCGCTACTTCCAACCGGAGGTGGTAAATCGATTTGCTTTCAAGTACCCGCTCTATTGCAGGATGGGTTGTGTTTGGTAATCAGTCCTTTAATAGCCCTGATGCGTGATCAGGTAAATGGGCTAAGAGATAAAGAGATTCCTTCCGAATTAATTCATAGTGGCCTACCTTTTCATGAGGTACGACAAATACTTCAAAGAGCTACACATGGCGATTACAAATTTTTATACTTATCACCAGAAAGATTAGAAACTTCTATTTTAAAAGAATACTTGCCAGCCTTAAATGTGAGTTTACTTGTTGTTGATGAAGCGCATTGTGTGTCGCAATGGGGATATGATTTCAGGCCACCCTATTTAAGAATTGCCAATCTAAGGGAAGAATTGCCCGGTATCCCAATTATTGCTTTAACAGCCTCGGCAACGCCTATTGTTCAAGAAGATATTTTAAGACAGTTGAAGTTTTCTGCAGGTAATATTTTTAAACAATCATTTGAAAGATCTAACCTGTCTTATAGCAGTTTTTGTGTAGATAGCAAGGTGAATAAAGTTTATGAAATTCTAAGAAAAGTTCCGGGTAGTAGTATTGTGTATTGTAGCAGCCGAAAACAAAGCAAAGAACTTTCTGAACTATTGAATTTGCAAAAAATAGACTCCGATTTTTATCATGCGGGATTATCTCAAGAAGAAAGAGATAAAAAACAACAGAATTGGGTTACAAATCAAACAAGGGTAATTATTTGTACGAATGCTTTTGGCATGGGCATCGATAAACCGGATGTAAGATCTGTGATTCATTTCGATTCACCCGACTGCCTAGAAAATTATTACCAGGAAGCTGGCAGGGCAGGCAGAGATGAGAAAAAAGCTTTTGCAGTTCTGATTTACCAAAAAGAAAATATTGATACACTCTTGGCAATGCCAGATAGGCGCTTTCCGCCAATACCAGAAATCAAAAAAATTTACCAGTCATTGGCAGATTATTTACAAATACCTGTGGGTATCGGTGAAGGACAGTATTATGATTTTGACTTGCTCAGCTTTATCAAAAATTTTAAATTAGATAGTTTATTAGTTATCAATACTTTAAAAGTATTGGAGCAGGAAGGTCATCTAAGTTTCTCTGAAAATATTTTTTTACCCTCACAAGTAGAATTTACAAGCACCAAAGAAACACTTACTGCGTTTGAGAATAGCTATCCTGTATTAGAACCCCTTACCAAATCCCTTTTAAGAACTTACGAAGGCATCTTTGATAATCGAGTATCGATACATGAAAAATACATGGCAAAAATTTGTCGTATAAGCATTGTAGAATTGAGGGAACAACTCTTACAAATGCAATCATTTGGTATTATTGAATATCTTCCTCAAAAAGACACCCCACAAATTCATTTTTTATTAAATCGAGCATCGGCTCAATATCTTCATATAGACCAGGATCTTTATTTGGAAAGAAAAAGACAATATGTAGAGCGAGTTGAGAATATGATTAAATATATTAAATTGTCGGATGCCTGCCGAAGCCGTTATATAGCTCAATATTTTGGAGATGCTGAAGCGCAAGAATGTGGATGTTGCGATAATTGTTTAACGAAAAAAAGAAAATCATTAACCGCTGATGAATTTAACCATATAGAAAAGGAAATAAGCGAGCTACTCACAAGTGCCTCCACCATTGAAAGCCTATTATTTCAATTGCGAAAATTTAGCAAAGAAAAAATATGGACTGTATTGGAATTCCTACAAGGAGAAAGCATTTTATCCATAGATGAACAAGGCGTGATTCAAAAAAATAATTAACAACATTCTAAGTTTAATTGAAATTCATATTCAATTACTTGTATGTCTTTCTACTTCTGCCTCCTAAACCCAAAGCCCCTAATAAACTTCTGGTAATAATGGCTGCAGCTGTTCTACCCACTTGTTTAACAACGGGGTTTTCAAAAAAGCTTTCTTCTTTAGGACTTCTTTTTTTGCTAGGTTCAGCTTCTGAGGTTTTTTCAGCAGCTTCTTGTAGTTTGGCTGAAAGTATTTCATAGGCACTTTCTTTATCTATTGCTTCAGCATATTTTGCTTTTAATTTACTTTTGGCTGTAAGACTATCAATTTCCATACTGCTGAGAACATCCATTCTGCTTTTAGGTGGGCAAAGCATGGTATGTATTAAAGGCGTTGGAATCCCTTTTTCATTCAATAAAGTTACAAAAGCTTCGCCTATTCCTAATTGTGTAAGCAATTCATCAGTTTGGTAAAATGAAGTTTCCGGAAAATTTTCTGCAGCCTGCTTAATCGTTTTTCTATCGGCAGCGGTAAATGCCCGTAAGGCATGTTGAATTTTCATTCCCAGTTGACTTAATATAGAAGCCGGAATATCTTGCGGATTTTGTGTGCAGAAAAAAATACCCACTCCTTTTGAACGGATTAATTTAATTACGGTTTCCATCTGTTGTAATAATGCATCGGTTGCTTCATTAAAAATGAGATGAGCTTCGTCAATAAACATTACTAATTTAGGTTTATCAAGGTCACCTTCTTCGGGGCAAGTAGCATACAATTCTGCCAACAATTGTAACATAAATGTGGAGAAGAGTTTGGGTCTGTCTTGCATATCTGTTACCCTAAGTATACTAATCATACCCCTTCCATCACTACTAATGCGCATCAGGTCATCTACTTCAAAACTTTTTTCGCCAAAAAAGATATCAGCTCCTTGTTGTTGCAGCTCTATTACTTTCCGCAAAATGGTACCGGTAGAAGTGGTCGAAATTTTTCCATAATTTTTTTCCAATTCTGCTTTCCCTTCATCTCCCACAAATTGTAAAACTTTAATAAAATCTTTCAAATCCAATAATGGCATTTTATTGTCGTCACAATATTTGAAAATCATGGCTACCAGTCCGGATTGGGTATCATTCAAACCCAAAATTTTACTAAGTAAAACCGGACCAAACTCGCTTACAGTAGCTCTGAGCCGAATACCTTTTTCATTACTTAATGTTAGTAATTCAGTAGGGTAATCTGCTGGTTTCCAGTCGATATTAAT
>JANOVY010000123.1:0-19897 GCA_031417635.1 Bacteroidota bacterium | reverse complement strand
CTGACAAAATATTTTGATAACTGTTGCCAAACAACTTTATGGATTGATTAAAGATTACCAATTACAACCACTACCATTAAAAATCTTTTTCAATCATTGCATTAAAATATTCACGAATCATTGTGTATTCCTCCATTAACCTTTACTCCTATATAGACTTAATTAATCCTTAATACTAATCCTTAATACACCTTACAGAAAACCCCACTTCTTTTCCATAATTACTGGTATAAATTCCGGCATCATCATGGCGAATAGATCGGAAGAATGCACTATTTGTATAATTTTCAGTTGAGCACCACCAACCCCCAAAATATTCGAGCCCATTAAACCCCCCATTTAAAAAACGATAACCTCCCGGTAAAGCAGAGAATCCGGTTGTATTAGTGCCATTGCCGGCATCTTTCCAGCCTTCCGTGCTTTTTAATTTTGCGCCCGTAACACTTTCGCCAGCTAAAAAAGTTGTCAATTCTTTCCATTCTTCATGGGTAGATATGTGCTTGTTTTTTGGTGCCAATCCTCTTTTGTCATTTACGGCATACCAATTATAGAGTTTTCCATATTTTTTTCCTTTTATAGAATCATTCTGATAATAGCACCAGGCGGGCTTTTTAGCGGTACCTGCATTTTGCCAAGCTTCATCTGTCTTAGCTTGGGGAATGCGGTCACCGTTCTTAAAAGTAGACACCGAAAGATTGTCAGCATCCCAAATTTGGGTACCTATTTTAATTTCTCCATTAATGGGTATGGGGACCTGTGTATTTTTTTCAGCAACAGTCGTTGACATGTCTTGAGAAGGATTCTCCCGGTTGTTACAGCCCCCCAAAAAATTAACTATTAAAAAGAGTACCGCAATTTTTTTATTATTCATTGTATTTCTATTTCAAAATAAATAGTCATTGGCGAGTTATCATCAACAATTTCGAAAATCCGCTAATTCGCCAATTCGTTAATTCTTAATTCTTCAAACATCGAACAGAAAATCCATCCCGCCGATCATCCACTTTCCGCATGATCTTACCATCGGCTGCACTTAGATAACGATACCAGGCATTTTGACTTCCACTTTCTACGATACTCCACCAACTCCCAAATTTTTCAATACCATTAAAACTACCATTGTTATATCGGTACCCTCCCGGCAATCCACAAAAGCCCGAAGTATTGGTTCCATTGCCTTCATTATTCCAGCCTTCGGTTGTTTTTAATTGTATACCTGCGGCATCGGTTCCGCCAAGATATTCAATTAAGATGGTCCATTCTTCTTCATCAGGTATATGCCAGCCGTTGGTGGCCAAACCTCTTCTATCATTGACAGCATACCAATTATACAATTTGCCATATTTTTTTCCGTTCAATGAATCATTATCATAATAGCACCAGGCAGCTATTGAGCTATCACCTGCCTTTTGCCATTCTTCTGCTGTTTTTGCTTCAAGTATCGTGTCTCCATTTTTAAAATGCGTTACATCCAAGTTTCTAACTGCCCAGATTTGTGTTCCTATCTTTACTTCACCATTGTCTTTTTTCGATTTTTCGAAATTGGCACAAGAAACCAGACAAAACAATGCAAATAGTAATGCGGATGATTTAAAATAAATAGTGTTCATTGTAAAAGAAAATAAATAGACGAATTAAATTATCATGCAAAAGTAAAACACATTCATTAGAACAATTTTAAAAAAAGTTCCCCGTTCTCGGTTTCTGGTTTCCTGTATCCCAACATTCAGCATCCGGCACTATCTTAAATTTGCATTACTTATCATTTTGCTTTGTAATTTTAACCTACATTATCATTCAATATGAAACCACTCTTTTATTGTTTGTTTATTATTTACTTATTCAATCATTGTAAATCTATACCCAAAAGGATACCCATACCGGAGAAATTGGTCTCTGATAGCGATACTGCCGGACTAAAGGTTCCCAAAGGTTTTGGTGTGATAAAAGTGGCTGAAAACTTAGGTACTACTAGGCATATTGCTGTATCTGATTTAGGTGATATATACCTAAAAATAATGGGTAAAGTGCCCGAAGGAAAAGGGATACTGCAACTAAAAGATACTACCGGCGATGGTAAAGCTGATATTATATCCGGCTTTGGTAATTATGGAGGCACCGGTATTGCCATCAAGAACGGATACCTCTATGCGTCCTCTGATGAAGAAGTGTTTAGGTATCAAATAAATGTGAATGGGGAGGTAATCAATACAAAAAAACCCGAAAAAATTATCACGAATCTTAAAAGAGGAAATCAGCATGCTTCAAAATCCATTGCATTAGACAATGACAATCATATCTATGTAAACATTGGGGCTTATTCAAACTCCTGTCAGGTACAAGACCGTACATTGGGCTCATTGGGTATCATGCCATGTCCCATATTGGATTCTGCCGGCGGGATCTGGCAGTTTAAAGCCGATAAACCAAATCAATCCTATTCCGGCGGAATAAGGTATGCTACCGGTTTAAGAAATGTGGTTGGATTGGATTGGAATAACCAGTCTAATCAATTATTTGTTATGCAGCATGGGCGCGATGATCTACACAGTATTTTCCCGAAAATGTTTACTGAAAAAGAAAATGCAGAACTGCCGGCAGAAGCCATGTATGCATTGCAACAAGGAGATGATGCCGGATGGCCGTATGTATATTATGACCCTTTTCAGAAAAAAAATATTTTGGCACCTGAATATGGTGGTGATGGGAAAAAAGAAGGCAGTATCAAACTGGCAAATCCTGCTATGGTATTTCCTGCGCACTTGGCACCAAATGGGCTACTTTTCTATACCGGTAATTCGTTTCCGGCAAAATATAAAAATGGGGCTTTTATCGCTTTCCATGGTTCTTGGAACCGAACACCTTTACCCCAAGAAGGATTTTATGTAGCATTTGTACCTTTTGTAAATGGAAAGCCTACAGGGACATGGGAAATTTTTGCAAATGGTTTTGCAGGAATGGATGTCGTGAGTGGGTTTACCGAAGTAAAGCACCGCCCTTGTGGATTGGCGCAGGGACCTGATGGATCATTGTTTGTAACAGATGATTTTAGGGGAACCATTTACAGAATCTTTTATCAAAATAAATAAATTGATAAGCTTTCAATGCGATGCTAGTCAACAAAGTCAGTTTGTAAGATATTATTTGATTACAGCTTGACTATGTTAACTTTAGTGTACAAAGAACTTACATGCGCCAGCAGTTTTTACTTTTATTGATTATTTTATTGTTTGCAGAAAAAACATTTTCTCAATCAACACTACCTTCTGCAAACGAAAACTCGATTGCCCTGGAAAATAAAATCACTCATCAATCACTAGCGGAAGTTGCTAATAAAACCGGATTCATTGGAAATTTTGAGGTAACACATCACCCATACTTTAGTGATATTTTTAAATATGCTGATATTAAATTGGCTAGAGGAAGGGCTTTTTTGAATGTAAGAACAAGGATAGATATTGAAAATCAACAGGCAACATTTATCTCTTCTAATGGCATTGAGATACCTATTGAGCCGGGTTTGGCAAAAGAAATAACTTTTGCGGATACTACCAAAGAGGGAATTGTACTTTACAAGTTTAAAACCGGATTTCCAAATATCGATAAACTAACCACTATTTATTTTTATTTAGTACTGGTTGACGGCCGATGTAACCTGCTTAAATCAATTGTTAAAAGAGGGAAAGAAAAAGGAGTCGTTGTTTTTAGTGAATATGAAAGAGATTATGAAACAATTACAGAATATTATCTTTTTTCAAAAGGGATCATGAAAAGATTAAAGAGAGATAAAGATTTTATTCTGTCAGAATTAGCTGATAAACAGGAGGCTGTTAGTCAATTTTTATTAGCTAATAAAACCAATTTTAATAATGATGAACAAATGATACGGTTATTAAATTATTACAACTCTTTGGAAGTTAAATAAAAAAACCTGACCGTAAAGTCAGGTTTTTTTATTTAAAACTTAATTTCTTCATCATGTTCATTAAAGAATCTAAATTCTATTAGATGATAATTGGTATTTGATTTTACTTTTAAATTTGTTTTAAACTTGCGCTTCCATTTTTTTATTACAGAAGTGAAGAATCCTTTCGTTAAATAAGCATATAAGATAGGATGCACAACCAAATGAAGATTTTTGTGACCATGTGTAATCAGGTAATACAAGCGTTTTTCCATTTCATCTTCCAACAATAAAGTAGAAGCGATTTTTCCGGTACCATTACAAACGGGACAATCTTCAGAAGTATTGATATTGACTTCCGGACGCATACGTTGCCTTGTAATTTGTGAAAGGCCAAATTTTGAAATGGGTAAAACAGAATGTTTGGCACGATCGGTCTTCATAAACCCTTCTAATGCATCTTGTACTTTTCGTTTATTATCGGGCAATTTCATGTCTATGAAATCAACCACAATAATGCCTCCGATATCTCTTAACCTAAGCTGGCGTGCAATTTCCTCGGCAGCTTCCAAGTTCGTTTCCAATGCATTGTCTTCCTGGTTATTGCTAACACTTTTATAGCCACTATTTACATCTATTACATGCAGGGCTTCTGTATGTTCAATAATTAGATAGGCGCCACTTGGAAGGTTTACTGTTTTTCCAAATGAAGATTTTACCTGCTTGGTTACACCAAAATTGTCGAATATGGGTAATCCATTCTGATACAAAGAAACAATATCTGTTTTGTCCGGTGCAATTCGTTGAATATAGCTTTGCGTTAAGTCGAAAAGATTTTTGTCATTTACAACCACTTTGTTAAAATCGGCACTCAAAAGGTCACGAAGGATACTGGTTGTTTTGTTTTCTTCACTTAATATTCTTACAGGGGCAACAGCACCTTTTAAGTTGTTCTTTATTCTTTTCCAAGTATCAACCAATGACAATAAATCTTGGTGTAGTTCGGCGGTACTTTTTCCTTCTGCGGCCGTTCTCACAATTACACCAAAGTTTTTTGGACGAATGGCTTCAACTATTTTATGCAATCTTTTTCTTTCTTCAGAAGAATGAATCTTTTTTGAAACAGCCACCACTTCATTAAATGGGGCCAATACTACAAACCTACCCGGTAATGATAATTCACAACTTAATCGAGGGCCTTTTGCAGAAATGGGTTCTTTTAAAATCTGCACCAATACATTGGGTTTGCCGTTCAAAATTTCATTGATCTTACCCGATTTAACAATTTCAGGTTCAGATTGAAACTTGGCAAAATCGAAGCCATTCACGTCTTTATCGTGCATGGCTAGCTGTGTAAATTTCAGGATGGATTTTACATAAGGGCTTAAATCTGTATAATGAAGAAAAGCATCTTTTTCAAAACCTACATCTACAAATGCAGCATTCAGGCCCGGAATTAGTTTTTTAACTTTTCCAAGATATAGATCACCCACGGCAAAATTGGCATCTGTCTTCTCGTTATGAAGCTCCACCAGTTTTTTATCCTCCAGAAAAGCGATCTCTACGCCTGAAGGGCCAGCATTAATAATGAGTTCTTTGTTCACAAAATGGCAACTTTTTAATACAAAATCACTAGCCGGTATGCGGCAAATTAAAATACACTTATATCTGTAACACACGCCACCAAATCAGAAAGGATAAGGTAAAAGTTGCAGGATAGAAAGGCAGTGGCGAAATTCAGAAAAGTGATATATACAACAATATTCTGCAAATAGCGGAACATCGTTGTATATCTATACTTTTAAATCAATCAAAAGAAATTATTTATTCTTCTTCTTATGACGATTCTTTCTTAAACGTTTTTTTCGTTTGTGAGTCGCAATTTTATGACGTTTTCTCTTCTTACCACAAGGCATACACGAAGTAATTTTAGTTAATTAATAAATATTATTTTCTCAATTCAGTAATCCGTTTGTCAAGTTCTTTCTGTGCTTCCGGCACTTTTACCAGTTTCTTAGCTGCTGCGTACCAGGTTATGGCATTGGGCTTATCTCCTTTTAGGTCGTAACACTCTGCCAGGTTAAAAACCGCTTCAATATTCTCCGGTTGCTTCTGTACAATAATATTGAATCGCTCAATGGCTTTATCATACTGTCCGCTTTTCTTTCCGCCCAAAGCCAATACCATCTGTCCAAAGATGTTATCGGGATTTTTTTGAACCACATCTCTTACAGGAATAATTCCCTGCATGGGATTGTCAGAAATGTTTCCAAAAATATAACAGGCACCAAGGCCAATTTTACTGGAATCATTTGTCGGATTCAAACCAATCGCTTTCTCAAAAAGAACTTTTGCATTACTTGCCAACCAATATTGCATGGCCGGTTCACCCTCTGTCATCAGGTTCTCTAAAAACAGATGGGCGGCAAAGGTGAGGTTTTTTTCAGAATTTTCCAACTTCGCGGCTTCTCCGGTATAATATGCATATGTTTCGAAGATTCTGGCTGTATCGCGCCAGAACCGTGCAAGTTGGTGATATACATGTAATTGTTGCTCTTTTACATCTCCTCGTATAACGGATGTTTCTAGTTTGGTAAGGCGCAAAGATTGCTCAGGGCTGATCTTTTCTTTGGCTTTGGCAAGCAATTCTTCAAACTTAATTGTTTGGTTTACAGCATTTTGTGTAGTAGGGGGGGCAGTTGGATTCTTGGGAGGAATGGTATTTCCAAAAAAATACAGGAGAATACCTACTAAAGATGCCAAGCCCACCAATAAATATTGTTGTTTTTTCACTTACTGATTACTTTCCGCAAAGTTAGGCAGGCTTGTGCTTGCTTTTTACTTCGCTCACAAATTCTTTGGCTGGTTTAAAAGCCGGAATGAAGTGTTCAGGTATGGCAACGGCAACATTCTTTTTAATATTACGTCCAATTTTGGCCGCTCTTTTTTTGGTAATAAAGCTGCCAAAGCCACGTATATAGATATTTTCACCATTGGCTAGGCTTTCCTTTACCTCTTTAAACATGGTTTCAAGGGTAACCAATACATCTACTTTTGGTATACCGGTTTTGTCTGAAATCTGATTGATGAGATCTGATTTTCTCATATATTTTAATTTTTATTAGAAAGAAGACCTTAAAATAAACTAAATAGTTTGAATTATGCAAGAAAGATAGCACAAATTTTATAGACGTTACTAATTGATAGATAAAAGGTTCAAGCTTTCCCCATACACAAAAATGGGTTACTTTCTTTTTTATGCGGTAGATATTGAACCATTCAGCAGATTTTACCGTTGATTTATTGAATATTTGCCTACAATGAAGGAAAAAAGGTTCACCAACATACTCATGAAATGGCATAAACACAGCAATTCACGCGAAATGCCGTGGAAAGGAGAGAAAGACCCCTATAAAATATGGTTGAGTGAAGTGATTTTACAACAGACCCGGGTGGCACAGGGTTGGCAGTATTATTCCCGATTTATCAAAAAATACCCCACAATCAGCAAACTTGCCAAAGCCAAGGACCAGGATGTTTTTAAGCTATGGGAAGGGCTGGGTTATTACAGTCGATGTAAAAACCTCTTATTGACTGCCCGACAAATTGAAAAGCAGAATAAAGGGATATTTCCGAATGCGTATGAAGATATTCTTGCTTTAAAAGGGATAGGACCCTATACCGCTGCCGCAATTGCTTCTTTTGCCTATAATTTACCCCATGCAGTGGTAGATGGCAATGTGTATAGGGTATTGTCCCGTTTTTTTGGCGTTTCAGTTGCTATTGATTCAACCAAAGGCAAATCCTATTTTCATGAATTGGCAGAAAGCGTGCTTTACAAAAAAGAAGCGGGATTGTTTAATCAAGCAATTATGGATTTCGGTGCGGTAGTATGTAAACCATTCTCACCAATTTGTATCAATTGTCCATTGCAAAAACATTGCATCGCTTTTAAAGAAGGTCGGGTAAATCAGTTACCTGTGAAGGAAAAGAGGCTGGTGCGAAAAAATCGATGGTTCTATTATTTTTTATTTGAATATGATAATAAGGTGCTTGTTCACAAGAGAATTGGGAAAGATATTTGGCAAAATCTTTTCGAATTTTATTTAGTGGAAACGGAGAAGGGGGTAATTTGGAATACGGAAACGATTAAAAACTGGCTGTTTACGCAAACAGGAATACAAAAAACGGGTGAAATAGCCATTTCCCCTGTTATGGCACAAGAATTAACACACCAGCACATCAAAGGTCAATTTATTAGGGTGGTGCTAACTGGTATGCCTTCTTTTCTATCAAAATATCAATGGCAATCAAAATCTACTTTGAGAAATCTGCCTTTTCCAAATTTAATAACCCGGTACTTAGGTATATAGCCATCAATTATTAACGATTTTTGTTTCAAGCACTTGAGATAGAAACCAAGAGAATTTTTTCTTCCCCTTCTTTTGTTTCTTAAAAAAAGGTATTTTTAAGAGTGGTTCAATCTGTTTTAACTAAAAAACAAAATTATGAGAGGTGTTAATCGAGTAATGCTGATTGGAAATCTGGGAAAAGAACCCGACATACAGCATTTAGAAGGAAATATCGCTGTAGCAAAATTTCCATTAGCTACTACAGAAACCTATAAGGACAGGACCGGGAAGTTAATCTCACAAACAGAATGGCATACGGTTGTTTTGTGGAGAGGGTTGGCAGATTTGGCAGAAAAATACCTACACAAAGGCAGCCTGATATACGTTGAAGGGAGACTTCGAACAAGAAGCTGGGAAGACAAAGAAGGGCATAAGAAATTTGCAACCGAAGTGGTGGCAGATAATCTTATCATGTTGGATAAAAGAGCTGATGGTAACTCTACACATGGAACCGGTGAATCGATTGAAGGATTTACCGGGGAAGATATTCCCCCATTACCGGATCCTGGAGAAACACTGCCATTTTAATGCTATTTTTAGAAACAATACTTTTGTAGACACAGATTTTATTAGCTGATGCTAAAAATACCTGATTATTCATATAAAATTCTCACATTGGACCATCACCCGGTTTTGTATTTTTTTCAGCATCCTGTTTTATTATCAGCCATACAGGCACAGGGTACCACTATATTAGTTTTGGTATTGTTTATTTTGCTTTTTCTATCTTTTGTATTGTCCGGCTCTGAAGTTGCCTTTTTTTCACTTACGTATAAAGATATCAATGTACTAAAGTCGAAACAACAACCTCCCTATAAGAGAATTGTTGATCTACTGGAAGAACCCAAAATTCTATTGGCTTCACTATTAATTGCTAACAGCTTTATTAATATTTCTATCATCATCATTTCTAATTTATTGATAGATAACTTGTTCAATTTTGAGCAGTTTGATGCAGTATGGGTTGAATTTGTAATAAAGGTGGTAGCAGTTTCTTTTATTCTTGTATTATTTGGAGAAGTAATGCCTAAGGTATTGGCTACACAAAACAATGTTCGTTTTGCAAAAGATTTTGGGGGCATTGTTCAAGCAATTTCTTACCTATTTAAAAGGCTGAGTAAGGGGTTAGTAAAATACTCCGATATCGTTGAACGGAAATTGGCAAACAAAGGCAATGGATCATATAGCCTAGAAGAATTGGATCATGCTATTGATCTCACAACTCAAAATACAGCATCTGAAAACGAAAAAAATATATTAAAGGGAATCGTAAAATTTGGAAACATTACTGTAAAACAAATTATGAAGACCAGGGTTGATGTGCATGGCATTGATCATGAAACTTCATTCGGAGAATTGATCACAACGGCCAGAGACCTTAATTATAGCCGACTACCTGTATACAAAGAAGACCTGGATAATGTGGTAGGAATGATTCAGACAAAAGACCTGATAACTTACCTAAATCAGCCGGATGATTTTGATTGGCATGGGCTGATGCGGCAACCATACTTTGTACATGAACAGAAATTCATTGAAGATTTATTAAAAGAATTTCAAATGAAAAGAATTCATTTTGCCGTAGTGGTAGATGAATTTGGCGGAACTAGTGGTATTGTAACTTTAGAGGACATTTTAGAAGAAGTAATTGGTGAAATTAAAGATGAGTTTGATGAAGAAGAAACCGGCTTTAAAAAAATAGACGAATATAATTTTATTTTTGAAGGCAGGACCATGATCAATGATGTTTGTAAGATCATGGAATTACAAACAGACACATTCGACTTGATAAAAGGAGAAAGCGATTCATTAGCGGGATTGGTATTAGAATTGGCGGGCGAAATTCCCCAGCCCGCAAAAATGGTTAGTTTTGAAGAGTTTGATTTCACGGTTCTAGAAGTAGAAAAAAACCGAATTCAGAAAGTTAAAGTAACCATTAAACCTGCTTGAGTATGAGGAAGGGTGATAGTCCAAGGTCCATGGTCCATGGCAGATTATTAAGTTATAGAAGGCGGAGTTTTGGTGTGATAATATTTACCGTGTTCTATGGTCTATGCACCATCATCTTATCATGTAACAGCAGCTTTACACCAAAACCCCGCGGATATTTTAAGATTAACTTTCCTGAGAAAAAATATCAGTTATTTGAACAAGCGGGTTATCCGTATTCTTTTGAATATCCCACCTATGCCACTATCGTAAAAGACAGTACATTTTTTGGGGATGCAACCGAAAACCCTTGGTGGATTAATGTTGATTTTCCACAGTTTAAGAGTAGAATTTATATAAGTTATAAGGAAATAGGTAAGAATAAGTTTGACACTTTAATAAAACATGCATTTTCTCTTACCGGAAAACATACTTCAAAAGCCTCTTCAATAGAGGATTCTTTGCTTGAAACACCCAATCATATTCATGGTGTATTTTTTACTGTTGGGGGTGATGTTGCCACAGCTAATCAATTCTTTTTGAGTGATACGCTAAAACATTTTTTGCGGGGAGCTTTGTATTTTGATGCTACACCCAATGCCGACTCATTGGGCATTGTGAATGATTTTATACTTGCAGATATGAAACACATGATCAATACCTTTAAATGGCATAAATGATGTTTGAAATGCAATTTGTTTAACAAAGTTAGGCAACCATTGAAAAGGTACTTTATAAGACAAACAATGTTACTTATTGCTGAAGATCTTTGTATGCAGGAAAACGATCGTCATATTTTTTATCTTATAAAACTTAGTATTTTTGATAACCTTTAACGCATGCTACTGTATTGAGTTATCTTTACCGAAGTATTTACATGAATAAGCAAGTGTTATGATAGCGATAGATAATGTATTGGTTAGTGAACAAATTATTGAAGAACAGTTTGTTTGCGACCTGAATAAGTGTAAAGGAGGATGTTGTGAAGATGGTGATGCAGGAGCGCCAATGGAAAAATGGGAACTAGAAAAGCTTAAGGAATATTATGCTGTTATTAAACCTTATATGACAGAAGAAGGTATTAAAGAAGTAGATAAGCAGGGGAAATATTTATATGATAAGGAGTTTGGATGGGTTACCCCCACCATTAACGGTACGATTTGTGCCTATGGCTACCGGGATAAATGGGGTATTATTAAATGCGGTATTGAACAAGCCTTTAATGATGGTAAATTAGATTGGAAAAAACCATTGAGCTGTCACCTTTTTCCAATTAGAATTAAAAAAAGTAAGCAGGATCCGGATATTGAATATGTAAATTATGAGCCCAGAGAAGACCTTTGCGCAGCTGCCTGTACTTTGGGTAAAAAATTAAAAATGCCTGTATATATATTTTTAAAAGATTCGATTATTAGAAAATATGGGGAAGAATTTTATTCAACATTAGCAGCTACGGCGGCGCATATGAAAGAATGATAATAACAGAATTGGGATTCATATTTCCCAAATTATTATTTAGCAAAAAGTATGAGAATTGATGTGGTTGATTCGACTAACAAAGGATAGGCATAGTGAAAATTTAATTGTTGTAAAACGTATAATTAATATACAAATTAAACATGATGAAAGATAACGCAGCCTCCTTCATTGCTAAAAGCACTATTAAAGCTGCTGATCTAGAGCATCGGAGAAAAATTAATTTTAATATTAATAAATATAACGCTGTTGTACCTGTTGGCAAGAGCCAGTTTTCAGATCTTATGTTGGCTAGAGAACGAGCAAAGAATAAAAAGTGGGATGCTATTGAACACCTCGATCGATATTTGGAAGAATTTGAAAGAAAAATTACTGCTCGTGGAGCAAAAGTTATTTGGGCAGAAAATTCACAGGAAGCTTTAGATGAGATTGGAAAGATTTGCAAAGAAAAAAAATGTAAATCATTGGTGAAGAGTAAAAGTATGGTGACAGAAGAGATTCATTTGAATGCGTATCTTGAATCAATTGGCGTTGAGAGTGTAGAAACGGATTTGGGCGAATATATTCAACAATTGGATGGGGAAGCTCCTTACCATATTGTTACGCCGGCTATGCATAAAAGCAAGGAAGATGTAGCAAAATTGTTTGCAGAAAAATTAGGAACCCCCTCAGATTTAACACCCGAAGAACTTACTTTGGTTGCCCGAAAAATTCTACGTAATAAATATACAGAAGCTGAGATAGGTGTTACCGGTGCTAATTTTATCGTGGCAGATATTGGTGGCATTGCTGTTACTGAAAATGAAGGAAACGCAAGATTGAGTTGCGCATGGCCTAAAACCCATATTGTTATTGTTGGTATTGAAAAAATGATTCCATCTATACAAGATCTTTCATTGTTCTGGCCATTATTAGCAACGTATGGTACAGGGCAAAAAATAACAGTATATAACACAATTGTGTCAGGGCCGAGGCAAGCAAATGAATTAGATGGTCCGGAAGATATGTATGTGATATTACTCGATAATGGCCGCACTAATTTATTGGCCAATCCTACATCTAGAGAAGCCTTGTATTGTATTCGTTGCGGTGCTTGTTTAAATGCTTGTCCTGTTTATAAAAACATTGGTGGTCATGCATATGAGACAACTTATAGCGGCCCCATCGGTAAAGTAATTACGCCATACTTAAGTGGCATGGATGATTACAAACATTTGAGCTATGCCTCCTCCTTGTGTGGTAACTGTACAGAAGTTTGTCCTGTGCGAATAAATTTGCATGAATTATTGTTGGACAATAGACATGAAGCAGTGTTAAAAGGATTCAGTTCATTAGCAGAACGTGTAGCTTGGAAAGTTTGGAAAACAGCCAGCTTAAACAGAACTATGATGAATATGGGCAATGGAAAAATGAAGAATTGGGTAGTGAATAAGGTATTTAAAGGATGGACGGCACATAGAAGTGAATTAGATTTTAGTCAGAAGACCTTTAATGAGCTGTGGAAAGAGAAAAATCATTCATGATTAATAAAAGAATAATTGGCAATACAACAAACAAATGGATTGTTGATTTATACTTCAAAGATTACCACAAGACTTAGTTTTGTAGTGAGTGCACTTTTTGGATCAGGAGTAGTGCTGACTCATTCGAAAGAGGAATTTCTTCAATATACAGGGGTAAAGATTAATTACTCAACTACTCAACTAGTTGATGATTCCCTATGGATTTCACCTTATGGACTTCTAGAAGAAACTGAGATTTACGAACAGAAAATTATTTGTTTTGAGTGGAAGGGCATGAAAGTTTTTTTTGGAACAGATGGTGAACTTCCGTTTGATATTTTTTCAGCTTCTTTTTATCTTATTTCAAGGTATGAAGAATATTTACCGCACACATTAGATCAGTATGGGCGATATGCACATACAAATAGCCTTGCCTTTAAAGAAGATTTTCTACACTTACCATTGGTAAATTTGTGGATAGCGTCTTTTGCTGCCGAACTAACAAAACAAAAACAGCATTCAACATTCAGCGTTCAACGTTCTGCGTTCAGCTTTGTTCCCACTTACGATACAGACATTGCGTTCAATTATCTACACAAGCCATTGTGGAAAAATGTATTCGGATTTTATAGAGATCTACTGCAAGGGAAATACGAACAGGTGATGGAGAGAGGCAATGTATATAGCGGAAGAAAGAAAGACCCCTTTGATACCTTTGAATGGATAGACGAACTGCATAAAAAATACAAACTACAACCCATTTATTTCTTTTTAACCATTATTAAAAGAGGTGAATATGATAAGAATTTAAAAGCGAGCTCGAAAATTTTGCAGCAGCTGTATCAACGTCTTTCCAAAAAATATATTTGTGGGATTCATCCTTCTTGGCAAAGCGGAACAGATGAGTGGTTGCTTACGAAAGAGATTCACACATTACATAACATCATTCAAAAGCCGGTAACCATCTCTAGAAATCATTATTTAAGGTTTACCATTCCTACAACTTATCGGCGGTTAATAAATGAAGGAATATTGCATGATTATTCAATGGCCTATGGAACCATTAATGGATTTAGGGCTTCCTATACTTTACCATATCGATGGTATGATTTGGAAAGAGAGACGATTACTGATCTAATGATTCACCCTTTTTGTTTTATGGAAGCCAATTCATTTTTTGAACAAGATTATTCTGCCCAAGAAGCCGGTGAAGAAATGCAATATTATTATGATATAGTTAAGCGTGTGAATGGCGAGTTTATCTCCCTTTTTCATAATCATTTTTTAACTGAGCAACCAGCATGGGTGGAATGGCGAAGAATGTATGAAACTTTTTTAGCAAATAATTGTGGCTAAATAAACAATAAAAAAAACTATTTAAGCCTATTGCTTTCAATTGTTGTGGGTATTACTGAAAATTGATGAGAAATGACATGATCCCATAAACGAATGAAAATGAATTCTGTTACCTTCTTTACATCGCATCAGCATCAGAAAATTCATGAATTGCTTTTTTCTGTTTCATGCTTCTATTTACAAGAAAAACGCCAATTAAAGTGATCAACGATCCTGTTAAAATATTAAAAGTTAGTTTTTCGTTGGCAACTATTAAGGAACCCAATAAAATAGCTACGATTGGATTAATATATGCATAAAGAGATGCAATGGCAGGTTCTAAATGTTTCATGGAGTAAATAAATGCTACAAATGTAAATATGGATCCGGCTAAAATTAAATATGCTAAAGCGCCCCAGGTTTGTGCGGGGATGGCCGACAAGGGAATAAAATCACCTGATATAAATACAAGTAGTGACAAAATTCCCGAACTAATTAACATTTGCCAGCCGGTTGCATAATAAGGATTCATAGAAGTTTTATTTCTGGCAATAAAAATGGTTGCTAAACTCCATGTTATCATTGCAATAAAGGAAAGAAGGATACCCCAAAAGTATCCTTCAGTATGATTATGAAATGCATTATCATAAAAAACAATGGCAATCCCTAATATGCCTAAAGTAATACCAATAAAAGTTAAAATGTTTATTTTTTTATTTTTAAAAAATAAGAATTCTATGAGCACCACACAAAGTGGGTATAAGGCTGCAATCAAAGCGCCTAAACCACTGGTAATATATTGCAAAGCCATTGTAGCAAAACCATTGGCGGATACAAACATGAGAATACCCATGATTGTAAGCCAACCCAATTGTTTACGTGTGGGCAAAGATTGATTTTTAAAAAAAATAAAAAATAAAACGTATAAGCTTCCGCCAATAAATTGTCGAATTGAGGCAACCTCCAGAGCGGGTGTTTTTTGTACGCTTAATTTACTAGCTACCCAAGTAGTGCCCCAAATGATGCTGGTGGCTGAGAGAGCTAGATAGGCTTTTTGTTTGGTTGTCAATAGATAATTTTTAATTCAGCACAAACCCCTCTGCCCTTTGGGCATCTCCACTTGAAAAGGGGAGAAAACTTTAGAGGTTTATCATAATATTAATGTTTAAAATGCCGCATACCTGTCATTACCATGGCTAATTTATTTTCTATACAATATTCGATGCTGTCCTTGTCTCTAACCGAACCGCCGGGCTGAATAAATACATCAATCCCCGCACCATGGGCAATTTGTACACAATCATTAAAAGGAAAAAATGCATCAGAAGCCAATACAGCACCCTGCAGATCAAAATGAAACTGATTCGCTTTATCAATGGCCTGGCGTAGAGAATCTATTCGGCTGGTTTGTCCGCATCCCTTGCCTACTAGTTGTTTATTTTTCACCAAAGCAATTGCATTACTTTTCAAATGCTTACAGACAAGGTTGGCAAATACAAGGTTTTCTTTTTCAGATTCTGTGGTTTCTCTTCCACCTACTTCTTCCCATTTGGTGAAATTGCCTTCATCTACATCTTGATCTAAAACACCATTAAGAATTGATCTACTGGGAGATTTTAATGATTGCATATTCCCTTTCAACTCAAGAAGAATTCTATTTTTTTTACTTTTCAAAACAGTAAAAGCCTCTTCTGTAAATGAAGGGGCAATTAATACTTCGAAAAATATTTCATTGATCGCATTTGCGGTTGCCAAATCGATAATATTGTTACAAACCAAAACACCACCAAAAGCGCTTTCCGGATCACCCGCTAAAGCGGCATCCCAACTCTCTTTGGTACTGGTTCTTTCGGCAATACCGCAAACATTTGTGTGTTTTATGATGGCGAATACAACTTTTAATTCATACAACACAGTAGGAGAAACTGTATTAAATTCTTTAATAAGCTGCACTGCAGCATCAACATCTACCAGGTTATTATAGGAAAGTTCTTTTCCATTTAATTGGGTAAATAAAGCAGAAAGATTTCCATAAAAAATAGCTTGTTGATGAGGATTTTCACCATACCGTAAAACTTGTTGTTGGCCGGGATTGAAATAATTGCTGATAGCAATATCGTAATGCATCACCACTTCAAAAGCCTTTGCAGCAAAAGCTTTTCGTTGATCCATCGAAGTTTCTCCTTTTTGGTCACACAATAACTTTTCTAAAGCTGCATAATCGTCTTTGGCAGCCACGACAGTAATGTCTCTAAAATTTTTCGCGGCAGCACGAATCATAGAGGGACCGCCAATATCTATTTTTTCAATAATTAATTTTTCTTCAGTTGTGGTACGAAGTGTTTCTTCAAAAGGATATAGGTCAACAATTACCAGATCAATTTCGGGAATATGGTATTCTTTCATTTCTACTAAGTCCTGTGGTTCATACCTTCTTCCCAATATGCCACCAAATATTGCAGGGTGTAAAGTTTTTACTCGTCCGCCTAAAATAGAGGGATAGGTTGTTAAGCTTTCTACGGCCACACAAGGAATCTGTAAATCTTCTAGAAATTTTTGTGTGCCACCTGTAGAATAAATGGTGATACCAAGTTCATTTAATTTTTTGGCTATCGGTTCCAGCCCATCTTTATAAAAAACGGAAATAAGGGCAGATTGAATTTTCTTTTGCATAATTTGATTGCTTTACACTTTTTGAGGCATTATTGAAATAAATGGTTGGGCAATAACCGTTAGATGTCCACTTCAAAAGCACCTTGCTCAGAAGTGGAGTGATGCCGCAAATGTAAGTTTTCGGCATCTCTTTTCCAGTATCGTATTTTCCACAATGGATTTGTACTATCAAAAATGTATTGTTTACAGTCAAACACAGCAGCCAGTTGGGTTATATTAACATTAGGGCTCCCGGTTATGATAATGATATCCACCGGAATTTTTTGCATTACCCCTTTCAACAAGACATTTTTATCAAAAATAAGCACGGATACACGGCTTGACACAATCAAATGATTTGTAATAACTGATTTCGGAATTGTGTTTACCGGGCGTACACCATGCACAATGCGAGAAGGTTGCAAATGAAAATTCCATATAAATCCTTTTTTCATCAGAATGGTATCTCCAATGAAATGATACGTATCACCTTCCATCACATCTATAGCCTTGCGTTGTGGAATATTATAGACCACGAGTGTATGCTGATTGATTTGATGCAAAAGTTTTCGACCTCTTAAAAATACAAGAACCGTCATAAACATAAGACTTATTAATAGCCCTTTAATTTTTTTTAGAAGCAACCACCGGGCCAAATAACAAATGGCTAAATACATAATAACTGTTTGCAATAAGTTGATTTGAATATTTTCTGTTATAGCAAAAGGCAAAAGGTTGGTTCTTTCAATGGTATTGTTCATTTGTGAAATAAGGCAAGAAACCCCTTTTCCAATTATATCATTTGCAAAAGGCATTTTAGCAAAAATTAGTAATAACAATTCTCCATATAAAATAAAACCGGATAAAGGAACAGCTATAAAATTAGTAAACACAAAGAGATTAGGGAACTGGTGAAAATAAAATATGATCATCGGCAGCGTTAGAATTTGTGCAGAAAGTGTTACAGCATTTAATTGCCAAATCGAATTCAATATTTTGTTTGAGAAATAGCAAAGTTGATAAATCGGTTTCATGAATAAAACAATGCCAATGACAGCTGCGTAGGACAATTGAAAACCCACATCCCATAGGAAATAGGGGTTGTAGACTAACAAACAGAATGCAGATGCAGCCAATGTATTATAGATATTGGTTCTGCGCGCAAGGCTTTCACCGATCACAATAAAAGAGAACATGACTGCAGAACGCAAAATGGAAGCAACTGCCCCTGCCAATAAAGTAAACCCCCATAAAACAATGATTATGAGCAAGGGTTTTAACCAATGAATCCATTTTCGTTTGTAGAAAGGTTTTAACAATACAAGCATTAATCCATAGATCAATCCTAAATGCATACCACTGATGGCAATGATATGAACCACACCGGTATTGCTATACGCTTGTACCAAATCTTTATCCAAATCATATCGATAGCCAATTAATAACGCTTCTGCTACACCGGTTTCTTTTTTGCCGGGAATGTATTTTCTGAGAATGAATAAAACATGGGAACGCAAATTTATGAGTAATGCCGTAAAAATATTTTTATGAGGTTTTTCTGATAAAAAATACTCTTTTGGTTGCAGATATACTTGGTAATGAATATCCTGGAAAGCACAGTACTGTTTGTAATTGAAGCCACCGGGATTTCCCGAATTGGCTATGGGTTGTAATTTTTTTTGAATGATGAGTTGAGAACCGTATTGTAAAGCCGATAAGTTGCTGTCCTTCTTAAAATAAACCAACACATTTCCCCTCACCATTTTCCATTCACCATTCGCCATTACTGCTTCTGCTTTGGCCAATGCTTTGTATGTATTGGCTTTCTCTACCAATGGCTCTTGCAGGGCAACTATTATCAGTTGGTTATTTTGCAGATGATGGCCTATCCAGTTTTTATTGTGTGTTATATTTTGAAAATAGATGAGTATTGCCCCGGTGCAAAACAGCAACCCATTAAAGAGTAAACCATTCAGCCATCTTAGTGTGTAATTTGATGGGGATAGAAAAAAATAAATAGTAAAAAGAAAGATGGTTGCTGTTATTGCTGTAATGGCTATTACTTGTATAGACAAGTAATGGTAGAATCCTGTAAGAATGCCAACTGTTAATGGAATCAGCAAACGAAGAAAGGGGATGGGCCTCCAAAAATATTTTCCATAATGCCGCATGATTAAACCTAATAAAAAATGCCATCCTTTTTTATATGGTTGGTGAAATCAGGTATAAATACGTAGGGTAAGCCGCTAGCTTTTAGCTGCTAGTTATTAGCGGTAAACAATATATAAATACGAATCATAATTAAAGAACAAAGCTAGTAGCGCATAACTAACAGCTAAAAGCTCACTTCTTACTTACTCAAATTCATACTCCTCTCCTTATACAAAGTGCGGAAATAAGGGTCTCTCAGGTCTTTAATAAAGCGGATGGCCTCACCGGTACTTTTCATTTCAGGTCCGAGTTCTTTATTTACTCCGGGAAATTTATCAAAACTAAATACGGGTTCTTTGATGGCATATCCTTCTAATTTTTTCTCCATCGTAAAATCAGTAAGCTTATTTGCTCCTAACATTATTTTGGTGGCAATATTAAGATATGGGATCTGGTAAGCCTTGGCAATAAAAGGTGTTGTTCTTGATGCTCTTGGGTTGGCTTCAATCACAAATACTTTATCATTCTTGATGGCG
>JANOVY010000122.1:0-2173 GCA_031417635.1 Bacteroidota bacterium | reverse complement strand
GGAAGCCCTTCGCCTTTTAATAAAAAACGAAGACCATACACGGTATGTTTGAAATAGGTTTGTGAAGGGGTATTACTGCGTTGTTGCAGCGTGTACAAATAATCTTTTATCTGATCTTCATCTAGTTCAGTAGGCAGGCATTGGAAGTGTAATGCCATGGCGGCAATATGCCTGCTGTAATTATCAAATGTGCGAGGGCTGCGGCCAAGAATACTGATATTACGTTCGAAACGTTGTAACAATAATTCAAATCCATCTACTTCGCGGCAAGCACGATTGAGAAACTTATTATACCTTAGTTCCTCAGGTTGTTTTTTTTCGTTGTCATAATAAATTGTTTTCTTAAAGTTACGATAAGGAGGAAAGGCTACCGTAGGTTTAGTTCAACGGCGGTTTTAAGCAATTGGGGCCGACAGAATAGTGTCTTTCATCTGCAACAAATATCCCAAATAGTCGCTCGGCTCCGCCGAGTGACTATTATCACCCAGCCTCCGGCTGCCCAATTATCTAATAAATAGTCAAATCCACACATACATTATCTCAAATAAAACACCTCCACTCAGTCCTTATCTATAATTTTGCCTCTAAATAACCACAAACAAAAGACCACAAACAACAAACCGTTACAATGGCTTCAAAAACAGATATATTCCAGTCTCCTGATTATTATATGATAGATGATCTTTTAACAGAAGAACATAAACTCATTCGTGAATCCGTACGCAATTATGTGAAAAAAGAAATCAGCCCAATCATTGAAGATTATGCGCAACGCGCAGAATTTCCTGTGCAAATTGTAAAGCAACTGGGCGATTTAGGATGCTTTGGTCCTACCGTTCCCGAACAATATGGTGGTGGGGGATTGGATTATATTAGCTATGGCTTAATGATGCAAGAGCTCGAAAGGGGCGATAGTGGTGTAAGAAGTACTGCCAGTGTGCAAGGTAGCCTGGTAATGTTTCCCATTTATGAATATGGAAATGAAGCTCAACGAAATAAATACTTACCCAAACTCGCTAGTGGGGAATGGCTGGGCTGCTTTGGTTTAACAGAACCGGATCATGGTAGTAACCCTGCAGGAATGCTTACCAATATCAAAGATGCAGGTGATCATGTAGTATTGAATGGTGCAAAAATGTGGATCAGCAATGCGCCTTTTGCTCAAATAGCGGTTGTATGGGCAAGAAATGAACAAGGTGAAATACAAGGTGTGATTGTAGAAAGAGGCATGGAGGGTTTTTCTACCCCCACAACCCACGGCAAATGGAGCCTTCGGGCCAGTGCTACCGGTGAATTGGTTTTCGACAATGTAAAAATTCCAAAAGAAAATATTCTACCCAATGTAAAAGGGTTAAAAGGCCCCTTGGGCTGTTTAACAAAAGCCCGTTATGGGATTGCTTGGGGTGCATTGGGTGCAGCCATGGATTGTTATGATACTGCTTTGCGTTATAGCAAAGAACGTGTGCAATTCGATAGACCTATTGGCGGCTTTCAACTACAGCAGAAAAAGCTTGCTGAGATGATTACTGAAATTACCAAAGCACAATTATTGGTTTGGCGATTAGGGGTGTTGATGAATGCGGGAAAAGCCTCTGCCCAGCAGGTAAGTATGGCAAAAAGAAACAGTTGCGAAATTGCCACGAATATTGCCAGAGATGCCCGACAAATGTTAGGTGGAATGGGTATCACCGGAGAATATAGTATTATGCGTCATATGATGAACCTGGAAAGTGTCATTACTTATGAAGGAACACATGATATTCATTTGTTAATTACCGGGATGGATGTGACGGGGTTGAATGCGTTTAAATAGTTAGAAATTAGTAATTATTAATTACTAATTTCTAATTTCTAATTACTAATTTAATAAGAATTGATCCAATGAAAATATTCCTCATCGGCATGATGGGTTCCGGCAAAACATTCTGGGCTAAAAAGCTCTCCAAAAAAATGAAAGTAGGCAGCTACGATCTTGATTTCCTAATCGAATCTCACGAAGAAAAAACAATCGCTGAAATATTTGCAGAAGATGGGGCTGAAGTTTCTTTGTGCAAATTATCGCTCTGCACGCGGGGAAATTGATCTGATTTTTCGAGAAAACAATGGTCTCGTCTTCGTCGAAGTTAAAACCCGCTCCTCCGAAGAGTGGACGCGTCCCGCCGCCGCCGTGAAT
>JANOVY010000121.1:0-15874 GCA_031417635.1 Bacteroidota bacterium | reverse complement strand
TGATTTTCTAAGCTCAAAAATTGAAAAGAAAGCGAATAGTATTTGTGCTAATACACTGCCGGTAAGCATTGTGAATGACATGGATTCATCCAGGTGCATGAGCTTTGTAAAAATTGCGCAACAGATAAATGCAATTGTCAGTGCATAACTAAAGGGTACAAGGTTTCGACTGTTCATACACTAAATTTACGTTTTTTCCTTAGATTCTGCTTATTTTATTCTCATTTTTAACCAATCATTTTCTTGCTTTCATCAATCATTCATCAGTAAATATTCAGCGTTCAAACCCTAGAAGGGTTGAAAATGCAAAAAATATTCATAAACTTGCTTTTCATTTTAACATCAATTATTTAATTACATTTTATGGACGCTTCTATTCAAGAAAGAATTAATGTCTGGATTAATGGAAATTATGATCAGATCACTAAAGAAACCATTGCAAAACTACAAAATGACAATCCTGATGAATTGGCAGACGCTTTTTACCGAAATCTGGAATTTGGAACGGGGGGATTGCGCGGAATTATGGGAATAGGAACCAATCGAATCAACAAATATACCATTGGAATGTGCACGCAGGGTTTTGCCAATTACCTTCGAAAAACATACGGCGCTGAAGAAATCAAAGTAGCCATTGCCCATGATAGTCGAAACAATAGTCGCTTTTTTGCAGAGACCACTGCCAATGTTTTTGCTGCCAATGGCTGTAAAGTGTTTTTGTTTGAGGATTTGCGACCTACACCCGAGCTTAGTTTTGCAATTAGAAATTTAGGCTGTAAGGCCGGCGTGGTTTGTACAGCTTCTCATAATCCAAAAGAGTACAATGGTTACAAAGCCTATTGGAATGATGGCGGACAATTGGTGCCGCCCCATGATACTAATGTGATTTTGGAAGTGGAAGCCATCACGAATGTGAATGATGTGAAATGGGAGGGCGGTGGCTCGAATATTGCATTATTGGGAAAAGACATGGACAATGCATACTTGGATATGCTAAAATCATTAAGTGTGTATCCAGATGTAATTGCCAAACAACACGATTTAAAAATAGTATATACCCCTATACACGGAACCGGTATTACATTGGTACCGGCAGCACTTCAAAAATTTGGCTTTACAAATGTAAACATCGTAGAAGCACAGGCAACGCCTGATGGTAATTTCCCTACAGTTAATTACCCCAATCCCGAAGAAAGTGAAACGATGAATTTAGGCTTACAAATGGCCAAAAAATTGGATGCTGATATATTATTAGGTACCGATCCCGATGCAGACAGGGTGGGTATTGGTGTTAAAAATCACAAAGGAGAATGGGTATTAATGAATGGCAACCAAACAGCGGTACTGGCTTTTACCTATATGATGGAAGCCCGCAAAGCAAAAGGGATCGCACAAGCCAATGATATGGTGATAACCACCATTGTTACCACCGAAATGATCAACCACGTTGCCAAACATAATGGGGTAGCCTGTTATAATGTATTAACGGGATTTAAATGGATTGCAGAAAAAATTAAAGAATTGGATGGTCAGAAAAATTATGTAATCGGCGGTGAAGAAAGTTTTGGCCTGATGATAGGCAACCAAATACGCGATAAAGATGCAGTAAGTGCAGTAGCTTTATTATGTGAAATGGCAGCCTATGAAAAAAATAATAATAAGACTTTATTTGATAAAATGATTGAACTCTATATCAAATATGGGTTTTATTATGAAAGCCTTATCAGTATTACTAAAAAGGGGATGAATGGTCAGAAAGAGATTGCAGATATGATGGATGGCTACCGAACAAATCCGCCTACAACAATTAGCAATGCGCAAGTTACAACTTTGCTTGATTACCAATTACAAAAAGGCACCAATCTCATAACTGGTGAAAGTTGGACAATTGATTTGCCCAAAAGCAATGTTTTACAATTTATTACCGCAGATGGTACTAAAATTTCTGCCCGTCCTTCCGGAACAGAGCCTAAAATAAAATTCTATTTTAGTGTAAATACTCCATTGAAACGTAAAGAGGATTTTGACATCACTTTTGCCACTTTGGAAAATAAAATAAAAGACATTATTACGGATATGAAACTCGTTTAGTTAGATGAATTTCTGGTTTTATGGTGATCATTTGAAGCTGGGTATGAATTATTATTTTGTTTTTTATATCACTCATCTGATCATACGATATAATCTATGTTGGTAAAGTATGCCACTGATTTTTCTATTCACAATGCAGAATAATCTTCCCAAGAACAGTATATTCGTTTTGTAATGAGAAAATATGAAGACACATACCAACACAAGGGACTAAGAAACAAGTTGGTTGATTTATTAAAAGATAAAGGCATTACTGATGAAAAAGTATTAGCGGCTATTAATACCATACCCCGCCATTATTTTCTAGATTCAGCTTTTGATATGATTGCCTATGAGGATCGGGCTTTTTCTATCGGAGAGGGTCAAACCATTTCACAACCTTATACGGTTGCCTATCAAACCCAATTACTACAAGTAAAAAAGTCAGATAAAGTATTAGAAATTGGAACAGGTAGTATTTACCAATCTACCGTACTGGCAGAATTGGGGGCATGGGTATATACCATTGAAAGACAAAAAAAACTCTACGATCAACAATCTGAATTTCAATTCCGAAAAAAATATCCCAATATCAAATTTTTCTTTGGTGACGGATTTGAAGGTCTTCCTACGTTTGCCCCTTTTGATAAAGTAATTATTACCGCAGCAGCCCCTTTCATCCCTCCCAAACTAATTCAACAAATGAAACCCGGAGGTTTGATGGTGATTCCTGTTGACGAAGGTGAGTCTCAACGGATGTTGCGAATCACAAAAAACATCGATGGGTCGTATCAAGAAGAAGCATTTGAACAATTTTCATTTGTTCCTATGCTGACAGGGAAGAACAGATGATAATTTGTTTGTTTATTGTCTGTGGTTTGTAGTCTGAAGTTAATTTAATAACTACCACAGACTATAAACCACAGACTACAAACCTAGATTACTGCTGCATCATATCTGTTCCACCACCCTGATCTGCTTTGTTGTTTTTACGTTTGAATAAGGTTGCATCAAACTTTCCAAAACGATAACTGAAGTTTAATCTTAAAACTTGTGGATCTCTTCTGCGCTCACTGATTTGGTTAAAGCTGGTGCTCTCAGAATAGGTTTTAAACAATTGTGTTCTGAAAATATCATTCATGCTCAATGTTAAACTGGCGGTTCTGCCTTTTTTCCAAGCAAAATCTTTTTTAATGGCGATATCTACAGCATAACGTGGGAAGTTATAACCTTGAGCACCAGATTGTGTTCCCCCACCTCCCCACATCATTCCACCACCACCCATTCCTCCACGGCCTCCACCACCTGAGCTAACCGGCATTACTGTTTTAGCTTGGTAATCACCACTTGCCTGTATGGAAAAGGTCGGAGTTATTTTAAAACTATTGTTCATTTTTGCAAAGCCACTCCATTGTTGCTGTGTAGTTTCTTGCGCCGGTTTTGTAGGATTTATATCTGGTATTTTCGCGTTAATAATTGAGTTGAATATGTTTACATTTAAGGTCATTTCCCACCATTTCGTAACAGGAATTTTATTCGTCAACTCTAACCCATAAGTAATAGCACTATTGGCATTGATATAGGAGCTGAAAAATGCGCTATCACCGGGTATTAATGCATTTTTATCGCGATAAATATAACGGGCTATTAAGTCTGTTGTGTATTTAAAGAAGGCGGTAGCTAAAAAATTAGATCCTTTTTTGTAGGCATTATTCCACGACATTTCAAAGGAATTGGTAAATTCAGGCCTTAGTCCGGCATTACCAATATTTATGTTTTGTGGATCAGAATAATCCGGGAAAGGAGTTAGCTGAAAGAAATTGGGACGATTAATTCTCCGCGAATAATTGATTTGATAATCTTGTTTGTCATTAATTTTATAAGTGATAAATGCGCTTGGAAATAAACTAATTGGATATTTCACATTGAACGTAGCGGAATCAGCCCCTTTTGAACTCAATAAAGTACCGGTATAATTGGAACTTTCTGCACGAAGTCCTAATTGATAACTCCATTTTTTTACTTTAAAGGAATAGGTAGTGTATAAAGCTGCTACTTCGTCATCAAATTTAAATCGGTTACTAGCCAATGGAACGAATTCGTATTGATTGGTCACTTGATTCAATCGATACTGATTGGCAACATTGCTAAAATCACGTAAAGCTACCCTTGCACCGGCTTCAAATTTTGAATCATCTGTTAAAGCATTTTCATAATCTACTTGAATTGTGTGATTGGTGCTGTTACCATTTCCTAAGGTCCTTTGATTAAGTGGAGACCCTTTTGAAAGACCATTTAAAAAGTAGGTTTGATCATTTCTATCAGAATTGTTTTCACTGGTACTTTGATTATAATTATAATCAGAGGAAATATTTACGCCAGGTTTTGTGAAATTATGTTTATAACTCAATTGAGCTCCAGTATTTTGGAAGGTTGAAGATCCCAAGGTTTTAATGTTTGTATAAGAAACTGGGCTACCCTTGATAAAGGAGTCAACTCTTTGCAATTGATCATTATCAAATTTACCTTTTACAAAATTACCGGATACAGAAAATGTATTTCTATTATCAATCAAATAGTCAATACCCGCTCTAAAAAATTCGAAGTACCCCGTACTAATAGCGTCCTGTTGATTATTAATAGCACTTGGGGTAGATAATAAATTATTTCTTTCTGTATTACCTTCTGATATTGATTTACGCTGGTTATAATTACCATTTCCCGTAAAGTTTATTTTACCTTGGCGTAGATTGATGTCGCCACCAAAATTGGGCATTCCCCTCGAATCAACACCTGCTCTAATACCACCATTGTATCCACTTTTTTTATTTTTCTTCAAAACAATATTTAAGATACCTGCATTGCCACCCGAAGCATCATATTTAGCTGATGGATTGGTAATGATTTCTACTTTATCAATAATTTCTGCCGGTATTTGATCCAACGTTATTGTAGTCGGTCTTCCATCAATAAAAATGGTGGGTGCCGCATTTCTTAAAGTCACATTTCCATCAATATCTACATTTAGTGCAGGAATGTTTTTCATTAATTCAGTAGCAGTTTGACCGGCACCCATTAAGTTCTTATCTACATTATAGATTTTTCTGTCAATTCCCATTTCAAATTGTGGTTTGGCAGAGCTGGTTACAGTAACATTCCCTAGGTTATTCGCATCCAATTCCATCTTTAAATTACCCAGGTCTTTATCTGCTTGTGCCAACATCTTTTGGAAATTAGGCGCGGTGCCTGGTGCCGGCATTTGAATACCAAAATTGATGGGTTTCTCCAATTTTACATAACCTAATGAACTCATGATTAATTTATAGTTTCCCATGATAGAAAGGTTCTCAAATAAGAAATTGCCATTCACTTTTGTAATTAAAGTGCCTAAAATAGCTTCTTTCATTTTTTTGGTAGCAGTATCAAATTTGTTTCCTTTCAACTGAACGGTAACGCCTTCAATTCCTTTATTGGTTTTAGCATCTACAATTTTGCCATAAAACTGGCCAACATTCATATTTTGACTGCCAGCAGCCCCACCTGTTCTAAAACCACCCGGCATTTGTGCAAATCCACTAATAAATAGAAAACTGAGAACTGAAAGGGTAAATAATTTTTTCATGATAATTCTTGTATTGATATTTTTGGTTATGTAAAGGTGTATCAAAACCAGAAAAAGCTAGGTTTTCAATACACCGGCGGTAATAAAGACAATTTGATTGGGTAAAGGTTGTGACTGAGGGGTAAAAAATCCTTACATTATCGGTGATTACCGATTTAAAACGGTTATTATAGGTTTTTGGTAATCAGAATTTGTAACAATCCTATGATAAAACCTAATACTCCGCCGATGATTTCCACAAAACGGAACTCTTTCGACATGATCGATTGTAATATCATCTCTAATTTATCGGATGAAAAGCCGGACACTTTTTCTATCACTATTTTTTCTAAATCTAATTGATTTTCAATATTATACATATAATTTTTCATAATAATAGGAAACAATGTTTCTAATTCTGTTAGAAACACCGATTTTAACTCATTAATGGTCTTATCACCGATAAACATGCTGATAACCGGCATTTGTTGGGGTAATTTTTCCCGCAGGAATGTATCAATATGTGATTCAATTTGAGGCATTACCTTACCTATATTATCCGGATGGGTAATTTTTTCTTCAATATCCTTGAAAGAAAGTAGTTCTTCGCTCACCAATTTGCCTAATTTTTCTGCAAACTGTTGCTGTCTTTTTGGAAAAATGCCATGAATGGTAAACCATAAAATCTTCTTAGGCTCACGAGGGTGGAAAAGCATTTTAATGGCGATCCAGTTGGTAAACCAGCCTATAAAGGCAGAAATAATGGGTATTAATAACAATCCGTAAGTCATACTATTCATTTAAAAACCTATCTGCCTTAGGCAGATAGGTTTTTAACAAGGGAGAACGAGGGGTCTCGAACCCCCGGCCTTCAGTGCCACAAACTGACGCTCTAACCAACTGAGCTACGCCCTCCGTTTTGTTGGACGGCAAAAATAGGATAAATCAAGATTACTTGGAACTCATTTGTCAGTTCTTTTTATTACCGACTATCAAAACCTTTGTTAATTGGTATAAACGAATGATGACGAAAAGGCTTTTTCAGCTATTTTTGGTATCTATCATGCAAAAATTAATGAAATTTATGAATAGTAGAAAAGGCTTATGGTTAATGGTCATTGTATTATTTGGTGCCTTGTTCTTTGCTTTTAAAAGTAATGCAACCAATGGATCAGACATCATTGTTACACAACGTCAAAGATTATTGTCTGCAGTAGGATCTATTTTAGAGGACCTTCATTATAATCCGAAAAGTATCAATGACGATTTTTCTAAACAGGTTTATAAAAAATATCTTATCGAATTAGATGGAGATAAATCCATTTTTTTACAATCCGACATAACGGGTTTTAAAAAGTTCGAAACAACAATCGATGATGAAATTCATGGTGCCCCTATAGAGTTTGTTCCGGCTATTAGTGCTATGTATGATTTGCGTATAGGTGAGGTAATGACATTGTATAAAGAAATATTAAACAATCCTTTTGAATTTACCAAAGACGAATCAGGTGAAGCCGAAGCAGAAAATTTATCCTACATATCTAATGAAGCAGAAAGGAAAGAACGTTGGAGAAAAAAAATGAAAGCCTATACACTGGAAAGGTATGTAGACTTACAAGACCAACGTGAGAAAAATAAAGGCCAAAAAGATTTTGTTGTAAAATCTGATGCGGAACTGGAGAAAGATGCCAGAGCGAAAGTGTTGAAAATTATGAATGATAATTTTGAAAGAATAAAAAGAACATTCAAAGAAGACGATCGATTTAATGCATTTGTGAATGTAATTACAAATGAGATGGACCCGCATTCTGATTATTTTCCTCCGATAGAAAAACGCGCTTTCGATGAGCGAATGAATGCGGCATTTTTTGGGATTGGGGCTCAATTACAAAAAGATGACAATGGAATAAAAATTGCTTCTGTCATCCCTGGCGGCCCGGCTTGGAAATCAGGCGAGATCTTGGTTAATGATGTTATTGTTAAAGTAGCACAAGGTAAAGAAGAGCCCGTAGATGTTACAGCATTTGATACGCAAGACGCGGTAAAACTTATTCGTGGCAATAAAGGAACTGAAGTTAGGCTTACCATAAAAAAACAAGATGGTTCGTATAAAATAGTGAGTATCATTCGTGAGAAAGTTGTAACGGATGAAGCACAAGCTAGAAGTGCTATCATTATGAATGGTAAAGACAAAATCGGATATATTTCTTTGCCCGATTTTTATGCAAATTTTGAAGATGCACAAGGTGCCCATTGTTCAGATGATGTAGCCAAAGAAGTGATCAAATTAAAAGCAGAAAATGTAAAAGGAATTGTTATCGATATCAGAAACAATGGTGGTGGCTCCCTTTATGAAGTTGTGAAAATGGTAGGACTGTTTATCAAAAGTGGTCCCGTTGTTCAAGTAAAGGAAAGAAGTGGAAAAGTTGACCAAAATACTTGGAGAGACAATGACGAATCCGTTTTATATGATGGCCCACTTGCGGTTATGGTTAATGAGTTCAGTGCCTCTGCCAGTGAAATATTTGCAGGTGCTATCCAAGATTATAAAAGAGGCATTATTATAGGAAGTACGTCAACTTATGGTAAAGGAACGGTACAAAGACAAATTCCTTTTGGAAATAGAACGGACCTTTCTAGCGGAAGAACTGACCTAGGTGCCATGACATTAACTTTTCAGAAATTTTATAGGGTAAGTGGAGGTTCTACACAATTAAAAGGTATAACATCTGATATTGTTTTACCTGATTTGTATGAGTATTACAAAGGAAGGGAGAAAGACAATCCTACCGCACTTATTTGGGATGAAATTCCAAAAGTGCCTTTCTCAACCTGGCAAAATAATATAGGCCTTGATAACATCATTCTAAAAGAGAATGAGAAAATTAAAAACAATGCCTCTTATAGTTTGTTACAAAGCAACTTGAAATGGCTGGCTAAAAATGCGGAGGAACCCATAAGTCTTAATATTGATAAGTTTAGGGCACGTCAGAAGCAAATTACATCTACCATCACCCAAAACAATAGTTTATTGAAGCTTACCGAAGAAATGAATATTTCTGCTATGGAAGTTGATAAAGATATTTTTTATAATAACCCGGACAAGCCGAAAGGCGATCGTTACCAAGCTTGGTTAAAGTTTATTAAAACAGATATGCAAATTGATAAGTCTGTAAAAATTGTGAATGCCATAGTAAATATGCAAGTTGAAACTGTTTTGAAATAAACTATCTTTTGTCTGATCAGTCACTAACTGATTTTTAAATAATATTGATTGCATGGAACCTGAGAAAAAATGGTATGCACTATATACCAAGCCCCGTTGGGAAAAAAAAATTGATGTTCGCTTAGTTAAAAAAGGAATTGAAAGCTGGTGTCCACTTCAAAAAATTGAAAAACAATGGAGCGACCGAAAAAAAATTATTGAAGAGCCCTTATTTAAATCTTACATCTTTGTTAGAATAGATCCAACTGAAAAAACTGAGGTACTTATGACAGATGGGGTATTAAATTTTGTTCATTATTTAAAAAAGCCTGCTGTCATAAAGGATAATGAAGTAGAAACGATTAAAAGATATCTTTCCGAAAAGGATGCCAAGATATCTGTAATTTCTGAAGAGGGCTACGCGAAAGAAACAAAGATAAAAGTAAATCATGGCGTTTTTATGGGCAATGAAGGAACAGTATTGAGAGGCGGAAAGAAAAAAGTATATGTTAGGTTAGAAAGCTTGGGTCAAGTTATGGTAGTTGAGTTCCCTGCAGAATTCTTGTCGCCTATTTAATTAACGCTTAATATTAACAAGTGTATAATTTTGGCTTTGTGTATTATCGACTAGTGTAAGTTGAATGAGAAAATTAGCCTATGCGGAAATATGTCTCCAATAATTGAATTATAATGCCCAATCAATTATTTGATTAGCCCATTCTTTTCTATAGGGAGTACTGATTCGAAGATAGTTATCAGTATATCCTTCCATCATCCCATTTTTTTCAAAAGATTCGAACAAAACTTTTCTATTTTCTCCGGCATGTTGCTGCGTAAAAAACTGCAATTTCATATAGGAAAGGTTACGAAGAGCTTTGTTTCTTTCATTGCGCACAGCCATCGGAACGATCGGTGTAATTTCCAATGCCTTTGTTTGATCTCTTTCTGAATAAGTAAAAACATGCAAATAAGAGATATCAAGCGAATGCAAAAAATCAAAGGTTTCTTTAAAATGCAAATCTGTTTCGCCCGGAAAACCTACAATAACATCCACACCAATGGCGCAATGCGGCATTAATTTTTTAATCAACTGCACTCTTTCTGCATATAGCTCTCTTTTATACCTTCTACGCATCAAACTAAGAATTTCATTACTCCCACTTTGCAGTGGAATATGAAAATGCGGCATAAATTTATCGCTGTTGGCAACAAATGCAATGATCTCATTGGTTAATAAATTCGGTTCAATGGAAGAAATGCGAAAGCGTTCAATTCCTGTAACTTCTTCTAGTGCTTTCAGCAGATCAAAAAAGTTTTCATCATGCTTAAGATTACCATCAGCACCCTTGCCAAAATCGCCAAGGTTAACGCCGGTTAATACGATTTCTTTTACCCCATCGTAAGATAGTTTCTCTGCATGGGCTACTACGTTTTTTACTTCATCGCTTCTACTTTTACCCCTTGCCATAGGAATGGTGCAGAATGAGCAATTATAATCACATCCATCCTGAACTTTTAAAAATGTTCGCGTTCTGTCGTTTTGCGAGTAGGAAGCATGAAATCCACTAACCTCTTCGATATCGCAACTGCAGATTTTAGCTGTATCTCCTTTGGCCAGTTCGCTTACATGTTTGGCAATGTTAAATTTTTCAGCGGCACCCAAAACCAAGTCAACCCCCGGAATAGCGGCAATCTCTTTTGGTTTTAATTGTGCATAACATCCTGTAATGACCACAAAGCTGTCGGGTGACTTTCTCTGAATACGCCTAACCAATTGCCGGCATTCTTTATCGGCATTATCTGTAACAGAACAGGTATTGATCACATAAACATCCGCCAAGTCGTCAAATGCCCTTTTTTCGAAGCCTTCATTTTCCAATAAACGGGAAATGGATGAAGTCTCGGAAAAATTGAGTTTACAACCAAGTGTATGAAAGGCAACTGTTCTTTTCATGGATGGCGAAGATAGGATAGTTTGTGGTTTGTGGTTTGTAGTCTGTGGTTGTAATAACCGTAATTAACCATAGACTACAGACCACAAACAACAAACTACATACCACATACCACAGACCACAAACCACCATCTGATTATAACGTTTTCTTAAAATACTAAAATCGCCCGTTTCATTTTACGATTTTACAATTAATAAGCTATGTTTGCGAGTCTTAAAAAGCCAAAACCAATGCAGTTTAAAAAGATTAACAATATCACAGGATGGGCAGTGGCACTTATTGCCAGTTCCGTTTACATTCTTACCGCAGAAGCCGGAGGTAGTTTCTGGGATTGCGGCGAATTTGTCAGTAGTTGTTTTAAACTTCAGATTCCACATCCACCGGGGGCTCCTTTGTTTGTGATCTTGGGTCGTGTTTTCATTGTATTATTTGGAGATAACCCATTAACCGCCGCTAAAGCTGTTAATATCATGAGTGCATTGGCCAGCGGATTTACCATTCTATTTCTTTTTTGGACCATCACACACTTTGCCAGACGAATTATCAATGTAAAAACAAACGATTCATTGAATAGCTACCAAATATGGGCTATTATGGGTGCAGGCATAGTGGGAGCATTGGCCTATACTTTTAGTGATTCATTCTGGTATAGTGCTGTAGAAGGAGAAGTATATGCTATGTCTTCTTTCTTTACGGCTATTGTTTTCTGGGCTATTTTGAAATGGGAAAGTCATGCTGATGACCCGGGTGCTGATCGGTGGATTGTTTTCATTTTTTTTATGATGGGATTGTCAATTGGCGTTCACTTGTTAAACCTATTAACCATACCGGCAATCGTTATGGTGTATTATTTTAAAAGAAAAGACACATTTGATTATACCAAGCTACGTAAATGGTTTATTCGCATTGTGGGTGTGGGAGGTATTCTTGCCTTTATTCTTTCATTAATTGTTGCTGCGGGAGAATCAACTGATAATATTCCCATGGATGGAACAATGGGTGGCTTAGTGATACTGGGTACTATTTTTGGAATTGGAATTCTTTTTCTAATTGAAAGATTCAAAAAAGAGGACAAAGCATATTATGGTGGAAGCTATATATTTTTTCTCATTGGTTGTTTAATTACCGGTGTGGTACAAGTTGGTGTTATTCAATATTCAATTAAATTGGCAGGTACTTTTGACCGCTGGTTTGTAAATGGATTTGGACTTCCTTTCTTCTCCGGTTTTGCCTTTTTCTTTATTTTGGTGGGCGTATTAATTTGGTTGGGCCTAAAATTCGCTGATAAAAAAGGATGGGCTTATTTGCGTTTAGGATTATGGAGTATTGCTTTTATGTTGATTGGCTATAGTACTTATGTAACTACGATGATTCGAAGTAGTGCGAATCCTTCTGTAGATATGTACAATGTTGATAATCCAATAAGTTTAGTAGGTTATTTGGGTCGGGAACAATACGGAGATTTTCCTTTACTATTCGGTCAAAAATTTACCGCACAACCTGTAGATCTGAAAAGTTCCGGTATGCGATATCAGAAAGCCAGGGATAAATATGTTGAAATAGGTCAAGATAGAAAATATGTGTATGCACCCGAAGATAAAATGCTTTTTCCTCGCGTTTGGGATGCAAGTAATGACCAAAATCATGCAGATTATTATGCATATTTTTTAGGTATCAGCAAACAAAAAGACGGAACATATGAACGAACTCCAACACAGGCAGACAATGTGAAATTCTTTGTTGGGTATCAGATATACTGGATGTATTTCCGGTATTTTATGTGGAATTTCTCAGGAAAACAAAATGATAACCAAGGTTTATTTGCCGGAAATGTGAGAGATGGGAATTGGATCACCGGTATACCTTTTATTGATACACTTTTATATGGCGATCAAAGTGCCATGCCGGATAGTTTAAAAAATAATAAAGCGAATAACAAGCTATTTTTATTGCCATTTATTCTAGGGTTAATTGGACTGTTTTATCAATTCAAAAAAAGAGGAGACGATGGCATCATCAATTTGCTATTGTTCTTCTTTACCGGTTTTGCAGTCATCTTATATTTGAACCAAGCTGGCTATCAACCCCGTGAACGGGATTATGCCTATGTGGGAAGCTTTTATGCTTTTGCCATTTGGATTGGGTTAGGCGTTTTAAAAATAGGAGAGTGGTTACACAAAAAATTACCTCAAACATCTGCAGCATTAATCGCAACTGTAGTTTGTACGTTAGCCGTTCCGGTAGTAATGGCCAGCCAGGAATGGGATGACCATGATCGCAGTCAAAAACAATTGCCAAGAGATCTTGCCAAAGACTATTTAGAAAGTTGTGCGCCAAATGCTATTCTAATTACTTATGGCGATAATGATACCTATCCATTGTGGTATGCACAAGAAGTGGAAGGCATTCGCAAAGATATCAGGGTCATTAATTTTAGTTTGTTAGGAATTGATTGGTATATTAATGAATTGCGTTATAAAATAAACCAAAGTGATCCAATTGATGTTATTTGGACACCCGAACAAATTGAAGGGGGTAAACGAGATTATATCTTATACCGACCTAAACAAAATATCCCGGAAACCAATTATTATGATTTGTATGATGTAATGAAAAATTATGTCGGCAGTGATGATCCGGATAAAATGGAAGATAGAGGCAATGGAGAAGGATTGAATACATTCCCGGTTAAAAAAATGTCTGTTCCTGTTGATAAAGCCTTGGTTCTAAAAAATGGAACCGTTAATGCCAATGACAGTGTAGTCAGTGATCTTCGATTTGAAATTCCAAAATCATCATTGGTAAAAAATGATCTTGCGCTTTTGAATATTATAGCAGCCAATAAATGGAGCAGACCTATTTACTTTACAAATCCTTATGCTGAATTGGGTTTTGATCAATATTTAAGAAGAGATGGTTTAAGCTTTCGTTTAGTACCGGTTCAGAGTAGTCGTATTAATACAGATTGGATGTTAGATAAAGCCATGAATAAATTTGGCTTTGGTAATGCAGATAAAAAGGGTGTGTATTTTGATGAAGAAAACAGAAGGCATTTAAACTCAATCCGTACAGCGTATGCTGATCTGGCAATGGATCTGGCTAATAAAAATAGAAAAGAGGAAGCAAAAAAAGTGTTAGAAAAGGTTGATAAAATGTTAGATCAATCTAATTTCGGATATGGAATGACAGGCAGAGGAAACCAACACAATAGAACATCTTTACTTTTCTTAGAAGCCTGTTATATGGCAGGGGATACTGCGCTGGCTGCTAAAGTTTCTTCGGCGGTAAAAATTGATTTACAACAGCAATTGCGTTTCTATAATTCTTTGAATGCAGAAAAAGCAGATCATATGTCTGAAGAAAGACGTGTGGCTGAAAGCTTTTTACAAGGAATTGATCAAATGCAATCCATTTACAATCCCCGTATAACCATTCCGGGTAAATTAATGGCTCCTGCAGATTCGGGTAAGGCGGCTAATACCCAAAAGAAATAACTAAAAAGGAATCATTGAAATAATAACAGCCAGGATAATTATCCCGGCTGTTTTGTTTATAGATTGCTATAAATATGCCAGTTTGTAGATTTGCATATTTTGTATGATGGATTAAAATTGTAATTTTAATCCATTGATACGCCTATATCTTATATTATTACTTTTATGGAGCTGTAGTAAAACTCCTTCCGCTCCCAAAAAAATTTATTCGGGTGTAAATGTTATGGATTATGGTGCTATTGGAAATGGTATTTCAGACGATACCCGGGCTTTTCAACTAGCGATGGATAAAGCCGATTCTTTGAAACAAATTGTTTTTGTCCCGAATGGTATTTATAAAGCCAGAATATTACTTACACATGATGGATTACAGATTGTTGGCGAAACGCAACCGAATGAAGAAGTTAATACAGGCAGTATTATTCTGGGAAAGATAGACTGTGATAGTAAAAAGAATATACTTATTGCCAATCTCGGCGTTGATACAAGAAATCAACTTGATTCAGCAGATGAGGGTGCCATTACTTCTGGGGAATCGCATGATTCAGTCGCACTAAACCAACAATTCAAAAACCTGAGTATTATTGGAGATGGTTATTTGGCCAAAAAGCATGGTATACTATGTCAGGCAGGATCATCCATAATCATCAAAAATGTTATAGTATCTTATTTCTACCATGGTATTGCTATTCGCTCCAGCAATGTAACTATTGATAGTATCTATGCTAACTATTGTGGCTTTACCTCTATCGTTGTTAAATCAGCTGCGGAACTGAATGCAAATACAGAAAATGTTTCGATTAACCATGTAAACATAAAAGGTGACCCAAATGTTTTAAATAATCGAGGTGGTGCCATACTTGTGCAATCGTATGAAAATAACAGTAAAACCAATAATATAAACATTCAAAATGTTAACAGCATACATGCCGGTGTGGCTTGTGTTTTGATACAGCAACGCAAAGGACTCGTAAGTAATGTAATAGTTCAAAATTGTATCTCGGATCATCAGGGAGATATGTTTACGAGGGCTTGCTTTGATGTAGATGGAGGCTCGAATATCAGTTTTTCAAACTGCACCGCTAATAATTCAAATGGATATGGGTATCGATCAAATTCAGATGCCAGCAATAATATTAAAGTCATCAATTGTTTTGAAAAAAATTCAATTGCCGGAAATTGTACCGGAACCTTCACTTATCTCCAGTTAAATGGAAAAGAAATCATTAAGTAAACGTTTAAATTCCTCCTTTCGCAACTTTATTCCTGCCGCATGTGTTAATATTGTAATCAGCCAGTTGGCGTATTTTTTAAGTAGTTTACAGCTATGATTGGACACCGGTTTATAAATTTCAACCCAAATGAGAACAACAAAAGCAAATTTGAGCAGTTGCTCGATTTGTTTATGCAGTTGCTTACCTATACAAATGGGGAGGCAGGCGAAGCTTTGGAATGGCTAAATGAACTCGACAATAAATATAAATTAACCAATGACGAATACGGAATGGGTGATTTTATTGATGAGTTAAAAGAAAATGGGTATTTACAGGA
>JANOVY010000120.1:0-26136 GCA_031417635.1 Bacteroidota bacterium | reverse complement strand
GTAATTGTTCTCTTGCCGTTGTTTGTTGCCTGACCAACTACATTTTATAATACTGCTCCCAACCTTTTCTAGGAGGAAGACCCACCAGCATGTCATTAGCCATTTTATTATTAGTCACTTTTTTAGTAGTCCTATTAAATGAAATTTTTGTGTTTAATTTTTGTGCCATCACTCCCAAAGAAAACACCTGACTTAATGGACCTGCAATGGAAAAAGGAGAACGCGTTTTCTCTTCACCCTTACAGGCTTTCAAAAAGTTTGCATAATGATTGGATGGACTAACCGGTACTTCAGGAAGTTTAGAAGCCATTTCCTTTGCTTTCTCTTCAGGGATTATGGATAAAGTACTACCATGCGATCCCCCTTTGAATGTTAACTCTTTACTGTAAATAATTTTACCGGGATTAAACCTTGCCGGTTTCAAAGGGCCATTACTCGGTGCCGGAATATTGGGATCCAATCCCATCACTCCATAACCCGCAGGTATTGGCGGAAGATTATCTACCCCATCATACCAAGTAATATCACAAGCAGGCATATTACCTCGAGCCGGAAAACGGAAAAGGATAGTGGATGAAGTTGGATAAAAAAAGGAATTATGACCGGGAGCATTCAGCATATTTATTTCATATGGAAGGCCAAGGTCTAAAAATTCATGTGCCGTATCAATTAAGTGTGCTCCCCAATCGCCCAAAGCACCCATTCCGAAATCGTACCAACAACGCCATTGCCCATTTATATATTCGTGATTATAATCATGCAGTTGGGTAACGCCATGCCAGGTATTCCAATCGAGCGTAGAAGGTATTGGCTCGCCTGCAGGAAAATTTTTAATTTTTGTATCCCAACCATGCCAACGTCTTGCGCTGTTCATGTGTGCAGATATAGCGGTAACATCTTTAATAATTCCCGCTTCTTTCCAGGCTTTGAATTGAAAATAGTTGCCTTCAGAATGCCCTTGGTTACCCATTTGAGTAACCAAACTTGGACGCTTTTTAGCTGCCTTCATCATTAACTCCACCTCATTAAATGTTCTGGCCATTGGCTTTTCTACAAATACATGTTTTCCTAAAGACAAAGCCAACATGGTAATGGCAAAATGAGAATGATCTGGAACGCCAATTGCTACTGCTTCTATCTGACTACCCATTTTTTCAAACATGGTTCTAAAATCTTGGAACCGGGGTACATCAGGAAACATTTTAAGTACTTCTTGCGTTTGTGGTGCACCCATATCCACATCACAAAATGCAACGAAATTGGCCAAGCCGGTTTTTGCAAAAGATTTTACATCCGATCCGCCTTGATTACCAATACCTATACAAGCCAGATTTACTTTTTCACCCGCTTTTAAAGTTGACGTGCCGAATGCAGATTTTGGGGATGCATTGGTCCACAATGCAGGAAAAGCAGAAGCTGCAGAAAGTAGTGCTGTGTTTTTAAGAAAAGACCGTCTTGATTTTTCGTTCGATTTCATATAGCAATTTAATTTAGGATAGGAGTTCTGATTGAAATACATTTCATATCTCCCAATTAGCAATCCCCTAAATTAGGTGAATTCTAAGTGAAGAGGACATTGATACAAGACTAAAATCAATAATTAACTACGAAAACGTTGGCGGGAAAATGAAGATATAATTTCAATAAAAGAAAAACGAAGAAAAAAAGAGCGGTTATGGAACCATCACTCCTTTTTTCATTTACAAGTATTTTATTGGTAACATACAACTCTATTACATTACCGGGTTCTAGTTACGCTTCTTCAAATCCAAATCATGAAAATCGAAACTAAAATCTGTTAGTGGAGAAATGGCTTTCATTTTCATACCGGAAGGTTTGCCAAACTCATCCATACTAAACATAACATAGGCATCTGCATCAAAACTGCGGTCATCCCATTTCACAATACAGGTATTTCCCTTATAGGCAAACAATTCTCCGGTCAATTTGGGACTGCGTTTGCAATCTAATCTCGACTTACCATTTCTGGTAGCAATCATAATATCTCCAAACCAAGCGTCGGTATACACTCCATTGAACTGAGAAATCTCTGTTTTATTAGAGCTATTTTTTTGTTCTGCGTCAATATCTTTCCAAATTCCATCCGTTACTTTTTTAGCTTCTGCTTCTCCGGCAACCACTCTATCTTTCATAATTTTCACCCAATCATATCCGGTGATGCCTAAATAACTATCCTTAATGGTACTACTAATGGCTGAAAAAGCAGCACCCACTTGTTGATTGGTAAAAACTAAAATGCCCAGCTTTAATTCGGGGAATAACACTACTTGTGTAACGATTCCCGCAAGACCTCCGGTATGGGTAACTTGTTTATACCCTTTTACATCACTCAATCCCCAGCCTAAACCATATGCGGAAAAATGAGTTTGATATGGTGCTGTTGTTCTTGCCGGCAAAATGGTTTGTGCCGCCCACATTTCATTCTGCGCTTTCTCAGAAAACAATTGCTTGGAAAGTCCATCGCCATATTTTCCATTATTCATTTGCATGATAATCCATTTACTCATATCGGTAACATTACTCCAAATACCTCCTGCTGCATTGGCTGTTTCACTCCAGTCTATATTGATTGCTTCTACTTTGCCATTCACAGGCGCATGCGGACTAATGGCATTATTTCTATTAATTAATCTTGAGACCGAAGCAGCACTTGCTGTCATTTGCAAAGGTTGCATAATGCGTTTTTCAATAAAATCTTCCCAACTCATTCCTGAAATCTTAGCCACAATTTCGCCGGCTACAATATAGAGATTATTATCATAGTCGTATTTGCTGCGGAAACTGGAAACTTGTTTTAGATATCGTAAATTATGAATAATGTCTTTTTTGGTAAAGTCGCTACCATCCGGAAACATCATTAAGTCGCCGGCTCCCAATCCCAATCCACTTCTATGGGTTAATAAATCTTTTATGTTGAATTCTTCTGTTACATAAGGATTGTATAATTTAAATTCCGGAATATAGTCGGTTACCCGATCATCCCATTTTAATTTTCCTTCATCCACCAACATACCCAAAGCTGCACTGGTAAATGCTTTGCTGTTTGAGGCGACCCCAAACAAGGTGTTTTCATCAACTTTTTTCATTGTCTTCAATGATTGAACACCATAGCCTTTTGCATGAATCACTTTTCCGTCTTTTACAACTGCGACAGCAATCCCCGGCACATCAAAAGTCTTCAGCACTTTCTCTGTTAAGGAATCAATTTGTTGGGAGGTGAAGACTTGGGCAAATGCGGTAAATACATTGCCCATTAGAAAACAGGTAATGAATAATTGTAAGGTTCCTTTTTTCATCGATTCGTTTTTACAAAAATTTGAATATCGGAAATTACATAAATAACGGCTTTTTATCTTACTTTTCTCTAATAGCACAGATTATACTAAATTCATTTTTCAACTGGATACTATGAAAAATTTTTGCCTGGCACTTATTTGCTTTTCTTTTTTATCTGCATCAGCTCAAAAGAAAAAAGAAACTACGTCATCTAGGCCTTCTAGGCCTTCACCCGACTCAATTTTTAGTAGTCTTAGATGGAGAAATATTGGACCCTTCCGTGGCGGACGGGCAAATACTGTTTCGGGTGTTATTAATAATGATCAAAAATTTTATGCGGGCTACACCGGTGGTGGCGTTTGGACCACAGAAGATGGCGGTATTTCTTGGAAAAATATTTCAGATGGTTTTTTTACAACGGGTTCTATTGGCGACATCGCTGTTTCTGAATCTGATCCCAATGTAGTATATGTAGGCACCGGTGAACATGCCGTTAGAGGCGTTATGACAAGCTATGGCAATGGTGTTTATAAATCTACCGATGCGGGTAAAACCTGGAAAAATATAGGCCTCGAAAAATCAAGACATATTGCTGATGTAGTAATTCATCCACACAACTCGGATATTGTTTATATAGCTGCACAAGGCACTGTGCATGGACCCAATAATGAAAGAGGGGTCTATAAATCTACCGATGGAGGTCTAAACTGGAAAAAAGTGTTGTATATAAATGATAGTACCGGTATCGCATCTCTATCAATGGATATGAAGAACCCACGGATATTATACGCAGCCTCTTGGGAACATCGCAGATTTCCTTGGACTGTTTCCAGTGGTGGTGCGGGTTCCGCCGTTTGGAAATCGGTTGATGAAGGTAATACCTGGACAAAATTAACAGAAGGCCTTCCCGAATCTATGGGTAAGGTAGGTGTGGCTGTTTCAAGAGCCAATCCTAATCGAGTATTTGCTATAGTAGAAACTGAAAAAAGCAAATCCGGCTTATATCGTTCTGATGATGCCGGTAAATCATGGTCATTGTTTTCTAATAACCAAGATATTTCATCCCGTTCTTGGTATTATATGAAAGTTTGCGCTGATCCAATAAATGAAAACACCGTATATGTACTAAATGCGCCGGTAATGAAATCAATGGATGGCGGTAAAACTTTCAAGGCAGTTCCTATTGCGCATGGAGATACACATGATTTTTGGATCAATCCCAACAACAATCATATTCTTGCATTAGCCGACGATGGGGGTGGCAGTATTAGTTATGATCAAAACAAATCCTGGTCATCAATTATGAATCAGCCAACAGCTCAATTCTATCGAGTAAATACCGATAACGTTTTCCCTTATAAAGTATATGGGGGTCAGCAGGATAACTCTTCGGTGATCATTGCCAGCCGCAACAATGGTTCATCAATAACAGAAAGAGATTGGCAAATTGGTGCCGGTTGCGAATCGGCATACCTGGCTTTCGATCCCAATAATCCAACATTGGTATATGGTGGATGTTATCAGGGGTATATAGAAGTATTGAATACAAAAACGAAAGAATCAAAAGACGTACAAGCCTATCCCACATTGAATTTGGCGATAGAACCAAAAGACATGAAATATCGTTTCAATTGGAACGCCCCGATTCTTGCTTCACCACATGATCCCAAAACCATATATCATGCCGGCAATGTATTATTTAAGACAACCAATGGAGGCATTGGTTGGGAAGTGATTAGCCCAGATTTAACCCGAAACGAAAAATCAAAACAAGGTCCGGGTGGCGTGCCTTTTACCAATGAAGGAGCGGGTGGCGAAAATTACAATACCATTTTTTATGTGGCTGAATCGCCCATTGAAAAAGATGTATTATGGACCGGTAGTGATTGTGGTCTGGTATTTCTAAGTTTGAATGGTGGAAACACCTGGGCAAATGTTACACCCGGCGATTTGGCCGAATCGCAAATCAACAGTATTGAATTATCAGCTTTTGATAAAGGAACTGCTTATATTTCTGCAACACGATACAAGCATAACGATTATGCCTCATATACATACAAGACAACTGATAATGGTAAAACCTGGATGAAAATTAATGCCGGCGTAAAATCAGATGATTTTATTAAAGTAATTAGAGAAGACAATAAGAATAAAAACATTTTATATGCCGGAAGCGAAAGAGGTTTTTATTTATCCACGGATGCCGGAAATACTTGGCAGCCATTTCAATTAAACTTACCCATAGTACCGGTAACAGATTTAATGATTCGCGATAATGATTTAATAGCTGCGACTGCCGGAAGAGCGTTTTGGATCTTGGATGATATAGGCGCTATTCAACAAATGGCAGATAAAGCTAGCGTAACGGCTAACACATTATTATTCCCCAAGCCTTCCTATAAGTTTGGAGGGGGCTCTGGTTTGCCGGAAGCAAATTATTCTGAGGGACAAAATGCACCGAGCGGTGTTATCATAGATTATATGCTTCCTTCCATAACAGAAAAAGATACTGTAATCCTAAGTATTTTAGATGCAATGGGTACCGAGGTTAGAAAATATAGCAATCTAAAAGATTCTACTTATATACGGTATCCCGGAGGTCCTGCACCTAAGGAAATGTTGGGAGCCAAAAAAGGACATAATCGTTTTCTTTGGGATATGCGTACAGATGGTGTAAGACCGGATGTAAAAAATGTGTTCATATATGGAGATTATAGAGGTTATGCAGTAAAACCCGGTAAATACATAGCAAAACTATCCGTGAATAATGCGGTTACTGAAACAACAGTAACGGTTTTACCAAACCCGAATATTCCGATAACCGAAAAAGAATGGGTAACGCAGCAACAAACATTGTCTGTCATTGTATCGTCCATACGCGAAATGCATATTGCTGTGAATGATATGCGAAAAATTAAAAAACAACTTGCCCATCATACTGAAATTTATCAGGAGTTGACAGGTGCCTCAAAAATTGTAGAGGAAGCAAAAAAAATAATGAGAGACATTGACACATGGGAGTCTGCTATTGTTGAAGGTCGCATTCAAAATGGGCAGGATGTTATTAATTGGCCCAGTAAACTGAATACAGAGTTTTTTAATATCAAAGGATTGGCTGATGCTAGTGATCCAAGAATTACACAGGGAATTAAAAACAGGTTGGCAGATTTACAAACACTATGGAGTAACGAAAAAGCAAAACTGATTGCTTTAAAACAATCGATAAGCAATTATAATACGTTGTTTAAAGCACAACAGTTGGATGCGATACAGTTTTGATAATTGTTCTTTAAAATAGCACATAAATTTTCTTGTTAAATGGCAAACCGAGCATTTATAAAAAATGAATGCTTTGTTATCGTCTTACATAAATGGAAGGATTCTTGAATACTTTTTAATCCTGAACCTTTTCTAACAGGAGGTGCTCTTTCGGATTTTTTAGAAGGATGCTTTTTTCATTGATCAATTGTAATAAAGAGGTGTCCTTCATTGCTTCCAGCGACATATTCTTTAAATAATAGGTAGCTACTGTATTGTCGGCTTTGTGCCATAGAATAATTTTACATTGACAGCCGGCATTCTCAACAGAATTGATTACTTCTTCTATTTTGCCACCACTGCCCAATTTTTTATACACTTCGCGAATTCCAATTATGCGGTTTTTAACACCTACATCAAAATTCCAGGAAGCAGACATGGCTGTAAAATAACCACCACTACTATCCAACGTCATTAAACTATGTCTAGGTGATTCCACTTCAGCTCTATCATTTTTTATCCGTGAATGGATAGATAATACATCGGGAGCCTCAAACTGGATATAGCCAATATGATTAAAACTGGCACCATAACGTTTATAAATAAAATAGCCATTTTTAAATGTAATTTCAATCAGATTGGCCACCACTTTGTGGTAACGGTTACTATCTGAAATTCTTGCCTGGGGTGAACCGGTATAACAAAGCCAAATACCTTCCAGTTTGGCTCGTTCTTCAGAATTTACTGCGTAAGGCAAAAGATTGAAATCCGTTTTAAGTTGTTTCCACTCGTTTATCTTTTGTTGATATTGAAGATAATACCAGCCCCCAAGTAGCAAGAGTATTCCTAAAATGCATCCGCTGAATATTTTCCATTTTATCTTTATTTTGGTAAAAGGAAAAATGAAACCTGGTGTTCTGAGCTCCCATTCAGATAGTTTCATTTTCAGCTGCTGGTTTTCCTGTAAAAGAGAGAGGCTATCTTTCATTCCGGAGTTCGGCTCTTTTTTTTGCACAAGAAACGTGTCGGGCAAACTCAGTTCAAATCTATATCGGCCCATACCATAGACATATATATAACAGGTATCTACCAAAAATGGCCTGGGAGAGGCCACTTGGCCCATTAATGAATCTTTAATCTGCCCTCCTGTAATATCGAATTTTCGAAAAGGATAACTGGAATTATCGTTTTTTGGATTTGCCTCATACACTTGGTGACCTAGGCTCTCTGCTGTTTCAGGTAGCTTATTGCTAATCTCACTTAATACGATTGCAAGACCTTCATAATTTTTTCGATTGGTATTTTGTATAATATCCCTGCCAGATTCTAACTGGTATTTCTCAATACATTTATTGAGCAGATAAATGATTTCTTCTTTACCCTTTTTAAGCATTTAAATTAAAAAATTGAAAATCAATACTTTAATACTTTCCGAAACCCTAAAATACTTTCGGAAATTAATCAATTATTCTTGAAATCATATAGTAACGCTAAATTTCACCTTTTTCTTGAATACAAGATTAGTTTTCCATTTCGATTATTCTTTAGCTAACCAAAACAGCTGTCATTTATGAAAAATAAAAAACCTTTTAAGGGTTTTATACTCTTTATCGCCCTAATGGGCTTCGTTTTTCCTGCACTTTCACAGAATAAAACAGTGAAAGGTATGGTATTGGATGAAAAGAAAAATCCAATTGCTGCAGCTACCATTACTATTAAAGGAACTACTACTAGCAGAATTACTGACAATAGTGGTAATTTTTCTATACCGGTTCCTTCGGGTAAATCAGTGTTGGTAATTAGCTTTATTGGTTTTGAAACCAATGAAGTTGCGCTGGGTTCAGAGGATAACTACACAATTACACTCAAGGCAACTACTTCTTCTCTTGAAAATGTGGTGGTGAATGCCCTTGGTTTTGAAACCCGAAAAGATAAATTAGGCTATGCCACCAACAGAATAAGTGGGGAAGCCATTTCCAATTCAGGCGAAACGGGATTGATGAATGCCCTGGCAGGAAAGTCTTCCGGCGTTAGGGTTTCACGCTCATCAGGCGATCCGGGGAGTGGTTCACAAATATTAATTCGAGGCCAAAGTACCATTACACGCAGTACCGATCCTTTAATTATTTTAGATGGCGTTCCCGTAAGTGGTGATGCAAGAAATGAATCATCCGGCGGACAAATCGTTCAGCAAAGTCGTTTAAATGATATCAGTCCTGATGACATCAGTAATATGCAGGTATTAAAAGGTGCATCTGCCGCAGCACTCTGGGGAACACGTGCAGCCAATGGGGTTATTATTATCACTACTAAAAAAGGAAGCAGTGGATCGAAAGCAAATATCTCTATCAAATCTACCGTATCATTTGATCAGGTGAGTGCATTTTATGATTTACAAAATACATATGGTCAAGGTAATAACGGCGTTTGGGCAGCCAATGCCATTAGAACCTGGGGCGACAAAATTGCCAATCGCTCAGGATCTGCAGATGTGGTAAATAATACCGGTGGCTATTTTGTTGGTAATACCGGTAATACAATTTATCCGATTACGACAAAAAATTCGAAAGAGACCTTTAACGAAAAAAACTACCAAGACATTTTCCGAACGGGCTATTTTATAGATAATTCTTTAACGATTAGTGGCGGCGACAATAAATCCAATTATTTCGTCAGCTTTAATGATTTGAATCAAAAAGGGGTTGCCAGAAACAGCAGTGATTACCGTAGAACCGGCATGCGCGTGAATGTGGGAAGAGAAATGAACAAATGGTTAAGTGTTTCTAATAAAGCCTCATATACACTTACCAACTCAAACCGTTTACAGGCCGGCATTAACAATGCGGGTTTATTGATTGGATTATTGCGTACACCGGCAGATGTTGATAATGGTGATTATATTGGCCAGTTTTATTCAGCCCCCGGAGGTGCCGTTGTATCTAACAGACAACGTTCTTATCGAAATTTAGTGGGTGCAAGTGCCAATCCGGGATTTAATAATCCTTTGTGGGTAATCAATTCTTTGCAAAATAATAGTGTGGTGAACCGTTTCATTAATGCCACTGAAATTAATATCAAACCGGTTAGCTGGTTCACGCTAACCACTCGTGCGGGTCTGGATTATTTTACTGACAGACAAACCAATTACTTTCCCTATTATTCTGCCAATGCCATTACGGGGCAATACAGTAGAGATGAATATTCTGAATTTCAATTCAATTTAGATCTCATCGGCAGGGCTAATTATGATTTTTCAGAAAAGTTTTCAGGTAATATGGTATTGGGCTTTAATTACAATAGCTTAAAAACGACAACATTGGGCGGTCAATCGTTAAACTTTATATTACCGGATGGTCCTCAGGATTTTAACAATGCCACACCGGCCAATATTTCAACAACGGATCGTTATCTAAATCGCCTGACCAATGCGGGTTATACTAGTATTGGTCTTGCATGGGATGATCAATTGTTTGTTAATGCAACAGGTCGTTTAGAAGCGGCTTCTACTTTTGGCCAGAATGCACCAAAATCTTTTTTCTACCCTTCTACAGATATTGCTTGGCAATTTACAAAACTGAAAGCATTTGAAAAAAGCAATTGGTTATCATTTGGAAAACTACGCGGTTCATTTGGAATCGTTGGAGTACAACCATCGTCTTATCAAACTTCCACTACCTATACAGCTAGAAATTGGGGTGATGGTCTAGGTGGTGCGTTGGATCCGTCACTTTATGGAACTGGTTCTTATGTACAGAATGACGACAAAGGAAATGCCTTTTTACGTCCTGAAAGTAAACAAGAGTTCGAGGTAGGTGCTGATCTCCGATTCTTAAACAACAAACTTTCCTTCGGATTTTCTTATTATACAAATGAAACAAAAGATGCATTAATATCTGTAACCCAATCCCCGGCAACAGGATTTAATACCATTTATGCCAATGCCGGTACCATTTCTAACAATGGTATAGAATTGGACCTCGGATACAATGTTTTACAGAAAAAAGATTGGACAGTTGATGTTAACCTAAACTGGACACGTAATAGAAATTTAGTGACTTATTTGAGTGGTGCGGGTTCTATTACTTTGGGTGGTAGTGCCGGTGTTTCATCTCGTGCAGTTGAAGGATATCCGCTGGGAATTCTTTTCTCAAATTCATTCCTTAAAGATGCCTCAGGTAAAATGCTATTGGATGCAAATGGGTTTCCAACAGTAGACCCAACAGCGAGTCCAATCGGTGATCCCAATGCGGAATGGCGAGGTGCATTTGGTATTAGTGTTAAATACAAACAATTTTACCTGAATGCTTTAATGGAACATTCACAAGGCGGACAAGTAATCAATGGAACAGAAGGGGTTCTACTTGATTACGGAACAAGTGCCGCAACAGGTTTTGAAAGAACTTCTACTACAAACTTAAAACGTTACAACGGAACAACGATTACAGCCGGCACCCCATTCCGTGGCAATATCAAAAACTTTGGTTCGGGCGATGTAGCCTTAGATCAGAGCTGGTATACCGGTCCGGGCGGATGGTTTGGAAATGTGGGTGAGCAATTTTTAGAAGATGCCACATGGACCCGTTTTCGTGAAATCAATCTTGGTTATAATTTAACAAGCAATTTGTTGAAACAAAAACTAGGCATCCAATCAATTGGATTTGAACTTAGTGGCCGTAACCTTTTCATCATTAGTAAAGTAAATGGTTATGATCCGGATGCAAACGTCTCCGGTTCATCTTCGGGAAGAGGCGTTGTATATTTTGTAAATCCGCCCACTCGTTCTTACCTATTTACACTCAAACTGAACTTTTAATTGTTTACTACAAAAAGTATATTATGAAAAAATATTTCTATAGCCTTCTCATTGTAACAATTACGCTAGCGTCTTGTAGCAAAATGGTAGAAGGAAACAATGTTGACCCTAATAATCCGCTAGATGCTGATGCCAATAGTATGTTAACCAGTATTATGGTGGGTAATATGAATTTACAAGAAGGAGATATGGCCCGTTTTGCCGGCATGTGGTCCGGTTATTTCAGAGGCTACACACAGCAATACTTAAGCTATCACCAGTATAGTGTTATTGCAAGAAATTTTGATGATGCCTGGAGACGTATCTATTCAGGAGATTATAAAAATATCAAGATTATAAAAGAAAAAGCCCAAGCGGTTAATAACCGTCGCTTGTTGGGTGTTGTACAAGTGATTGAAGCAAACCTAATGGGAACTGCTACTTCACTTTGGGGAGATATTCCTTATAGCCAAGCAGCAGATGAAAAATTTCCAAATCCCGGTTTTGATACGCAAGCAAGTGTGTATACCAGATTACAAACATTATTGGACTCTGCAATTGTGAACTTGAACTCAACTTCATTCATTGATTTTTCTCTACAGGATATTCATTTTGCTGGAAATATGACAAGATGGATTCAAACCGCCAATACACTAAAGGCTCGATACTTTTTACACACGCGAGATTATCCAAAAGCCTTGACTGCCGCACTAATTGGAATTAATACACTGGCAAATAATTTTCAAGCACCACATTTTGCAACAAGCAGAGGAGCCTTTAATCTTTATTTTCAGTTCTTGTCGCTCGATCGTCCAAACTGGATGGATGCAACAGGTATGCATGCTGTTAGCATACTCAATCCAACTGGTACCCGCTATCGGGGTAATGCTAAAACTGTGGAGCGTGCAAGATGGAGTTATTTATACAATTCTGCTACCAACGTAAACTTTACAGTTAATGGTTTCTTTGGTCAAAATACGTTCTTCCCAATGGCCACTTTTGCAGAGAATTTGTTGATTCTGGCTGAAGCAGATGCAAGAATAAATGGTTTTACTGCCGGACTTGCTCGATTGAATGCGTATAGAGTTTATATGAACAGTGGTGCCAATATCAATACCACTTATCTTACAACAGGTAATTTTAGATATGACCCTTATGTAGCTGCAGATTTTTTACCCGGTGGAATGGAGAATGCAGGTACGCCGGCACTTGCACAAGACCGCGCTTTATTAAAAGAGGTTATGGAAGAGCGTTATATTACTTTCATTGGACAAATTGAAGGTTTCAATGATCTTAGAAGAACCTTCAAAGAGAATGATATCCGAGTACCGGTAGCGTTAAATTTTGGGTCACAGTTTCCACAACGTTTCATCTATCCACAAGTTGAAATCGATGTGAACACTTCTATTCCAAATCCTTTACCTACAACTTTTGATCCAACACCCATCAATCGTTAATTATGCATGTACCAAAAAGCAAATTCTTAAGGAACTGTTTATTTATAGTTGTACTCTTTGCTTCTGCAATTCAAACACAGGCCGCTTCTAAAGACACGGTTCGGGTTTTGTTTGTAGGCAATAGTTATGTATATTATAATAACTTGATACAAATGATTGGTTTGATTACAGATAGTCTGGATACCAAAATAATGTGCAAGAAATCAGTAATAGGGGCGGCAACTTTGGGCGAACATTGGAACGGACTTAGGGGTTTACAATCTCGCAAAATAATTGCCAATGGCCGGTTTGATGTAGTGGTAATTCAGGATAATAGTATGCGTCCTTTAGAATTTAAAGATAGTGTATTGTATTATGGAGGGTTGTTTTGTAAAGCCATAAAGGCCAAAGGATCTATGCCATATTTATATAATACATGGGCCCGACAAAAAACGCCTGAAACACAACCAGCGATTAATGCTGTTTACCAAGAATTGGCAAAAAATGAGGGCGCCACGATTGTTCCAATGGGAAACTGTTGGGCACGTGCATTAGAAATCAATAAAGATGTAGTGCTATTTCACCCGGATGGTTCACATCCTTCCGCCATGGGTACTTTTATGATCGCCCTTGGTTTTATCAAACAAATTGCCGGAAAAATTCCTGAAAAATATGCTACTGTATATAATTATATAGACAAAGACGATGAGACATTTCGGATTATGCAATTGACAGAAGCTGAGATCCAATTTTGTGTTCGTGTTGTTAATGAAGTAATTCCGGGCAATCTCAATAAGCAATAGAAATGACAAAGAAAATCCTATCCAACCTTACCTTTTGGGTTTTACTGGCTATAACTGCCGGCATTCTATTAGGTCATTTTTACCCTGCAGCAGGTGTGGCTATGCAACCACTGGGGAAATATTTCATTGATATCATCAAGCTGTTTATCAATCCCATTATTTTGGTAACCATGATCACCGGTATCTGTGGTATGGACAGTTTGAAACGCGTAGGACGTGTAGGCGGCAAAGCACTGATTTATTTTGAACTCGTTACTACCCTTGCACTACTCATTGGTTTAATTGTAGCACATTTTATTCAGCCGGGCTCAGGTGTAGATACTACCGCTGTAAGCAAAGGGGATATCTCAAAATTTAATGGGAATGTCTCCATTTCATGGATTCAATTTTTCAAAGACAATATCACTATCCAAGTATTGTTGTTTTCTATCGTAGCCGGAATGGTAATTAGTAAACAACCCAATAAAGAAAGGATTATTAAGCCTGTTTTTATTGCTTCTAAATATTTATTTCGTGCTTTGCATTGGGTTATGAAAGCTGCACCCATTGGTGCTTTTGGCGGCATGGCTTTTACCATTGGTAAATACGGAATTGCAACTTTGTTCCCTTTAGCGAAACTCATGGTTTGCGTTTATTTAACTATGGGATTGTTTATTTTTCTGGTGTTGGGATCCATACTTCGTTTTTATAAAATTTCTCTTTGGAAATTTTTGGGTTATATCAAAAACGAATTGCTCATTGTTTTGGGTACTTCATCTTCCGAAGCAGCGTTACCCTCATTAATGGAAAAACTAGAACACATGGGTTGTCACAAATCTGTTGTAGGCCTGGTGGTTCCCACAGGATATTCTTTTAACCTCGATGGCACATCCATATATTTATCGATGGCGGTTTTGTTTTTAGCACAAGTGTTTCATATCGACCTTTCTATACAACAGATGTTAGTAATCGTGGGGATTCTCATGGTTACGTCAAAAGGTGCTGCCGGCGTTACAGGCAGCGGATTTGTGATCCTGGCTTCTACCTTGGCTGCTACCAAAGTCATACCCATTGAGGGGCTTGCTTTGCTCTTGGGGGTAGATCGTTTTATGTCTGAAGCACGCGCCATCACGAATTTCATTGGTAATGGGGTTGCCACCATTTTCTTAAGTAACAATGAAAAGATGTTTGATAGGTCTAGAATGTATCATGCTTTCCATATGCATACTTCACATACAGCTGAACCTGCATTAAAAACACCCGGCATTATTGCCAAACCTTAGAAGACATTTTTTTAATATCATCTAATCTGAATAAACAGATTTGCATTTTATCAATGAGAATTTGAATTGGTTCCCTTTCATATCAATATTCCGCTACGTGAATTAAAAGAAGGCAAATAAAATTTTCATTTGTAATCACGCTTTCGCTTATTAAGGAAATTGTGTTTTCTTAATAGAAGCTCTTTCTCCTTATTTTTACGCTATGCAAAAACCCGTAATATCCATTGGTGCCGCTTTGGTTGATGAACTTTTTCATGCTGAGAATAATATGTTATTAGCTACTACCAATGATGCAGTGGCTACCAAAACAGCCGGTGGAGTAGGACGAAACATTGCTCACCAATTGGCTATCATAGGCGTGCCCGTTCAGCTAATAAGTGTGTTTGGAAGTGATAGTGATGGAGACTGGTTAAAAAAAGTATGTACCCTCGCCGGCGTAAAGCTGGATGCCTCTATTACCAAAGAGGGATTTTCAGGAAAATATACGGGCATATTAAATGTAGATGGTTCCTTATTCACGGCTCTTCTTACCCATGCTGCTATTGAATTGATTACACCCCAACATTTAGCAAAACACATTGACTTATTAAAAACAGCCTCTTATTTATTAACCGATGCCAATGTAAGTATTGAATCTATTGGCTGGTTAATTGATTTTAGCAAAGAAACCGGTATCCCCTTAATCATTGAGCCTGTATCAGTTCCCCCTGCCAAAAAATTAAAGGATATTTCTTTAGAAGGTTTGTACTTAATCACTCCCAATGAGGATGAGCTACCCGTACTTTGTTCAGAAAAAGCTTTTCTCACACAATTACAAATAGAGGCCTTATTAGAAAAAGGCATTGAAAATATTTGGTTGCACAATGGTAAACAAGGTTCTGCATTATATAATAAGGAAAAAACGATAACCCTACATGCCCCTGATATTGATGTGGTAGATTGTACCGGTGCAGGTGATGGCTCATTATCGGGTTTTTTATTAGGTAAGTACTTGGGTAAAAATGATTTAGATTGCTTAAAATTAGCCCATACCATGTCTGCTGAAATATTACAGGTGAATGGGGCCATTGCTACTCATTTAAATCAGGAGAAATTATTGCAACAGGTAACAAAATATTATCCCAATTAATGAATGCCTTTTTAGAAATACATCCCGAGGTGCAAGAAGCGCTTGAAAAAAACAAACCGGTAGTAGCATTAGAGTCTACCATTATTTCGCACGGGATGCCTTATCCACAAAATATAGAAACCGCAAGGGCTGTGGAAGAAACAGTAAGGGCTAATGGCGCTGTTCCTGCTACAATTGCTATTTTTAACGGGAAATGTTATGTGGGATTAACTTCTGAGCAATTGACTTTTTTTGCAAAGGCTGAAAATGTTTGGAAAGTGAGTCTGCGAGATATGCCTTATGTAATTAGTAAAAAATTATATGGGGCCACCACTGTGGCTGCAACAATGCGCATTGCCTCAATGGCCGGCATACAAATTTTTGTTACCGGCGGTATTGGTGGTGTACACAGAGACGCTGCAAATACCATGGATGTGTCAGCGGATTTAACTGAAATGGAAAATACGAATGTGGCTGTTATTTCTGCCGGCGTAAAGTCAATTTTAGATATTGGATTAACTTTAGAATATTTAGAAACAAAAGGAATACCGGTAATTACTTTCGGACAAGATGCGTTTCCCAGTTTTTACTCACATGAAAGCGGTTTTCCTTCACCATTAAGATTAGATACTTCTAAAGACATAGCCAATGTTTTAGTAATAAAATGGAAATTGGGATTATCCGGTTCAGTTTTAATTGCTAACCCGGTTCCGCAACATCAAGAAATTGCCACATCGGTAATGGAAATATTTATACAACAAGCTTTATCCGCTGCCAAGAAAGAAAAGGTAGTTGGCAAAAACGTGACCCCCTTTCTCTTACAATATATTTCTCAACATACAAAGGGAGAAAGCCTTGAAGCAAATATTGCCCTAATTAAAAACAATGCAAAGTTGGGTGCTGAAATTGCAGTGGCGCTATGTTCTAATCAAAAATAATTGCATGCTTGGCGGTTTTTTCAATAATAGAAAAACGAAGAAAAGAAGAGGACACTTTTTTTCTTCGTTTTTCTATTATTGAATGACTTTGATTTTCGGAGAATTAAATAATAAATTGTATTTTGTTATTCTAACTCCAGTTCTGATTATTGTAAGATGTAGACCTCAAATCAAGTACCCTAATGGAAAAATTTATTTCAAATACCCGCAAATTATTCAGCACTCTATTGCTAACGTGTATTGTCTCTGTTCTTTTTGCAAATGAGAAAAATCCAATACCGAGTTCCTATAATGATTTATTGGTTTTATGCAAAGACCTACGAATTTTAGAACGCCCAAGTTTACCGAATGGTGTTCCGGATTATACAGGTAAAACTGCTGCTAAAACTCAACTTACCTTACAATCATATCAAAATCGATTACAATCATTCAATACAAAAGATTGGACGCTTGAGCAAAAAGTAGACCTTGAAATTATTCGAGCAGAGATGAATGGGCTGGATTACAATCTTCGCATTCTTCAACCTTGGGTACGCGACCCTGCTTACTATGCAATTATTTTTGCAGAACAAAGCGATACGCCGGCACATGAAGGCCCTACAAGTCATGCTGCTATTGAATTGTGGGCATATTCGTTTCCGCTTTCAAAAGAAAATATTACAAAACTAACCGGGGAATTACAAATAATTCCTCCGTTATATGAACAAGCGAAAATTAACTTAACAGGCAATGCACGTGATTTATGGATTGCCGGTATCGGCAATGTTCGTGACCAAATAGTTGAACTGGATAATTTAGCGGCCAAAACAAAACAAGCCGGTAATGAATTAAATGAGGCCATCGCAAAAGCAAAAGCTGCCATACTTGATTTAGCGGTTTGGCTTGAGAAAAAAGCACCCGGCAAAAACGGGCCTTCAGGTATTGGTAAAGAAAATTATACCTGGCATTTACGCCATGTATTGTTGGTCCCACTCAGTTGGGAAGAAGAAGTAACACTACTTACACGCGAACTTACCCGTGCTTATGCATCATTGCAACTTGAGCAAGAACACAATCAAAATCTTCCGAAAGCAAAATCTTTTACCAGCGAAGAAGAATATGCAAAAAATGCAGATGGCGCCGTTACTAAAATGATGCGGTTTTTGAAAGATAAAAAAGTGCTACCTGTTCAAAACTATATGGAACCCGAACTCCGTAAGCATCTTGGCGGATATCAAGCCACCGAAAAAAGAAATTTTTTCACAAATATCATGCACCAAGATCCCGGAGTTCTTTATGCACATTCCAGCCATTGGTTTGAAATAGCCCGCTTACAAAAAGATCCACACCCGAATATTATCAGACGCGATCCTTTGCCTTATAATGTATGGATGACTCGGTCTGAAGGTTTGGCTACCAGTATGGAAGAAACTTTGATGCATGCCGGTTTATGGGATGACAATCCTCGTTCAAAAGAATTGGTATGGATTATGTTGGCCCAAAGATGTGCACGTGGATTGGCATCTCTATATGCGCAAGCCAATGAAGTCAATTATGAAAAAGCCCGTGCATATCAAGTAAATTATACCCCTAAGGGTTGGACGGGTGATGAAAGCTTGGTAGGTTTTGAGCAACATTTATATTTACGACAACCCGGTTATGGAACAAGTTATGTAACCGGGAAGTATCAATTAGAAGAACTTCTGATGCAACAAAACCGAGCTTTGCAAGATAAATTTTCACTATATGATCATTTTGAAAAAATGTATGCTGCCGGCATTATTCCGATTTCATTAATCAAATGGCAGTTGTCGGGAATGGATGATGAGATGAAAAGAATTCTTCGGATGAAGTAATGATCAATCATTTCCACTCCTAGTAATACATGAGAAGATTTTTTTTGTTTTAGCGATGACGAGAATGGTAGATAAGTTAATTTAATGCTCAGATTGATTACACCCCTCCGCCCTTTGGGCACCTCCCCTCGAGGAGGGGAGGAAACTTTGGTAATGATTGTCTTTTAAGATGTAACTAATTAAATATTATTAAGAACTAGTCATTCTTCTATGTATTTACTTAGCTGGTGTAATTACAATATTTCTATACTCCACCGGACCATGATCTCCTTGTAACATGATGGGTCCCGGTTCTCCTTCTTTGCTATCCAACGCCCCACCCGTAATGCCCGGAATAATTTGATCGGTAATGATGGCAACACCATTCGCAACAATGCTAACTCTTCTTCCGATTAATGTAATATCAAAACTCTGCCATTCGCCCGGCGATTTGGCTGTCATTTCATTGGGTGTGAGAAAACCATAGATTCCACCAAAATACGTGGAGAGTGGTTCTTTGCCTTTGTTATCTTCTACTTGCACTTCATATCTTCCTCTTAAATAAACGCCACTGTTACTTTCAGCAGGGTACTTGAATTCTATATGCAGTTTAAAATCATTAAATGTTTTATCGGTAATAAAATTCGATCCTGATTTGGGGCTTTTTAAAACTCCATTCTCTACCACCCATTGATTGGTCTTACCCGATGCATGCCAGCCATCCAAATTTTTATCATTAAACAATTTGATGGGCTCTCCCCAAACCGTTGGTGCGTTTCGTTTTAATAAGGGTGCTCTTTCTCCTGTAAAAGGATAGAGCTTTCCCATGCTGCTGGTAATGGTTCCGGTTAGTTTATCATTCTCAAGTACGCCTTCAAACACCATGTCTTTTTCAGATCTATCCCATTGAGGAGGAATACTAAAATAGATCTTTCCCTCTTTTACTTGAACTTGTGAAATAGGTCGGGCACTTCCTCCATCGGCTACAAAATAACCCACCAATGTTTTTACCCCGGAAAGTTTTACTTCCAACCAAGAGGGAACCATTTTACCGTCTTTATTCACGGTTAAATCCCAACGGCCAATAGCCATATTGTCATCTGCAAAGTAAGATATAGAAGGAAGGTTTTTAAAAGCCATTACGCTAAAAAGCAATGGGGCAACTAGTAAAAAACCGAGAAGACTTTTTTTCATATGATCTGTTTTTGGGATGATGGTATATAGATAAATATACGCAAGATTAAAACATAAAAAATGATTGCCTTTTTTTCTTCGTTCTTCTCTTATTGAAATACCCGTTCTTTTCAAAAGCCCGTCGAAACAAAGATTCTACACTTTGCCTAAAAGTGTTTCGTTTTCTATGTAAGCTCTTTTATCCTAAATATGCCAACTGCCCTAAATGATAACTCTGGTGAACTGTACGCGTAATGAGTACACTTAATTTGTTTCGATGGGGTTCTTTGGCAAAATCTTCTTCCGAAATCTTTGTATGTTTTGTAAACCATTCTTCCGGTTGCATTTTGGCAATATATGCTTCGAGGTTAATGTTTATTTTATGCCAACCGTTTTTTAATTCGGCAACCGATGGCATGGTTTGCCCGGATTTATCGGCATTGAATAAAAATACATTTTCTAATTCCGGATACAGTTTATTACCAAACCCTAGAATGGAAACCAATCCATCATTCACCGCAGCCAAATGGCCTAATAGGTAAATACCGGTATTCTTACCGGGGGCGGTTTCACGAAGCCATTGATCATCTGAATATTTACCAATCATTTCATCTAGCTTCTTGTTTTGTCCACGCCAAGCATTCAAAACCATATTTACAAATAATTCATTTTGAGTATTCATAGGAATTTTTTTACAAAGTGAAGCAATTCTTTTGAGTCTATTTTAGAAATATTAAATTTTTCAAAAAAAAGTCTGCTTACCTTTCCTTCAACAAACCATCAACTACACCATAAAATTCTTTTTTGAATTCATCGTGGTACATCCCCGTACTCGGGCCATAGAAAGAGCCTTTAATATTTCTCACATTTCCCTTCTTGTCAATAAAAAGGGTAGTAGGAAAAGAACGAATAGGAGTAAGCTGGGGTAATGTTTTTTCAGTTTTATTATCATCAGCTGCTGTGGCACCCGTAATTAACATGGGGTATTGAACCTGATAGAGCGTTTGAAATTTTTGCAAGCTTTTCTTTGACCTTTCTACCTCTGTGGAATATTCATACGCCAATGCGATTACTTCAATCCCTCTATTTTTGTTATTACTATAATATTCGTTTAAAAACTTTGTTTCATCCAAACAATTTGGGCACCAACTTCCCATAATTTGAATGATGACAACCTTATTCTTGTATATTGCGTCATTGATGGATACCGGATTTCCGGCAAGGTCATTAAATGAAAAATTTAGTCTGCTCTCTCCTTCACGTAAACGTGTGGGCTCATCCTGAGACGGCAACGGTATGTTTTCATTCTTTACTGCTATCCATTTTTCTTTCCCATTGATGCCTGAATAAAAGACACCATTGACAATTTTTTGCGTATCCACTATTTTGGCATAAAAAACCAAAGCATGTGAACCATCAAAAGTAGATAGCTTTAAAGAATCGCCTGTTACCAATCCCTCCAGATATCGATAGTCGCCCGAAGGTGTTAAAAAAGTTCCTGTTAGTTTATCATTTTGTTGTTGAAAGATGGCTACCGCTTTCCGCAGGGTTCCATTTGGTCGGGTAATGGTAACATCCCATTTACCGGAGATGTTTGTTTTGGCCTTACCCTGGGTTTTTATGAATCGGTAATCTTGTCCCGGTGAAGCATAAAATGGCCAATACTGGTAATCGCCACCGGTACCTTTTGTCCAAATACCGGTTAAACTTCCCTCCTTATTTCTTTTTGTTTTAAAGGAGGATTCAAAAGCGGGCATTGAAAAATTAATGGAGTCTTTAGAAACGAAAACATTATTTATTTTAATTTTTTCACCTGCATTTTGTACAAACAATATTGGCTTCCCTTTATCATACCCGGTTTTTAGGGTAAATACAACGGGTAGGCTATCTTTTCGTAAGAGAGTGGCTCTCCAAAATGCCGGTAACCCTGATTGAGCATTTGCTGTAAAAAAGAACCCAAATAAGAGGGAAAAGATGACAGATTTCTTCATTTTCGAATTAATATAGTAGGCAAGTTCGGTGAAAATATTTCAATATCGATTTTTCATTACAAAACAATGGATAGCAAGAAAGTAGCAAAGGATCATGAAATCTTCTTCATAAAACTTCTTTACTTTTGAAAGATTATTTATTTGCATTGAATAGATTTCCTAAAAAACAGAAAAACGAACCCACTATATGAAAAAAATTTCTTTCTTTTTTATTGTATTGTTTGTAAGCTCTTTTGCTTCTGCGCAAAAATATAGCAACGATGTAAGTTCTGTAGACAAAATCATTGCCGCTCTTTATGAAGTCATCTCTGGCGAAGCCGGCGCCCCAAGAGATTGGGATCGATTTCAATATTTGTTTGGAAAAGATGCCAAACTTATTCCTACTACAAAAAATGCAGAGGGCAATTTACAATATAGAACCATGACCCCTGCAGAATATATCACTATGTTTACGAGTAGAATCCCAACCGGTTTTTTTGAAAAAGAGTTACACAAAGAAATCAATGAATTCGGATCGGTTGTTCATTCATTCAGTACCTATGTAACAAGTCTAACTGCGAATGGTCTGGCTACTAACAGAGGTATTAACAGTATTCAACTTTTTAAAGACAAGGATAGATATTATATTGTAAACATTTTTTGGTGTGCTGAAAGCATGGGATTTCCTTTGCCGGAGAAATATTTACCAAAGAATTGATTGGTTTGTTGTTAGTGAAAACACCAACATGGGCACAAAGGATTGATGCAATTTCTTGCGTGAAAAGATTCTTAAACCTTCTACATAATCTTATAGGTGTTAACAGCCCCAATGCGTTAACACCTACAAAGACCTCAAAGCCTTATTATTTTTTGATAAAGGGCAATTTGATAACTGATGGATATTTTATAGAGTGATGAATTTCATTTTCAACTACTACCCCTTTTGATTCATCGTAATTTTTGCCCCCGGTATTTAAATTTCGTTCAAATCTTGGAAAGTTACTACTAGAGATTTCTATTCTTATTTTATGCCCGGCAGCAAAATAATTACTGGTCACCATTGGTGTTAAATCAACTTTATATACTTCCCCTTTTTTCATAAACACTTCTTTGTCATATCCATCTCTATAACGAAGTCTTTGAATGGTTTCATCCAGGTTATAGGCTTTGCCATCGGGCTGTACATCGATTAATTTCAACGTTACATCTGTATCCAATCCCGTGGATGATACAAACAGGGTTGATTCAATAAACCCGGTTACCTCCACTCCTTCTTTTAATTCATCGGAAGTGTAAACTAGTATATCGTCTCTTAATTCCATTTTCGATTGATCGAATGAACCCCCTTGAATGGCAGTACCGGTACAACAAACATTTCCGCCATAAGAATTTACAGGATTCATGGGATCATACATAAATGCATCAGGCTCATCGTTGGTTGAAGGGGACGATACCAATCTTCCGTTTCCATTGCGTGTATTGGCTTTCCCTTCGCTTGTTAGATAAAAATTTTGTGTAACCGTATTGGGTAAGGGCCAACTATCTGCTTTTTGCCATTGATTACTACCCATGGTGTAATAACGAATTCTGGGATTATTTTCTTTGAAAGAATTGTTTTTTTCTTTCAATAACATATCAAACCATCCCCAAGTAAGTTCATCATAATTAAGTCTGGCATCGCCCATACTACGTTCCCCCACTAGGGTATTTTCTGTAGCGCGCTTATAGGAACAATGCAGTACAGGTGCTATTACCAAGTATTGATTATCTGCCACAGCTTTGCTTTTGGCATTTTTTCGAACATGATTAAACAATGCAATATTGGGGGCCGAAGACACATCATACCATGAAACAAACCAATACGCAGGTACTTCTAATGGCATGTTATCATGGTACAATCCCCCTTTAAACCATGCCGGATCATTGGGTTTACGTGTGATCATTTTGTCATAAACACCCTCTTGTCCATTTACATTTTTAATAATGTCTTTTACTGGCAAGTGTTGTAAACTTGCTGCCCAATCCACTCTCGGCATTTCGGTGCCCATATCATAAAAACGTTGTAATCGAATCAAATCTTTTTGCTGAATATTTTTTGGAAGGGTAGGTTTGTATTTATCGTTTTGTGTGCCATACAACCAAGAAGTGAATAGCATTTGTTGAGCACCGCCTCGATACCAGTTGCCCTGTTCATTAAACTTTCCCACTCTTCCTACACCTGCCCCAAAACCCTGTGCTACCATGGCTTTCAACGAAGGATGCTTTTGTGAAGCAACGGCCATCTGCCATTCAGCTGTAGAAGAACATCCAATCAATCCGATATTTCCATTCGACCAGGCTTGTGCCTTCATCCAATCAAATGTGTCATATCCATCGGTAATAGGCGTGCCTAGTATATCCCAGGTACCTTCAGAAAAAAATCTACCTCTTTCATTTTGAACAACGTATGCATAACCTCTGCTAACGGCCTGGTAAGCTTCTTCTAATGAACGGGTTGTCATTTTACCATCTACCCAAGTATTGAAATTGTAGGGTGTTCTTGAAAAAACAATGGGCACTTTTTGATTTCCTTTGGGGCGATAAATATCAGTCGCCAATCGATTTCCATCCCGCATCGGTATCATTACTTTTTGATCAATAATGGCAATAGAATCCAGTTTACGGTAAATAAGCGAAGTGTCTTGTGCCGATAGCGATTGTAGGGTAATAACAAATAGCAATCCAAAAAATAGTCTTTTCATATGGATGATTTTTATGAGTAGGTAGTTGATAATTGGCATTAAAATAAGTAAATAACTGCATATTTCAGCAACAACTTTTCATACCTTTTCACCAATGATAACCGATTTTGAAAAATCGGTGTAAAAAATAAAGTCGGCAGTTTGCCGACTTCATTTTTATGATTAACCAATGATTAAAGGTTACCATTTTTCTATACGACTCCCTATTTTCAATTAATCTTTGACAAGCGTAACAGTCCCTTCAAAATTTCCCCCAACATTGTAAACCCCCGGATTTGCAGTGGGTTCAAATTTTGTAATGGTTAACCTGATTGTGCCTGTTGCGCCTTGAAATTTTCCGGTACCTCCGGTAAATATGGCATCCTGAACCGGTAATCCTGTTAGCGGGTTTGGAAACTCACCAATTTGTGTTGTATAGGCTTTTGTGCCATTGGGATACGTAAAAACGGAATGATAGGGTGTTCCTAAACAATCCGAATTGTCAAACGTAAATATTCCAAAATGGGAGGAGACGCCTGTTCCATGTCCAATATTTAATAAACCGGCTGCACAAGAGGCAGAAGGCATCAGTATACTGGTTCCTGATAATGCCCCTTTGATGTTAACCGTTTTGCTTTCTTTGTCTTTTTTATCCTTTTTTTCGTTTTCTTTTCCTTTAGAAAAAGCTTCATTTTTTTCAGATTCTTTTACTGAAATCGTATCCATTTCTTTTTGACATGCAACAAAAAGCATAACAGCAAATGAGAGTACAATTAATTTTTTCATAATATTTGTTTAAATTAAAAAATAACTATTTACATAGATTCACAAACCAAGGCTCAACTTTTTTTGTGAAAAATACTTTTTTATTGAACTCAATAAACCAATACCCAAATAACAGAAATGTATTTACTTGGTGATAAAAAATACTGCTTTTCAGAAGGAATGGTTGGACTCTAAAGTTAGGTAACAAAATAGGCTTCATAAATATACCAAAACTCATGGTATGTAATTAGTATTTTTTTACACAATACAGAATTAGGAAATCTTTTTTAAGTATTTGATTGTAAAAAAATTACATATATTGTATTTAATTCAACTGAAATGTGGGTATGTTAGCGTTACCCACTAATAAAATTTTCGTTCATTGTCTTTTCTAGGTATAAAAACAAATCATCCGCATTTTCTTTATTGAAACACATGGGTGGTTTTATTTTCAACACATTGTTTTGTGGGCCATCAACACTCATCAGAATACCATGCTCTTTCATTCGGTTGGCTATGTATTCTGTTTTATCAGTGGCTGGAACTTTACCGGGTTCTACAAATTCAATACCCAAAAAAAATCCTTCCCCTCGTATATCGCCAATAATCGGAAATTTTGTTTGCAAATAGGTTAAGCCCTTTTTTAGATATTCCCCAATTGCCAAAGCATTTTCTTGTAGTTTATCTTCTTTAATTATTTTTAAAACTTCTAAACCAATCGCAGAAGAAACAGGGTTGCCACCAAACGTATTAAAATATTCCATTCCGTTTGCAAAGGCAATGGCTATTTCAGGCGTACA
>JANOVY010000119.1:0-69170 GCA_031417635.1 Bacteroidota bacterium | reverse complement strand
CTAGCACTGCGGCTGCATAGTAAATGATATCTCGATACGATTGGTATTTATCGCGTTTCGCCATTTTCAACAATTCATCTATGTTTTTTTGAATTGCATTTTCTTGGTTACCGGTGGCTAAACTCACAATATTGAGTCTTGCATATACTTCAATCAATGGATCGGTGGTATGTTGAATGGATTGTTCAAAAAGTGTAATGGCTAAATCATCTTTATGGGATAGCTGATACAATTGTGCAGCAAGGTATTCCCATCTGGCTTTTTCAAAATTATTCTCTGCATTACCGAGTGCTTTGGTTAAGTGAAATGCAGCACCTTCATATGACTTTTGTTTATATAAAAGATATGCATTCATTTCATGAAAATCATTTCTTAGCCTTTCCGGAAAATTGGGGTCGGTTCTGATTATCTCAAGTAAAGTAGCCGCCTCTGATAATTGATCTTGTTCAATATAAGTTCTTACTTGCCAAATAAAACTCTCATTGCGGCTTGCTGGGAAACTGGCTACACTTTTCCAGAAACTTTTATCTTCTCGCGTAGCAATGGTAAAGATACCTTTGGTATTACTTGCATTACTTCCAATAGGAATATCATACCCATTGTCTTTTGGTGCAAAAGCATAATTGATATATTGAAAGACAGTGGATGCAGAATCAAAATCTTTTCTATACAAATATGCTTTCCCCAATAATAAAAATAATTTGTCAACCCAATCACTACGTAAGTCGTGTAATAATATTCCCGCAGTACATCTATAAATCACTGTATCCATCAGGTCTTTTGCTGAGGAATCAAATTTGTAGTTGTAAAATGAGAGAAGCTGGGTGTAATCATCAATGTGTTGTTCTTTATAGGAGGCAATCAGTTCATTTAATTCGTTATTTGCATTAAAATAATAATTAAATCGACTGGTGGTATTGGTAAAGAATCTTTTTGCAAATTTGAAATTTGTCGTTGTCGATTTTTCTGAAGCAAGGGTTCTTGATTCGTATGGGGATGGATGTGTTAATTCTATGGAAAAAAGGGATTGAGCAGTTAATTGTACACCCCAAAAAGTGAAAAATATGCCTAGAAAGCCGACTTTCATGCAGTTAAAACACAGTCTATTTGTTCTTAATTTCATCAGGTACATAAAATGTGTTTAAAAATACAGTTATTTCTTAATTGTTGCCTGTGAAAAGCGGATTGATTGTTACCTTTATCGGGATTTAACAAAATGGCTAACTTAGAATTCAATAATACCCTCAAAAGACTTCGTAACAGTTACCGACTGGTGGTAATGAATGACGATACCTATGAAGAAGTCGTCACATTTCGGTTATCGAGGCTCAGTGTTTATATAGGGATGAGTACTGTTTTTATACTTTTGGTAGGTTTAACGATTGCTTTAATTGCTTTTTCCCCCATCAAATATTACATTCCGGGGTATGGAACCCGTGAAAGCCGATCGGCCCTTCAGGTTCTCAAAATCCGCACCGATTCCCTTGAACAGGCTTTACAATACAAAGAACAATATTTGGAAGGTGTAAAAAAGGTCTTAACGGGCAATACTACCTATCAGTTAGACACAATGCCGGCCATTGTACCCAAGGGACAAGTGTCAAACGATTAGGCTTTTCTAAAGGCGTCAAGTTCACTTACTCAATTTTATTGTAGAGAAGGAATGGTATATTTCTGTGTTTTTTGAGTGGTTCTAAATAAGCAATCAATTCCCCACTTTGGATAATTGATTTGATTATTACATTTGTGTCAATATCATAAAAGATTAGTGGGATAGGGGAGACTTTAAAATTATAAAATGACAAAAGAATTTCTTAGATTGATCAAACCCCTGGTTGTATTGTTTTTCGCTTTGACTTTGGTATTATTGGCACTTAGTGCTCCTTTGGATACAATTCAGGCAAATGTTTGGGTAGTTATTTCAGCCAATACGCTTTTGTTTCTGGTATCTATTTTAAATCTTTTTTTTCAATTTAAACAAATTAGCAACCCCAATCCCAATGTGGTCATTAGAGGAATTATGGCGGGTATGTTTATTAAGTTGTTTGGGCTTGGTGCCGCTGTTTTAATTTACCTGATAGCTTCCGGATCGAGTAGAAGTATCAATGCAGTGTTTATGGGGATGGGGCTTTATATTGTTTACACATGGGTAGAAGTTCGTATCTCATTAAGATTGAATCCTAAGAAATAATGCCGGTTACTGAACATCCTATGCAGGCTTTGGCTGAATATTTGCCTGACGGCAGTTTTCATCGGATTATTCAGTACATCCATCATTATAAAGTTCACTTAACCATCAGCAAAAAACGCAAGTCAATACTTGGCGATTACAGGCATTTAGGTTGGGGTGGAAATCACCGGATTAGTATCAATGGAAATCTTAATAAGTTTGAGTTTTTGATTACATTATTGCACGAGTTAGCTCATTTGTTAACGTTTGAGCAATACAAGAATAAGGTAGAACCACATGGTAAGGAATGGAAAAGCCATTATAGTCGATTGTTGGTTGAATTTGTTCAACACAAAGTTTTTCCTGACGATATTGAAAAAGGGCTTCAAAAATCAATCATCAATCCTTCTGCCACAGCCAATGGAGAAACAGAACTGTTACTGATATTGAGGAAATATGACAATGTGCTGAAACAAGGTCAATTTCATGTAATTGACATTGCCGAAGGAGCTTTGTTTCAAACCGAGAATGGAAAAGTATTCCGCAAAGGTGCCAAACGTAGAAAACGATTTGAATGCATAGAAATAAAAACGGGATTGCATTATACATTTAGTCCCATTACTGAAGTACGTGTTATTCAAAAGCCTTAGTTTTAGCAAAATAAAATATATGAAAAAATTACTGTTATTTGCATTTTTATCAATGGGTATCATGCAAGAAATATCGGCACAAACAACACCTGAAAAAAGCAAAGCCGATGCGGAGGTGTTAAGACATGTTGTGATGTTCAAGTTTTTGGATTCTGCCACACCTGAGGATATTAAAAAAGTGGAAGTAGCCTTTCGTGAATTACCCGGAAAAATAGCTCAAATTAAAAGTTTTGAATGGGGGGTGAACAATAGTCCGGAAAAATTAAACCAGGGACTTACCCATTGTTTTTTATTGAGTTTTCAGAGTACAAAAGATAGGGATGCATACCTTGTACATCCCGCCCACAAAGCTTTTGGAGCCATCTTAAAACCTTATTTTGATAAAGCAACCGTATTGGATTATTGGGCGCATAACTAATATTTCAACATAGCTATCGACAATAAAAAACGCATGTCAGAAAAGACATGCGTTTTTTTATTAGGCTTAAAGATATTTCTTAAGCAACCGCTTTCCTCACCAATGAGGCTGCTTCACTTAATTCGATGGCAGATTGTACTTCTAACCCACTTTCGTCAATTAATTTTTTTGCTTCAACTGCATTGGTACCTTGTAGACGAACAATGATGGGAATGTGAATATTACCCAGTTTGTTAAAAGCTTCTATAACACCCGCTGCTACTCGATCGCAACGTACTATGCCGCCAAAAATATTGATCAATATTGCTTTTACATTGGGATCTTTTAAAATAATTCTAAATCCCGCTTCCACAGTTTGCGCATTGGCTGATCCGCCCACATCCAGAAAATTAGCGGGTTCTCCACCGTTTAATTTAATCATATCCATGGTTGCCATGGCTAGACCGGCGCCATTCACCATACAACCTACATTGCCATCTAGCTTAACAAAATTCAGGTTATACTGTCCGGCTTCTACTTCAGTAGGGTCTTCTTCAGAAACATCTCTTAAGGCTGCGATATCCGGATGACGCATTAATGCATTGTCGTCAACATTCATTTTGCAATCAACGGCAATGATCTTTTCATCACTGGTTTTAAATAAGGGGTTGATCTCTAACATCCCGCAATCCAAACCGACATATGCATTGTATAAATTGGTAACAAATTTCACGCAGTTTTTAAACGCCTCACCACTCAAACCAAGGTTAAAAGCGATTTTTCTGGCTTGAAATCCTTGTAAAGTACCACCTGGGTGTACCCATTCTTTGAATATTTTTTCAGGGGTATTGTGGGCTACATCTTCAATGTTCATTCCCCCCTCTGTACTGTACATGACTACATTCATGCTTTTGGAACGGTCAAGTAAAATTGACAAATAGAACTCTTTTACGGGGTTGGGACCGGGGTAATAAACATCTTGAGCCAATAAAATTTTATTTACTTTTTTGCCTGCAGGTCCGGTTTGTAAGGTTACAAGGGTTCCTCCCAGAATGTTTTTGGAGATGGCTGTAATATCTTCCAGGCTTTTACCGACAGCAACGCCTCTTTGCTCCGTTCCTATAATTTTACCTTTGCCCCGTCCACCCGCATGAATTTGCGCTTTAATCACTGCAAAGTTATTGCCGGTTTGGGTTTTAATTTGACGGTAAGCTTCCTCTGCAGCCATTACTGTATCTACAGCTATGCCTTCTTGAACAGGAACATTGTACTTTTTTAAAAGTTCTTTTGCTTGGTATTCATGTAGGTCCATTCGGTAAAGATTTTTGCGAAGATAAGTCAATACTGTATGCAGAATTGATGGTTTATTATTATTGTTGTAACATTAAATCAATTATTTTTACGCTCAAACATTTTAAACATTAAAAAAGAGAATATGAAAAAAGCATTATTTGCATTACTAGGATTAACCTTATTAACAGGCGTATATTCTTTTGTTCCGGGAACATTGAAAAAGGCGCCCACCACTTTAGCGGTTAGTGTTGAAAAAAGCCGTGTTGATTGGGTAGCTTCCAAGAAAAGCGCTTTTCACACCGGTAATTTCCCATTAAAAAGTGGAGAAGTTCAAGTAGATGGCGGTAAATTAATCGGGGGAAAATTTGTATTGGACATGACCAACATGAAAGTTGTGGAAGGTGGTGATGGTTTGGCCAAGCACTTAAAAAGCCCTGATTTTTTCGATATCGAGAAATTTGCAGAAGCTTCTTATGTTATCAACACCGTTAATTATGTAAATGCCAATACTGCTGAAATTATGGGTAACCTTACTGTAAAAGGTGTTAGTGTTCCGGTGAAACTAACTGCTATGATTCGTAGTTCAGACGACAAAGGTTTTTTTGCTGAAGCCTTTATTTCTATGGATAAAAATTTAGTAGGTATCACTTATGGTGCAGGAAATGTATCTAATGATGTCCAGTTAGCAATTCATTTATTTGCTAAATAATAGTTAACTAATTTATTAATAAGGCATTAGCTGAGAGGCTGGTGCCTTTTTGCTTTTCAGTATCCTAACCAATTTATTACTCAACAAATATATTTTTATGCCTCAAATAGAATTGGCTTCAATAGTCCCAAAAGAAATTATTGCTGGGTATTCTGCACGGTTTATACATACCCCAAAAATGACTTTTTCTTTTATAGAAGTTATTGCCGGATCCATCTTACCGGAACATTCCCATGAACATGAACAAGTGTCACAAGTTTTGGAAGGTACATTTCAATTAACGGTAGATGGCATTCCTCATAGATTGGTGCCCGGTTCAGTATTTGTCATACCTTCTCATGTAAAACATGCAGGGTTAGCAATTACAGATTGTAAATTGATGGATGTTTTTACGCCAGCTAGGGAAGACTACAAGGCATTGTCTGATAAGGCGTGAATTTTGAAGAAAGATTCCGCATTAGGCTGAAACAAGGAACAGTGGAAAAGACGAACAAGGAACAGACGAACGAGGAGCAGAGAATTGTAGAATAATAGGTTGTTTAGGGACATTGCTATTGTTTACAATTCTTTTTCAATATTTTATTGAGCCGCTTTCATTTTTCTAATTTCTTCAGTCAACTTTGGTACCACTTCAAACAAATCGCCCACAATTCCATAATCGGCTGCTTTGAAGAAAGGTGCTTCGGGATCTTTATTGATGACAACGATCACTTTACTTCTGTTAACCCCGGCCAAGTGTTGGATAGCACCCGAAATACCTAGTGCTATGTATAAATTAGGGGCTACTTGTAAACCGGTTTGTCCTACATGCTCATGATGGGGGCGCCAATGGGCATCTCCAACCGGCCTACTACAAGCAGTGCCTGCATGCAATTCTTTGGCTAGGTCTAATAAAATGCCCCAGTTTTCAGGTCCTTTTAAACCTCTTCCTCCACTCACTACAATATCAGCTTCCGTTAAAGGAACTTCTCCAACAATTTTATTTACGGCCGTAACTTTTACTTTGGGTGTATCAACCGGTATATCTAACATTTCCAGTTCAGCGGTTCCTTCTCCTACCAAAGTCTTATAACTATTCGGGTTTAAGGATATTACTTTTATTGGAGAAAGAATACTGACATTGGCAAACGCTTTACCTGAGAAAACGGTTTTTTTAACAACAAAACCATTGCCGGTATCCGGCAGTGAGCAAGCGCCTGATACAATGCCTGCTTTCAACCTGGCAGCCACCATCGACGATATGGATTTGCCTGTTTGGTTATGAGAAAATACCAACACATTGGCGCCGGTTTTTTCTACCGCGGCAGCAATTACTTTCGCATAAAGCTGCGCATCCACATGGTTTAATGTTTCATTGGCAATTTGGTATACTTTTTTTATTCCATATTTACCCAAAGTGGTTGGGTCAGTGGTAACGGTTCCCAGTATTAATGCAGCAGCTGAAGTGCCCATTTGTTCAGCAACTTTAGCACCATAGGTTAAAACCTCAAAAGATGCTTTTTTAATTTGGCCTTCTGATTGATCTACAAATATTAGTACCATGGAAAGAATTTGAAAATTTGAGAATTTGAGAATTTGAAAATTGTGTCAGTTAATTCGTATTGATTTTATATCCCAACAACTCCCTCCTTAAAGAGGCAGGTGGGATTAAATCAATTTGGCTTCTTCGTGCAACAATCTTACCAGCTCTGCTACATTGTCGGGACTCACTAATTTAACACCTGCTTTTGCAGGGGGTAATTCGTAGCTTACGATATTGGTCAAAGCTTCTATAACAGCCGGTTCCAATACTTTCAATGGTTTGGTTCTCGCAGCCATGATACCTCTCATATTAGGGATGCGTTGTTCCGCTACTCCTTTCTGACAACTAACTACCACCGGTAAATGTACCTCGGCCACTTCTTCTCCGCCTTCAATTTCACGGGTGATGGTGGCAATGGTTCCATTCAATTCAAATAAAGTAGCCAATGATACAAAAGGAGCATCCACCATCTCTGCTAACATACCCCCGATTGAGGATCCATTGTAATCAATGGTTTCTTTTCCGGTTAGGATAAGATCATAATTACCTTGTTTGGCCACTTCTGCCAGTTGGGCAGCAATATAAAAACTATCACTGTTCTCAGCATTGATTCGAATGGCTTCATCACCTCCCAAGGCCAATGCTTTGCGAATAATGGGGTCGCAATCTGCCAATCCAACTGTGATCAGATGGATGATCACTTCAGGATTTTTTTCCTTTAACTCAAGGGCCCTTACCAACGCATACCACTCATCGTATGGGTTGATGATCCATTGTACACCGGCTTCATCAAACTTTGTGTTGCCATTGATAAAAGCGATTTTTGATGTGGTGTCCGGCGTTTTGCTGATACAAACTAATATTTTCATAAAAGGGATTATTGATATCCAACCATAAAATAGTTGCATAAACAACTATTTTACAAATATAGTGAGGATTTGATAATGACAAAATTTCGGGGGGGAAAATATTTGTGGATGGTGGATAGTGCATAGTCCATGGTCCATGGTCCATAGTCCATAGTCCATGGCACATAGTCAATAGTAATATTCTTTCCATGGTCTATGGTCTATAGTACATAGTCAATAGTAATATTCTTTCTATGGACTATGGTCTATGGTCTATGGTCCATAGTCAATAGTAATATTCTTTCTATGGACTATGGACTATCGTCTATGGTCTATCAACTAACCACCTTACCTTTGAAAAATGGACAGGATTGAAAAAATCAAAGAGTTTTTATTGGCAAGTCCGGCAGATAATTTTCTTCGGCATGCTTTGGCATTGGAATATGTAAAATTGGGCGAAAATGCAAATGCAAGAGAGCTATTTGAGGCTATTTTGAATGAAACACCGGATTATGTGGGCTCGTATTACCACCTTGCCAAATTGCTTGAAAAAATGGAAGAAACAAAACTCGCCATTGACTGGTATGAAAAAGGGATGGCAGCAGCTAAAAAAGCCGGGGATAACCATACTTATAATGAGTTGCAGGGGGCGTATGAGGACTTGGTGTATTGAGAAAAAGTGAAAAGTGAAAAGTTAAAAGTGAAAGGTGAAAAGTCAAAAGTGAAAGGTGAAAATCTAATTTTTGTTGCTTTTGACTTTTAACCCTTTTAACCCCTTTAACCTCTTTTAACCCCCTTTAACCTCCCTACTTCACTTCGAAAAAGATTACATATGACTACACCGATTCGAAAATACGACGCCATCGCTTACAAAACCCCAACCGGGACCACCCTAAACTGCAAGGGTTGGATTCAAGAAGCAGCCTTGCGCATGTTATTGAATAATTTAGATCCTGCGGTAGCGGAACGGCCGGATGACTTGATTGTATATGGGGGTAGGGGAAAAGCTGCTCGCAATTTCGAATCACTTGATCTCATCATCAAAGCATTAAAAGACTTGGAAAATGATGAAACGCTTTTAATACAAAGTGGAAAACCGGTGGGGATGTTAAAAACGCATGTGGATGCCCCTAGGGTATTAATTTCTAATTCACAACTCGTGCCTAAATGGGCAACTTGGGAGCATTTTACCGAGCTGGAAAAAAAAGGGTTGATGATGTATGGACAAATGACAGCCGGCAGTTGGATTTATATTGGGTCGCAGGGTATTGTGCAAGGTACTTATGAAACTTTTGCGGCAGTGGCCGACAAACATTTTGGCGGATCATTAAAAGGCACTTTAAGTGTAACTGCCGGTTTAGGAGGAATGGGTGGGGCCCAGCCTTTGAGTGTTACCATGTGTGATGGCGTTTGTTTGATTGCGGAAGTAGAAGAATGGAGAATTGATAAGCGTTTAGAAACAAAATATTTAGATCTTAAATGTACACAGATTGATGAAGCCATTGACCGTGCAGTAGAAGCCAAAAATAAAGGGGAGGCGCTTAGCATTGGGGTATTGTGCAATGCCATCCATTTGTTGCAGCGATTAATAGAAAGAAACATACCGATAGATGTATTAACTGATCAAACATCCGCACACGATCCTTTGATTGGGTATGTACCCCATACATTAACCAATGAAGCAGCCAATTTGCTACGTGTTCAAAACCCGGAGAAATACATTGAATATAGTTATGACAGTATGAAGCTACATGTTGAACTGATGATTGAATTGCAAAAACGTGGAGCCATTACTTTTGATTATGGGAATAATTTACGGGCCAGGGCACAAGAACATGGATTAAAAAATGCTTTTGATTTCCCGGGGTTTGTACCGGCTTATATACGCCCTTTGTTTTGTGAAGGAAAAGGTCCTTTTCGTTGGGCAGCACTCAGTGGAGATCCTGCAGATATTGCGGTTACAGATGAAGTGATCATCAATCTATTTCCTCAAAATAAAAGTATGTTGCGTTGGATGAAAATGGCCAAAGAAAGAATTGCTTTTCAAGGATTACCGGCACGTATTTGTTGGTTAGGTCAAGGCGAAAGGGAAAAAGCGGGATTGGCTTTTAATGAATTGGTGAAAACCGGAAAAGTAAAAGCACCGATTGTTATAGGAAGAGATCATCTAGATACAGGATCAGTCGCCTCACCCAACAGAGAAACCGAAGCAATGTTAGATGGCTCTGATGCAGTTGCTGATTGGCCGATATTAAATGCTTTGGTGAATACGGCAGGCGGAGCCAGTTGGGTAAGTTTACATCATGGAGGTGGTGTGGGCATGGGTTATAGTATTCATGCAGGCATGGTGATTGTAGCAGACGGTACTCCTGAAGCAGCTAAAAGGATCAGCAGAGTTTTGCGAAATGACCCCGGTATGGGTGTCATCCGACATGCAGATGCGGGTTACGATATCGCTTTGGAAACTTTACGAAAGAATGGACTTTCCCTTTTGGATAGATTACAGTAAACTTTGAGAGATAACCAAATAAAGGTTATATGTTTTAGTGTTTTATAGACTTTTCTTAATGGATTAACGTATTATTACTTCCATCAAATTGCTATTCAGTAATGTAAAGCAATCTTTTTTCTCACCAAATGAAGTAACCAATAGACTAACTTATTATTATGATCAGATTAGCTTTTTTTGAAAAAAATGATTTTAGTCAATTGATTGGATGGATACAAACGGAAGAGTTACTTACGAATTGGGCGGGTAATATGTTTTCTTTTCCATTAACACAAGAAAGCCTTGCGTGGTATATTGAAGATACCAATGAGCATGGAAAATCTGATGCATTTATTTACAAAGCGATCAATGAAGAGGGTGTAACGGTTGGACACATTTCTTTAGGCGGCATTAGTCAAAAAAATAAATCAGCCAGAATTAGTCGCGTACTGGTTGGCGAACATGAAGAAAGGAACAAAGGTGTTTGTCAACAAATGGTAAATGCTGTTTTGAAAATTGGGTTTGAAGATTTGGGCCTACACAGAATCGGTCTAGGAGTATATGATACCAATCCAACTGCTGTTACTTGTTATCAAAAATGTGGCTTACTGATAGAAGGAACCAACCGGGATATTCTTTGGTATAAAAATGGTTATTGGAGCATGATAGAAATGAGCATTTTGGAAGAGGAATGGAGGGCAAGGCAAAATATTGAATATTGAGCAAGGAATTTTGAATGAAGAAGTCTGTTTTACATGCTCCTTCAAAATTCAAAATTCCTTGCTCAATATTCAATATTCATCAGCTCCCTCTTGATCCACCTGTTTTAATTGGTTTTTTAGAGGGACCGGCTGCTTTGGCTCCGGGCTTAGCAATAAATTTCGACCCTTGTGAGCCTCCTTTTTGATTCTTGCTTCCCGGCTTTCCGCTGTTTTTATTGTTTACAGGTAATGACATATTTTTTGTATTTAAAGTGTTTTAAAATTCGCGTTAAGGTAGGTTGAAAATGTGTATTTTCAAATTTTTATACGTAAAGTTTATTCGAAAATGATAAATAGGAATGCTATGGATCTTAGTTTTCTATATTTATTTAATCAGAAGCTGTTTGAGTTAATTATTTTTAATTCGTGATGGGGTTATTGTATATTGATTTCTCTACGAAAACTCAGCTTCTCTGCGGCTCCGCGATGAAAAAAAATCTCAATTCACCGCGGAGCCGCAGTGAGTGGAGAGTTTTCTCAGAGGTATCTGAGAATGAAATTAATTAACGCAAACAGATTATTAATCGTTTTTTATGGAAAAAGGGAGATTGGAGGCATTTAGTGATGGGGTATTGGCTATCATCATCACGATCATGGTATTAGAAATGAAAGTCCCGCATGGGGATGATTTAGCAGCATTGAAACCGATACTCCCGGTTTTTCTTAGTTATATACTCAGCTTTATTTATATCGCTATATATTGGAATAATCATCACCACCTATTACATGCTGCCCATAAAATTGATGCGAAAGTGATGTGGGCCAATATTCATTTGTTGTTTTGGTTATCATTGATGCCATTTGCATCCGGTTGGATGGGAGAAAATCATTTTACCACTTGGCCCACGGCTTTGTTTGGGGTTGTTTTATTAATGGCGGGGTTTGCATATTTTCTATTGTCGAAAAGTTTGGTTTCACTTCATGGCAATGAATCTGTTCTTGGAAAAGCAGTTGGAAAAGATCAAAAAGGAAAAATTTCTTTGTTTTTATATTTATTTGCCATAATCATTTCATTTTACAATGGAATGGTTAGTTTGGGTATATATGCATTGGTGGCGATTATTTGGGTGATACCTGACAGTAGAATTGAAAAGAAATTGGAAGAATCAAAAAAATGAGGCAGTCAATATGAAGGCTGCTTAACTTATTCGGCGTTTATTGAATAGTGTTGACTGAACATTTCATTTTCTCATTCTCTTTAATCAAGGCGTTTCATCAGTTCTCCATCAATTTTCTTGAATAGATGATAAGGTTTGTATACCCTCCAATCAGGTAGTTCCATCAATTCTATATAGTAGTTAAGTTTTTTCTTTTTAAAATCCTGCTGCGTGGCAAGGGGCATATTCAGCGCTACAATCCAGCCGTTTTCATCACTAACTTCTTCAAACCATTCCTGGTAATATTCTTTATCGCTGCTATGAAAATTAAGTACATTTTCTGTAATCAAAATATATTTATAGATACCTTTTTTATACAAAATATCCATCACTTCTCGTTTCAACTCCATGATATCATTCTCAATGGCGTCATTCCATTCGCCTAATAATTCTATAATTGCAAAATTGAGTTCGTAATCAGCATAGATGATCTTACAATATAAAGTGCGGCTACCAAATTCATCCCATTGCGGATGAATGTAATAATTGTAAACAGTTTGTGAAAAAGAAAACTCATCATATTTTCTACCAAAGAATGGAGAATGAGGATCTTCTTCAGAAATATAAATATGGCGCCAGTTAAAAAAAGGTTCTATATCGTGCATAGAGGAATCCTAATGTGCAGCCGCTGCTTCAACTGCTTTTTTTACACTACCGTATTTTAATAAAAGGTCTTTGGCTTTTTCATAGTCTGATATGGATAATCCATCCATCACCATTTTTACACCACGGTCAACCAGTTTTACATTACTCAGTTGCATATTCACCATCTTATTATCTTCTACACGACCCAATTGAATCATAATAGCAGTTGAAATCATGTTTAAGACAAGTTTTTGTGCAGTACCACTTTTCATTCGCGTACTGCCGGTTACAAATTCCGGACCCACAACCACTTCAACCGGAAAATCAGCCTCAGCAGAAACAGGTGAATGTGGGTTGCAACTAATACTTCCTGTAATGATTCCACGTTTACGACATTGTTTTAATGCACTAATTACATAAGGTGTGGTTCCACTGGCAGCCAAACCTACTACGACATCTTTATCGCTTACAAAATGTTTTTGTAAATCTGTCCAGCCTTCTTCAATGCTGTCTTCAGCAAACTCAACTGCCTGCGTAATTGCTTTATTTCCACCTGCAATTAGGCCGATCACTAAACCATAAGGAACGCCAAATGTGGGAGGGCATTCGCTTGCATCAACTATCCCCAAACGGCCACTGGTACCTGCTCCAATATAAAACAATCGGCCACCCGCGAGCATTTTATCACTAATAGCAGCTGTTAATTTTTCAATTTGGGGTATTGCCTTTTCCACTGCATCGGGTACTGTTTTATCTTCTTGATTGATATTTACTAATAATTCATGTATAGACATATTCTCAAGATGTCTATACAAAGAGGCTTGTTCTGTTACTTTTCTAAAATCTGTCATAGTAATTTTTTATCTATGATAATTTACCAAACCCTGCATGGGTGCTTTTAGTACATTACCCAATTCCAATTCATACGTATTGCAAAGGTCTTTTAATACATCCTTAAAACCAAATGCAATGCTGCCAATAAAATGAATGGGTAATATCCAGCTTTCTCTGTATTTGTAGAGGTGCGTAAAGAAAAAATCGTTCAAACTGTCTTCAATAATATTTTCTATCATATAATGGCCTCTATTTTCTGCAAGAAATATGGCAAATGAGGCCAAGTATCTATTTGCGAGGGGTTGTTTATAAACATGTTCCAGTATTTCCATGGAAGATGTTTGAAAGCTTTTTTCAAATCTAGCCATTAATTCTTCATCGAAAGTTTTGTATAAATAATGTTGAATGACTTTTTTTCCAAGATAAGCACCACTGCCTTCATCGCCTAAAATATAGCCAAGACCGGGACTATTTTTCATTATTTTATGACCGTTGTAATAACAAGAATTTGATCCGGTACCCAGAATACAAGCAATTCCTTTTTCTTTTCCACAAAGTGCTCTGGCTGCTCCGAGCAGATCGGTCTGCACTTCTATTTTTGCAGAGGGGAATTCTTTTCTTAAGACTTGTTTTAAAATTTTTGCATTATTCAAATTGCTTAATCCGGTTCCATAAAAATGAAGGTTTTCAATTTTCGCAAGCTTTAATTTAGGTAATAGCTCTTTTTCTAAAAGTGCGGTTATTTGTGCTGCACTTAGAAAATAAGGGCTAATTCCTTGTGTAAGAATATTTTTCTTTTTACCATCCTGCACAAGACACCATTCGCATTTTGTAGCACCACTATCTGCAATTAATATAGCTGACATAAAAATATTTTAAGAATGAGGTACAAAGTACGAAGTACAAGGGAAAAGCAAAAACAATAATTCATAGAAACTAACATACAGGTGCAAAATGTTTGTTATAATCACCTTTCATCCCAAATTGTAAACCTTTCGTCTCTTTTCTAACTTAAATATGGATATTTGCATTTGTTCATTCATTTAAGAAAGAGGGGTATGTTATGGTTAGTAAAAAAATGCAGATTTGGTTACCGGTGATTTTTGCTTTGGTAATGATTATTGGGATGATGATTGGTTATCAGTTAAATGAAAAGACTTCCGGAAATCGATTTTTCAATCTTTCCAGAAGAACATCCTTGCAAGAATTGGTTGAGTTGGTAAAAGGCAAATATGTTGATAAGGTATCCGTTGACAGTATTAATGAAATAGCAGCTACTGAATTGCTATCACGTTTAGATCCACATTCTGTCTATATTCCCGCCGATCATTTGAAAGATGTAAATGAAGAACTGATGGGTAATTTTCAGGGAATTGGGGTTGAGTTCCAAATATTTAATGATACGGTGAATGTGATAAATGTGATAAAGGACGGCCCTTCTGAAAAAGCAGGGATACTTACCGGCGACAAGCTGATAAAGGTGGATGACAGCATACAAATTGCCGGAAAAAAAATAAAGCCGGACAATGTAAGGAAATTGTTCAGGGGGTCTATGAACACCCAAGTGAAAGTTCAAATATTGAGAGGTCAAACTAAAAAAGACATATTAATCACTAGGGGTGTGATCCCGGTTTCATCGATTGATGCTGCTTATTTGATTGATGAAATGACGGGCTATATCCGTATCAATAAATTTGCAGAAAGAACATATGAATCATTTATGCAAAGTCTAGAAAAACTTCAGAAACAAGGCATGAAGCAATTGATTGTTGACCTAAGAGGAAATGGGGGCGGGTTAATGAAAGAAGCTACGGAAATAGCCGATGAATTTTTGAGTAATGATAAATTAATCGTTTTCACAGAAGGAGAACATGTTGCACGTTTTGATTATAGAAGCAGGCGAGAAGGTCTTTTTGAAAAAGGAAAACTGGCTATTTTGATTGATGAAACTTCAGCTTCGGCCAGTGAAGTTTTGGCTGGAGCCTTGCAAGACTGGGACAGAGCCACTATCATTGGAAGAAGATCGTTTGGCAAAGGACTTGTGCAGCAACAGTTTACACTAAGTGATGGAAGTGCTGTTCGGCTTACAGTTGCCAGGTATTATTCCCCATTAGGGCGGAATATCCAAAAATCTTATAGCAAAGGCAAAGCCGATTATGAGGAAGAGTTATCTACTCGTTTTCACAATGGCGAATTGGTAAAGGCAGATACTTCCAAGCAAACCGGTAAAACGTATAAAACGCCGGCAGGTAGGGTGGTTTATGGTGGTGGGGGCATCATGCCGGATATTTTTGTTTCTTTTGATACAACGCATTTGGCACCTACCCTAGAAAAACTTTACTATTCCGGCTTACTTGGTAATTTTGTTTACAATTATTATATGGAGAATCAAGTGTTTTTTAAAGGTCTTCAGACCCCGAAAGACCTGATTATCAAGTTTATTCCAGGACAAAAAGAATGGGATCAATTGGGGTCTTTTGTAAAAAAAGACAGCCTTTCTTTAGCGGGGATAACGGGTAAACACAAACAAGAAGTACTAAATAGGGTTCAGACATTAATGGCAAGGCAAATCTGGCGAAATGAAGGTTATTTTGAGTTGGCGAACAGAAATGATTCTTCCATATTAAGGGCAATTTCTAATTTTTAATAAAAGGATTCCAAAACGTTTCTTAATTTGCCTTATTTCTAATTAGATTGCGTGCGATTTAAAGAAATAAGAAAAGATCATTATAAATAAGGGCTATGACAATTGAAGGTTTTAAAGAATTAACATTAGCAGAAAAACTGGACCAATTAAGACATTCGGGAGAGTTATTAGGCTCGTATGACAGAAATGGAGAACAGAATGGTCCGAAAGTACCCGGTGATATTTTTGCCTTGTATGATTTTTGGGTTTATTTAAGTGATGATGAAGAAACCATCATTCCTTCCAGAAGAAATCCTCTTCCCGAAACAATCTAGGGCTTTCAATTTTTTATTGAAAAGCAATTTCAGTTTGCTTGATTGTACTAATAGGCTGTCATTTATTTTAAAAATGGTTGCTAGCTAATCTTTTATTGAAGAAGGTGTGGCATTGTGTTCGTCGATATCGATACATATTTCTTTTTTTTAACACATAGGAGGCACATAGAATAAATCATAAATCATAATGGGTAATTATATTGTGCCCTTTGTATTCATCTACGAACCTATGTGTTTAAAAAAAGACTGATTTCTCACCCATCTGCACCCATAAAATTGCCATCACAAATTTGGCCAATAAGCTGTTATTTAAATGTCTAAATTGATTTATCTTGCGAGTCAATTTTACTTTGAATGAAAACTATCTTTTCTCGACTAATTGTTCTATTTTTTTCAGGTTTCATTGCACAAATAGGATTTGCACAGCAGATCGATTCAATGATGGAAATTTATGAGCAGGATTTCCCTACTGAGAAAATTCATATCCATTTCGATAAATCTATTTATAACAAGGAAGAGACTATTTTCTATAAAATATATATTCTGTCAGGAACAGAACTAACCACCCAAAGTAAGAATGTTTATGTAGAATGGTTTGATACTACCGGAAGAATGATAAAACAGACAGCTGCCCCTTTATTCCAATCTTCTGCAAAAGGAGCATTCGAATTACCCGCTGATTACAATGGCGATTATATTCATGTGAAGGCTTACACTCGTTGGATGCTGAATGATAGTCCCGATTTTTCCTATAATAGAAATATTGGCATTAATTCTTCAAAGAGTACAAAAATTACCAAACCCATCATATTTAGAACAAATGTAAGTGTATACCCGGAGGGAGGATTTTTGGTGGATGGATTAACCAGCAAGGTTGCTTTTAAAGCGACTAACCAATTTGGTTCGCCGGTACTAATGAAAGGGGTATTGGTAGATGATAAAAATAAAGTGATTGATACAATAAAAGTAAAGCATGATGGCATGGGTGTGTTTACCTTAACCCCTAAAGCCGGGGTAAAATATAGTGTAAACTGGACAGATGAAAATGGTAATATAGGTAAAACACCTTTCGAAGTAACAAAAACAACAGGTGCCGTTCTTTCTGTTTCCACAACCAATGAAAATGCAATTTTCAAAGTAGAGCGAACACTGGAAATTGCCGACAATTTTAGGCAGTTAAAAGTGCTGATTCACATGAATCAAAAGCTTTATTATAGTGTTGATTTAAAGTCCCCGGATAAATTAATTCAACAAGCAAGTATTCCAATTGAAGATATGCCGACCGGTATTCTTCAGTTTTCATTGTTTACTTCTGACTGGATACCCATTGCCGAAAGAATTGTATTTGTAAATAATCGGGAGCATGAATTTTCTGCTAAACTTACCACTCCGCTTGTAAACTTAGAAAAAAGAGGGAAAAATGTTTTTGAAATAAGTGTTTCAGATACTTCGTTTGCAAATATGTCTATTTCTATTACTGATGCGGCAGTATCTATGCCGGAAACAAACAGTATTTATTCGGATCTGGTGTTAAGTAGTGAAATAAAAGGAAAGATTAATAATCCTGCTTATTATTTATCGAGTGATACAGATAGCATTACAGCAAATTTAGACTTAGTTATGCTTACCAATGGTTGGAGAAGGTTTGATTGGGAAAAAATTAAAAAAGGAATTTTACCAACATTAACTTATCCAAAAGAAACAGAGTTATTAAAGTTAACGGGAAAAGTATTTGGAATGAAATCGATTAGTGTTGCTTCCCCATTGTTATTGAATGTAATCATTAGCAATAAGGACAGTAGTAAAAACTTCTACTTTTTACCGGTACAAAAAGATGGCAGCTTTGAAGACAAATCAGTTTTTTTCTATGATACTGTAAAAGTATATTATGGATTTAATGGCAACAATAAATTAACTGATATCACACAAGTTCAATTTGAAAATGGACTTTTGAGACAGGTGCCAAAAAAAATAAACTTCCCTGAAAACATGTTGTACAGTTGGGGTGATAGTCTTGCCATGGTAAAATTGAATTATTATTTACAACAACAAGCCATTCTTAAAAAGAAAATGGCAGAAGCTACTTTGCAAGAAGTGATTGTAACCTCTAAAATAAAGGCCAAAACCAACCTTGAAATAATGGAAAAAAAATATGCAAGTGGATTGTTTTCAGGAGGGGATGGCTATTCTTTTGATTTAACGGATGACCCATTTGCAAAAGGGGCACTAAATGTGTTAAGTTATTTACAAGGTAAAGTAGCCGGATTACAAATTACCGGTTCGGGTGCACAAACCAATTTAAGTTGGCGAGGGGCCACACCCGATTTGTTTATCAATGAAATGCAATCAGGTGTTGATCTTGTTCAAACACTGAATGTAAATGATATTGCATTTATTAAAGTTTTTCGCCCACCCTTTTTTGGATCTATGGGAGGGGGAGGCGGAGGAGCGATTTCTATTTATACCCGGAAAGGTACCGACGGTCAAAAATCTACTGCCAATAGCAAAGGTCTTGAGAATACGGTTTTGGGTGGCTATTCCCGTTTTAAAGAATTTGAACACATTTCTTATGAGAAACCGTCCGACAATTTTGATGCGGATCTAAGAACAACATTGTATTGGAACCCATATGTATTGACAAATAAAAAAAGTCCCCGTATTCGTTTGCAATTTTATAATAATGATATCAGCAAAAAATTGCAAGTGGTTTTAGAAGGGATCAATGGGGATGGAAAAATGACAAGGGTGGTTAAGATAATTGAATAGGTATTCACATAACACGCAGAAAAAGTAAGATGATGAAACCAAGTAAAGAATTTCAGTTTGAAAGTGAGATACCCTGGGAAGATGTGGGAAATGGTGTTCAACGGCAAGTATTCGGGTATGATGATAAAATAATGTTGGTGAAAGCGAAGTTTGAAAAAGGGGGAATTGGTGTATTGCACAATCATCCACATTCACAGGTTACTTATGTAGAAAGTGGTGTATTTGAAATGACCATCGGGCAAGAGAAAAAAATGATTAAAAAAGGAGATGGATATTATGTTCCATCCAATATGATACATGGTTGTATATGTATGGAAGAAGGGATGCTGGTGGATTCGTTTAGCCCTTGTAGACAGGACTTTTTGAAATAATGTCAATACTTAGTTCAATTAGACTTTAATTTTTTAGTAATATTTTCAGCGGCTTCTAAGCCCAAACGAATCATTTTATTTTTCATTTTTTCTGTAGTCCGAAAAGCCGGTATATAAATACTCAATCCGGCAATTATTTTATTTTTTTCGTATATGGGAGCTGCAAATCCTACAATATGCAGACTATCTTCTACCATCGCATACCCATTTTTTCTAATCTGCTCAACCTGCCCATAAAATTTCTTCTTTGAATTAGCGTCATGCCAATAATTGTCAGGCGGAAGACCATAGCGGGAAATGAATTTTTCGAGCTCAACATCGGGTAGCATAGCAATTAATAACCTACCGGTAGATGAATCATATGCTTTTTTCTCTTTTGGTGTATTTGCCTGAATTAATTGATTACTGTCTTTTGTAAGAATCACAATTCTGTTATCTCCATTCAATACTGCTAATAAAGTATTTTCATTTAGCTGACCGGTAAGATTTCCCATGATAATTTCTGCAGCGGCAATGAGGTCTTTTAAATAACCATTGTTTCCCGATAAAGAATACAGTTTTTTACCCGGTAAGTATCCTTTTTGAGAATCCATTTTTTCTAGATAACCACGCGTAGTTAGTGTTTTAACAATGTTAGCGCAAGTGCCGGGTTTTAGATGGAGATTGTTGGCAATTTCACCCAGCAGTTTGGGTTTGTCAGGATCTTTTGATACAAATTCTAAAATATCGAACGCCCTATGGAGTACCTGAATCATCTGAATTTTTTTCGATTAATTGGATTGTCTAAAATATGTATTTATCATTAAAAATAGTATATTCAATCCATAACAAAGAACTAAATTCCATATTATGGAATTTAGTTGTCACAAAAACGATTGTATTGCTTATGAAATCTAGAGATGGATCCAAACCCGTTTTTCTACTTCCTTTTATACTTGTTACCAGTTTGTTTTTTTTATGGGGTTTTGTACACAACCTTGATCCCATATTAATCCCACATCTTAAAAAATCATTTAGTTTATCAACTTTGCAATCCTCTTTGGTAGATTCTGCCGTGTTTATTGCTTATTTTTTAATGGCATTGCCTGCGGGATTTATAATGAAAAAATATGGATATAAAGCAGGTATCATAACCGGACTAATGCTTTTTGCCATTGGATCATTTTTATTTATTCCGGCGGCCAATACACAACAATATCTATTCTTTTTATTGGCACTTTTTATTATTGCTTGTGGACTAACGATTCTTGAAACGGCTGCAAATCCATATGCAGCTTTGCTTGGAGATCCGGCTACTTCAACACAACGTTTAAATTTTGCACAATCATTTAATGGATTAGCCGCTACAGTTGCCCCCATCATTGGGGCTAGAATAATACTGACAAAGGGATTTTCAGATGAAGAATTACAATCCATGACAGCGGCTGCCAGGCAAGTAGCACTTGCTTCTGAGGCATCGAGTGTAAAAACACCTTATTTTATTTTGGGAACGATTATATTGGTCATTGCGGTTTTCTTTGCACTCATTAAATTACCTGAAATAGCTGATGATGGTGAACAAGCAAGTAGTAAAAGTATTTTTCATGCTTTTCGACATAGCCATCTTCGATGGGCTGTGGCTGCTCAGTTTTTTTATGTGGGGGCACAAGTTTGTGTATTTAGCTTTTTTATTTTATATGCAACAAAAGCTGCCGATATCGATAAAATAAAAGCCGCAGATTATCTAGGTTGGGGTTGTGGAATGGCATTCATGGCTGGTAGATTTATCGGTACCTTTTTTATGCGCTTTATAAAACCGGCACGTTTACTTGCATTGTACTCCTTTATCAATATTATTTTATGTGGGATGGCTATGTACACGCACGGCTTAATCGCCATTTACGCAGTAATTGGCATTGCTTTTTTTATGTCAATTATGTTTCCCACTATTTTTTCATTGGGTATAAAAGAGCTTGGGGGCGATGCTAAATTTGGGAGTAGCCTTATTGTTATGTCAATTGTAGGTGGAGCTATTTTACCCCCCGTGGTAGGACAAATTAGTGATGTGACAGGTAGTATTCAAAATGGCTATATTGTTCCGCTTCTTTGTTTTGTGGTAGTCTTGATTTTTGGTTTAAAGGGTCATAAAGTAATTAAAAAGGAAATCGCATGAGTAAATATTGTTTAGCATTGGATTTAATTGATGATGCAGCTTCCATCAAAGCCTATGATAAATGGCATAAAGAAGTTTGGCCTGAGATATTACAAAGTATTCAGTCCGCCGGCATTGATCAGATGCAAATCTATAGGGCAGGAAATCGCCTTTTCATGATCATGAAAGTAAATGAAACTTTTGATTTCGATGCAAAGGCAAAAGCTGATGCCCAAAATTCAAAAGTGCAAGAATGGGAAAAGCTAATGTGGAATATGCAGCAAGGATTGCCCTTTGCCAAACCCGGAGAAAAATGGGTTATCATGAAAAAAATTTTCGATTTAAATAAGGCATTGTCATCGCACTAATTTTCTGTTTTAAACCAAGCATATGTTTTCACTAGTAAATAAAGAAGTCGTTATCACAGGGGCAGGAAGTGGCATTGGAAAATCTATTGCAGAGCTTTTTGCCAGACAAGGTGCTGTGATTCATATTGTAGAAATTAGTGAAAACAATGCCAAGCATACGCTTGCGTCTATAGCTCTTGCAGGAGGAAAAGCTTATTCATATGCATGTGATGTAAGTGATCAATTACAAGTGACTACCATTTTTAATAATATCGGAAAGTTTCATATTCTAGTTAACTGTGCAGGTATTGCACATATTGGAAAAGCAGATACCACTTCTGCAGAGGATTTTACAAAGATTTTTGATGTAAATGTGAGAGGCGTTTACAATTGCTTACATGCCGCCATTCCCATTTTAAAAAACAATGGAGGAGGGGTTATTTTGAATGTTTCCTCAATAGCAGCCTTAGTGGGCATACCTGATAGGTTTGCCTATAGTATGAGTAAGGGTGCGGTATACGCCATGACATTAAGTGTGGCAAAAGATTATTTACATGATCATATTCGTTGCAATTCAATTTCACCAGCAAGGGTTCATACACCATTTGTGGACGGTTTTATAGCCAAAAATTACGCAGGTAACGAGAAAGAAATGTTTGAGAAGTTATCGCTATCACAACCCATTGGACGTATGGGTGCTACAGAAGAAGTAGCTGCATTGGCTTTATATCTTTGCAGCGATGAAGCGAGTTTTACAACCGGTAATGATTATCCAATCGATGGAGGATTTGTTAAACTGAATAATTAATTACATCAATTTTTCTACTAATTTTTATGGAACTAGCACTCAAAGAGAAAATAATTATCGTTACCGGTGGAGCCAAAGGCATTGGAGAAGGCATCAGTAAAACTTTGGCAACCGAAGGTGCCATTCCGGTTATTGTTGGTAGGAATGAAGCCGATAATCTTTTAACAGTTAATGCTATTAAATTAGCCGGTGGGCAAGCATTTCATGTAGTTGCTGAGTTGAGTCATCCTGAACAATGTGAAAAGGCCATCAATATGATTATAGCGGAATTTGGTAAAATCGATGGATTAATTAACAATGCCGGCGTAAATGATGGCGTTGGGTTGGAAAATGGGAATTACAATCGGTTTATGGACAGTTTACACAAGAATCTGGTTCATTATTATATGATGGCTCATTTTGCATTGCCCTATTTAAAAAAATCCAAAGGAGCGATTGTTAATATTGGGTCAAAAACAGCTGAAACCGGTCAAGGGGGTACTTCTGCCTATGCTGCTGCCAATGGAGGTAGAAACGCACTTACCAGGGAATGGGCTGTTGAGTTATTACCCTATGGAATTAGGGTGAATGCAGTAATTGTGGCAGAATGTTATACACCCCTATATGATACTTGGATAAAAACATTTTCAGAACCTGAAAAAAAATTAAAAGACATCACTTCAAAAATCCCTTTTGAAAAAAGATTTACTTCCAAAGAAGAGATTGCTAATATGGTTGTTTTTTTATTATCTGAAAAATCATCACATACTACAGGGCAATTGATTCATGTTGATGGAGGATACGTTCATCTTGATCGAGCCATTTAGGCGTAACAGACTAAATTAAAAACTTGAAAAGGCATAGAAGGGTTAGTTTGTTAGATTTGAAAGTGTATAATCAATGTAATATGAATCGTATAAAATTTCCGATCTTTTTATTTCAATGGTTTTATTTAATTGGCTTTTTATTGTCTGTCAATGAATGTCCGGCTCAAGAAAACAACCAAAAATTAAGTTTCATTGTTAAACAAGAAGCCTTAAAATTTCTTCGTGATCAAATATTGGTTGATGCTGCATGGGCATTACAACAACCTCCCATTACCGTAACTGCTAAAAGTTCTAAAAGAAGTGCCGGAGGTAAACATGATTTTTTTTCAGAAGGTGATTATTGGTGGCCTAACCCGATCAGTGTGGATAGCCCTTTTATACAAAAGGACGGAATGACGAACCCCGGTAATTTTACTGCCCATCGTTTAGCCATGATTCGATTTAGTAAAATAGTAGGCGCTTTGGCATCAGCCTATCAATTAACGAAGGACCAAAAATATGTATTACATGCTTTAAAACATTGTCAGGCTTGGTTTGTAGATAAACAAACATTCATGAACCCTTCACTTGTATATGCACAAGCCATCAAAGGCCGGTTTACCGGTAGAGGGATTGGGATTATTGACACCATTCAGTTAATGGAAATTGCACAAGCCATGCTTTTGATGGAACATGCGCCGGGCATGGATAAAAAAATATTGATAGAAATAAAAAACTGGTTTGCTCAATATTTACAATGGCTAACAACCCATCCTTATGGCAAAGATGAAATGAATGCAGAAAACAATCATGGAACTTGTTGGGTAATGCAGGTTGCCATTTTTGCAAAATTGACCGGAAATGAACCCTTGTTGAAATTTTGTTCGGACAGGTACAAAAATATTTTACTCCCTAATCAAATGGCCGTTGATGGAAGTTTCCCTAGAGAACTTAAAAGAACAAAGCCGTTTGGGTATTCTATTTTTAACCTGGATGCATTCACAATGATCTGTCAGATATTATCGACCAAAGAAAACAATCTTTGGAACTATGCAACCACTGATGGGAAATCGATTAAAAAAGGAATTGATTTTTTAATTCCGTTCGTAAAAGATAAATCTCAATGGCCCTATGCCCATGATGTGATGTATTGGAATGACTGGCCCGTGGCACAACCATTTTTAATATTTGCAGCAAATGCATTAAATGATGAGCGTTGTTTTGCTGCTTGGAAACAATTGGATCATGCACCCAATGAAGAAGAAGTGATCAGGAACCTGCCGATACGACATCCACTTATTTGGTTGTATGACTAAGGCTAGAATTTTTCGCTTTGCCGTTTCATTGCTATTTTTTACCGATTAAATTAACCAATTAGCTGTGTAAGAATGAAAAATGAGAAAAACATTTGGATATATCTATAATTTGACGAAATTTAAGCAACCAATTGTAAGAGAAGCCTGAAACGATATGCTGATTTTGCATTAAGATCTAAACATTTTCAAGTTAATTATTTATGTGAGAGCATATTAATTTCAAACAAAATTTTTTTATTATGACGAAAAAACAAAAAAAGACAGTTAGCAGAAGAGATTTTTTAAATTCATCTGCAAAACTTGCAACAGGATCTTTGATACTTAGTGGGTTTCCAACGATTGTACCGGCAAGCGTATTTGGTAAATATGCGCCCAGTAATTTAATTAATGTAGCTTCTATTGGTTGTGGTAGAATTTCTACAGGTCATGATATGACTGAAATTGCCCGATATGCAGGAGCAAGAATTACAGCCGTTTGTGATCTAGATAAAAACAGAGCAGATGCAGGTCCTGCAGCAGTTAAAAGTAACTATAAAAAAGCGACTGCTTTTAATGGAGGGCTACAAGGAGATTGGGATATTAAGGTCTATTATGATTATAAAGAATTGCTTCAAAACAAAGATATTGATGCTGTTCATATTAGTTTACCTGATCACCAGCATGCCATAGTAGGCGTTCATGCTGTAAATGCCGGAAAGGATGTGTATTTGCAGAAACCCGCATCACTTACCATTGAGGAAGGCAGGATTTTGGCGAATGCTGTTAAAAAAACAGGAAAAATCTTACAGATGGGTAGCCAACAAAGAGGATTGAATCCATGGCCACAATTTAAAAAGGCTTGTGAACTAGTTAGAAATGGGAGAATTGGAAAAATAAAAACCATTGAAGTTGGTTTACCCGGTGATCCGGGTGGTGGCAATAAAATTCAAATGCCTGTTCCTGCAAATCTAAATTATGATGCTTGGTTAGGCGCAACACCAGATGTTTACTATACAGAAGAAAGAGTTCATTCTCATGATGCAAGTCCCAGAGGTATCGGAAGCAGACCGGGTTGGTTACGTTGCGAGCAATTTGGTGCAGGCATGATTACCGGTTGGGGTGCACACCATATAGATATTGGACATTGGGGGATGGATATGGAATACAGTGGACCCACTGAAATATGGGGAAAAGCGGCGTTCCCTTCAGATGATCCAAATTACAAAGGATTGTGGGACGTGCATGGCATTTTTAGAACGGAAGCCATGTATGCAAACGGTGTTCATATGATCGTTTCAAATGAACTGCCCAATGGTGTAAAGTTCATTGGAGAAGAAGGTTGGATTTGGGTAACAAGGGGCAATTACCGGGTAACAGATACCGATCCGGTTGCAGATAATAGTGGCGTTAAACCCATTGATGCCAGTAACCCTAAAGTTTTGCAATCAGTTATTGGTCCCAATGAAATTCATCTTTATGAGGCCTCATCACAACATGCCAACTGGCTGGATTGTATCAAGTCAAGAAAACAACCCATTGCGCCCATTGAAGTAGGTCACCGTTCATGTAGCGCTTGTCTGCTTCATCAAATTGCCATGAAATTGAAAAGGAAAATTTATTGGGATCCTGCAAAAGAAATGTTTTTGAATAACGATAAAGAAGCCACAGCTCTTTTATCGCGTCCTAGAAGGAAGAAATATGATTTTTAATGGGATGGGGGTAAAGCGCAGGGAATTCGTTTAAGTGAAAAGTAAAAAGTGAAAAGTCAATGATGATTTTTTCACTTTTCACTTTTCACTTTTTACTTTTTCGAAAAAAATTGTCAAACTATAATAGAGTTTTACAATATATTATGAGGTATAAAATACGCAATCGTTTTCGTTATAAAATAATTGCTTCGAAAGCTCGATTCTGATAACCACTTATCTTTACTGCTAATTAATCATTGTTTACTTTCATTTATTTCAGATGAGTAACCCTTCAACATTATTCTCTCTTGAGCATACTATGCGCTGGTACGGACCCAATGATCCGGTAAGTTTATCGGATATTCGGCAAGCGGGTTGCACAGGAATTGTTACTGCTTTGCATCATATTCCTAATGGACAAGTATGGACAGTAGAGGAAATTATGAAAAGAAAACAAATCATTGAGTCGGCAGGTTTGGTATGGAGTGTGGTAGAAAGCATTCCTGTTCATGAAAAAATTAAAACTCAAACAAGTGATTATCTCTCCTGTATTGAAAATTATAAAACGTCAATCAGTAATCTTGCTTCTTGTGGAATACAAATTGTGACCTATAATTTTATGCCTGTGCTAGACTGGACAAGAACGGATTTGGCATATACATTACCGGATGGTTCGAAAGCATTAAGATTCGACAGGGTACAATATGTTGCATTTGATGTTTACATATTAAAGCGGACAAATGCAATTGCCGATTATACTGCTGAAGAATTGCAAAAAGCCCAACAAAAATTGGAATCTATGTCGGATGCTGAGAAAGCGCTCCTTCAAAAAAATATTATTGCCGGATTACCCGGTAGTGAGGAAAGTTTTTCACTTGTCCAATTTCAAGAGGCATTGGATGCGTATCAAAATATTGACCGACAAAAGTTAAAAGAAAACCTGATTTCCTTTTTACAACAAATCATTCCTGTTGCAGCTTCCTGCGGCGTAAAAATGGCAATTCATCCCGATGATCCTCCATATCCTATTTTTGGATTACCCAGGGTAGTGAGTACAGAAGCGGATATCAATGATTTGATTACTGCAGTGCCGGATGAATCCAATGGTTTGTGTTTTTGTACCGGCTCATATGGAGTTAGAGCAGATAATGATTTACCGGGAATGGTGAAAAGATTTGCAAACCGCATACACTTTCTTCATTTAAGAAGTACAGAAAGAGACGCAGAAGGGAATTTTTATGAAGCCAATCACTTAGAAGGCGATGTAGATATGTATTCAGTGATGAAAGAAGTAGTGACGATGATCAATCAACGTAAAATATCGATACCTATGCGTCCTGATCATGGCCATCAAATGCTGGACGATTTACATAAAAAAACAAATCCGGGTTACTCCGCTATCGGACGTTTACGAGGATTGGCAGAATTGCGTGGTTTGGAATTGGGCATTTCCAGGGGACTAGTATAAACTGCATTGTCTAAATGGAAGGTAAATATTGACATTTTTTTTGTCTATATTTAATGACATCCTGCTGAAATTCAATCCCAACGGGCCTTTCATCCATTTTAGCAATTTTTTCTTAAACGAATACTCCTTCGTTATTATTCCTTAAATTTATCTACAAATACATATTTATGCAACGTAGAAAATTTATGCAACAAGGTTTACTAGCTAGTAGTGGTTTATTGGCTGCTTCAGAGGCATTTGCTAAGTCCGGTAGCTTCGATTTGCCTGATGAAAACAAACCCTTTCAATGCAATTATGGTTTTCATGATGGAATGTTTAAAAATGCAGGCGGGCCGGATTTTATTGACCAAATAAAGTTTGCACATAGCATTGGTTTTCGTGCCATTGAAGACAATGGAATGATGAGCCGTACAGCTGAACAACAAAAAAAGATAGGCGATACGCTTGCTCAGTTAGGTATGACCATGGGCGTTTTTGTTATAGAGTTTGATAAGTGGCCTTTGTCAACAAACATGGCCGGTGGTAAAAAAGAATGGAAAGATAAATTCATTCAATATTGTAAAGATGCTGTAGAAGTGGCTAAACGTTGCAATGCAAAATGGATGACAGTTGTACCCGGAAATTTCGAAAGAAATCTTCCCATGGGTTATCAAACTGCGAATGTTATTGATTGTATGCGTAGAGGCAGTGAAATATTAGAACCACACGGATTGATCATGGTAATGGAACCATTAAGTGATACCCCTGACCTTTTTCTTCGATATTCAGATCAAACCTATGCTATTTGTAAAGCAGTAAACAGTCCTTCTTGTAAAATACTTTTCGATATGTATCACATGCAGCGAAATGAAGGGAATATCATAGCTAATATCGATAAAGCTTGGGATGAAATTGCTTATTTTCAAATTGGAGATAACCCCGGCCGTAAAGAACCCGGCACCGGTGAAATGAATTATAAGAATCTATTTAAACACATTTCCGCAAAAGGATATAAAGGGGTATATGGCATGGAACATGGGAATGCGAAACCCGGTAAAGACGGTGAGTTGGCATTAATTAAAGCGTACCGTGAAGCAGATAGCTTTTGAATCATGAATGATGAATAATGGATGGGAGGAATGATTGAGGTAATTGTTAAATAAAATATACCCAAGATATCATCAATTCATTTAATTTTTAGCGTTTTTATGTAGTATCAATATCTGTCATTTATAGTTTGTAACTCAAATCAACCCATGCCATGCGAAAAATCGTTTTCATCTTCTTCTCATTTCTGTCCATTAGTTCATTTGCACAACTTTCCGTTAAAAATCCACTGATTGAAAACAGCCACAACCCAATTGGACTGGATATTACAAGCCCCCGTTTTAGCTGGCAGTTGATAAGTGACAAACGAAATGTTACACAAACAGCCTATGAGATACAGGTATATGCTGCAGATAAAAATAAAAATCCAATCTGGCGTTCCGGAAAAATAATCTCGGCACAATCTGTGTTTGTGCCCTATGCCGGTAACGCTTTGCAGAGTGGGAAAAAATACAAATGGTTGGTACAGGTTTGGGATAACACGAACGCTTTACCCGCTAAAAGTGACACGGCATTTTTCCAAATGGCATTACTGAATGTTAGTGATTGGAAAGCAAAATGGATAGAACCCGGTTATACAGAAGATAATGTAATGCGGCCTAGTCCATTGTTTAGAAAGGAATTCTCAACGGCTAAAAAAATTGTTTCCGCAACAGCCTATATAACTGCTCATGGTTTATATGAAGCACAATTGAATGGTCAGAGAATTAGTGATGCTTATTTTACACCGGGGTGGACTTCATACAACAAGCGACTGCAATACCAAGTGTATGATGTAACGAATCTACTTTCAAAAGGGAATAACGCCATTGCGGTTTCTTTGGGTAGTGGTTGGTACAGAGGAGTCATTGGATTTTCAAACAATAGAAATTTTTATGGAAAAGATATTGCCTTACTTTTTCAATTAGAAATCTCATATGCTGACGGAACATCTGAAACCATTGTCTCTGATGGGAGTTGGAAATCGTCCACAGGAAGTATCCGTTATTCAGAGATATACAATGGGGAAACCATTGATGCCAGAGAAGAAAAAAGTGGGTGGACTTTAGCCGGCTATCAAGATGCAGGATGGAATGCAGTTAAAGTGTCTACACATCCATTGAATACCTTAGTGGCTACCTACAATGAGCCCATTCGAAAAAAAGAAACCTTCAAGCCTGTTAAAATAATTACCACCCCTAAGAAGGAAAAAGTGATCGACTTTGGTCAAAATTTAGTAGGCTGGGTAACTTTGAAAGTAAAGGGTAAAGCCGGTGATAAAATTGTTGTGTCACATTCTGAGGTATTGGATAAAGAAGGCAATTTTTACATTACCAACCTTCGCGCAGCAAAAGCGCAAGACACTTATATTTTAAAAGGAGGTGAAGAAGAAATATTCGAACCACACTTTACTTGGCATGGATTTCAGTTTATTAAGATAGAAGGATATCCCGGAGAAATGAAAGCAGAAAACTTCACGGCTGTGGCTATGTATTCTGATATGGCTACAACAGGATCTTTTACTACATCTAATAAACTAATCAATCAGTTGCAACACAATATTGAGTGGGGACAAAAAGGCAATTTTCTAGATGTGCCTACCGATTGTCCTCAAAGGGATGAACGTTTGGGTTGGTCAGGGGATGCCCAAGCTTTTTCTAGAACAGCTACTTTTAATATGAATGTGAATAATTTCTTTGTCAAATGGTTGAAAGATGTAGAGGCCGATCAATTGCCCAATGGAAGTGTACCACATGTGATACCCAATGTTTTAGGTGTAGGTTCCACAGGTTCCACGGGATGGGCAGATGTGGCCAATATCTTACCTTGGAATGTTTATTTAGCCTATGGAGATAAAAGAGTATTAGAGCAGCAATACAGTAGTATGAAAAATTGGGTGGGCTTTATGCAAAGTAAAAGCATCAATGATTTATGGAATACGGGTTTCCATTTCGGCGATTGGTTATTTTATAGACCCGATGATGACAATAGTGGAAGAGCAGCGGTTACCGATAAATATTTAATTGCCCAGTGCTTTTATGCGCATTCCACTCAGTTACTTATCAATACAGCAAAAGTGTTGGGAAAAGAAAATGATGTGGATTTATATGAGGCACTATTAAAAAAAATAAAAGAGGCATTCCGGAAAGAGTATGTAACATCCAATGGGCGCCTTGTTTCCAGTACACAAACCGCTTATGTTTTGGCTTTACAATTTGATATGTTACCCGAATCAGTTAGACAAGCAGCTGCCCAAAAATTAGTAAGTAATATAAAAGATTATGGCAACCACCTCACTACCGGTTTTTTGGGAACGCCTTATCTATGTCATGTATTAACTCGTTTTGGATTTACCGATGTTGCCTACACTTTATTATTACAAGAGAAATATCCCTCTTGGTTATATCCTGTAAAAATGGGAGCTACCACTATTTGGGAAAGATGGGATGGCATAAAACCAGATGGAACTTTTCAGGTGCCCTCCATGAATTCATACAATCATTACGCCTATGGTGCCATTGGTGATTGGATGTATCGGGTAATGGTTGGATTGGATACTTATGAAGATGGACCGGGTTATCAGCATATTAAAATACAACCCCATATTGGTGGCGGATTTACCAATGCTTCTGCTGCTTTGCAAACTTATTATGGAAAACTAAGCAGTGGTTGGAAAATTGAAGGCGATAAAATTTATATGGATGTGGAGATTCCTGCAAATACCATTGCAACCGTTTTTGTACCTGCAAAGAATATCAATGATATAACGGAAAGTGGTGAAGTAGTGAAATTGTTGCAGGTGAAAACACCTGCAACGGCGGGGGCAGAAGAAGGATATGTGCAACTGGCATTGGGCTCAGGACAGTATCATTTTGTAGTAAGCAAGAAATAAATTACTCTCCGCGATATTCTTAGCTTCTCATGTTCTCTGCGGTGAATAGCTTTTCACCGCAGAGAACATGAGAGCAGGGAGTTAACGCAGAGTTATTATGTGTAGGAGAAATCAGGTTATCAAAAGTTAAAAATTAAGCAATGAAAAAACTATTCACTGGAATTCTATTTCTAGCAACCGGATTTTTGAGAGCCCAGGAAATAAAAGATATCAATCCTTCATTATTAAATAAACAATGGCCCGCAACCTGGATAACTTGTCCGGATATACCGCAAAGAGATTATGGGGTTTATCATTTTAGGAAAACATTCGAAATGGGGCAGATCCCCCAAAAATTTATTGTAAATGTATCAGCCGATAACCGATACCGCTTATTTGTTAATGGAATTCCTGTATGTAATGGACCGGCTAGAGGCGACTTGTATAATTGGTATTTCGAAACCATCGACATTGCCCCATTTTTAAAAAAAGGGAATAATAGCATAGCAGCCCTTGTTTGGAATATGGGTGTGTATGCGCCGGTGGCACAAGTATCCAATCAGACTGCTTTTGTTTTACAAGGAAATGGGGAAGAAGAAAAAATAATTAATACGGGTAATGGCTGGAAAGTATTTCATAATAAATCGTATACCCCTTGTTCAACAGACAATGCCTCACGTTTAAGAACCTATATGGTTATTGGTCCCGGTGATGAAGTTGATGCAACCAAATATCCATGGGGATGGGAGCAAACAACTTATATAGATTCAATTTGGATGACACCAAAAAAAATCGCCAATCCTGTTCCTTCCGGATATGGTTCTGATAATTTATGGACATTAGAGCCTCGCAATATCCCTTTAATGTTTGAAACCAAGCAACGCTTGCCCTTTGTAAGAAGGGCAACAGGCATGGATGTTTCCAACGACTTTTTAAATGGAGAAAAAGGGTTGATCATTCCGGCAAATAAAACAGTTAGTATTTTACTAGATCAATCCTTTAATACAGTTGCTTATCCTGAATTAATAACTAGTATGGGAAAGGGAGCTACTGTAAAACTCACTTACGCAGAAGCATTGTTTAACAAGGATGGCATTAAAGGCAACCGAAATGAAATCAACAATAAAGAGATCAAAGGGAATTATGATATTTTCAATCCGGATGGAGGAGTCAAGAGATTATTTCGTCCGCTTTGGGTTAGGACCTATCGTTTTCTACAATTAGACATTACTACAAAAGACGAATCATTGGTGATAGATGATTTTTATGGTAAGGCCACCGGTTATCCTTTTGAAGTAAAAGCCTCTTTTAGCAGTAATGATGAATCATTGCAAGACATTTGGGATATAGGTTGGCGCACCGCACAACTTTGTGCCGGTGAAACTTATTTTGATTGCCCTTATTATGAGCAGTTGCAATATGAAGGAGATACACGCATCCAGTCATTGATCTCATTGTATGTAACAGGTGATGACCGGTTAATGCGAAAAGCCATTTTAGATTTTTATCATTCCCGCGTACCCGAGGGTCTAACCCAGGGCCGTTATCCAAGCAGCCGACTGCAGGTGATTCCACCATTTTCTTTATTCTGGGTGTCGATGATTTATGATTACTGGATGCATGAAAAAGATCAAAAATTTGTTGCTGATTTCTTGATACCCATCACCGGTGTATTGGATTGGTTTGAAAAAAAGATCGACAAAAATAAAGCCATGCTTGGCCCCATGAAATGGTGGAGTTTTGTTGATTGGAATGATGCATTCCCAGGCGGCACTCCTGATGGAGCTGAGAATGGGAATTCATCTGTGATCACCTTGCAATATGTATATACACTAGCACAAGCTGCAGATTTATTTGCCTTCTTTGGCAAACAGAATGAAGCAACTCATTACCGTAAAATTGCCGCCGACCTTCGTGCGGCTACTTACCGCCAATGTTTTGATGTTAAGAAAGGATTGATGGCCAATACACCACTCAAAAATACATTCAGTCAGCATGCAGGAATTATGGCCTTACTCACAGGTGCTATTCCTGCAACAGGTACGAAAGCTGTGATGAAAAAAATATTGTACGATACTTCATTAAGTCAGGCTACTTTTTATTATCGGTTTTATTTAAACCGTGCACTAAAAAAAGTCGGCATGGCAGATATGTATTATTCTCAACTAAAACCTTGGCGGGGTATGATTGAAAACGGCCTCACCACATTTGCCGAAAATCCCGACCCTACGCGATCGGATTGCCATGCTTGGAGTTCAAGTCCTAATTATGATTTCTTTGCTACCATATGTGGTATAATGCCTTCATCTCCCGGATTTTCAAGCGTAAGAATTGAACCTGCCATGGGTGAACTAAAACAAGTAACTGCCAGCATGCCACATCCTGATGGTAATATTAGCGTAACACTTTTACGAAAAGGAGAGAATGGGGTAGAAGCGGAGATAATTTTGCCCGGAAAACTAAATGGCGAATTTGTATGGAAAGGGAAAGTGGTGAAAATAAGAGAAGGGAAGCAGAAAATTGTATTGTAAATTTTACTCACCTTGACATTGCTTCGCTCGTCACCCCATCTATTTTGTATACTGGGGTGAGCGGTAAGTTTACAAAGATTCTCTGAGAGTAAGTGTAAACGTTATCTCTATATGTAACTCAAAATTGTATTGTACATTACCAATCATTTTTACTTTGCGTATCACCTCAATGGAACATGACAGTACCTTCAGATTAATTATATTTTTGCTTACATTATTGCTAACTTGTTTGCTATACTGAAACTGTTTGATTATGGGTATCATATTTGGCGTTATTTTTCATTTTATAGGCGGGTTCGCATCGGGTAGTTTTTACATGCCTTACAAAAAAGTAAAAGGCTGGAGTTGGGAAAGTTTCTGGATTATTGGGGGACTTTTCTCCTGGCTCATTGTTCCACCCATTGCTGCCTGGTTGACAGTTCCCGGTTTTTTTGATATAATAATAGGAAGCAGTTCACAAATACTGGGCACTACATTTCTCATGGGACTATTATGGGGGATTGGTGGATTAATGTACGGGTTAGGAGTTCGTTATCTAGGAATGAGTTTGGGTAATTCTGTGATCCTAGGCTTTTGCTCAGCATTTGGCTCATTAATACCCGCTATTTATTATAATTATGTACCTACTGAAGGAAAAGAGAATCAGACCTTTGATTTCATGTTGCAAAATGCCGGTGGACAATTCGTTCTACTTGGCGTATTGGTTTGTCTAACAGGTATTACAATCTGCGGACGTGCCGGAATGTTGAAGGAAAAAGAAGTTTCAACAGAACAAAAAAATGAAAGTGTAAAAGAATTTAATTTGGTAAAAGGATTAATCATTGCCACCATTTCCGGTATCCTCAGTGCCTTTTTTAATTTTGGTATCGAAGCCGGAAAACCAATGGCTAATCTGGCCAATGCAAATTGGCAGCTTAGCCACCCGGATCAAGGTAATTTCTTATTTCAAAACAATGTGATTTTTGTTGTGATTCTTTGGGGCGGACTTACCACCAATTTTATCTGGTGTATGATTTTAAATGCAAAAAATAAAACCTTTGGTGATTATACAAATAAAAAATCACCATTAGCAAAAAATTACCTGTTCTGTGCATTGGCCGGCACTACCTGGTTTTTGCAATTCTTTTTTTATGGCATGGGCGAAAGTAAAATGGGAAATGGCGCCAGTTCTTGGATACTCCATATGTCATTTATTATTCTAGTGGCCAATATGTGGGGGATTGCATTAAAAGAATGGAAGGGGGTTAGTAGGAAAACAATTACTACCATAACGATAGGAATTGCTACGATTATTGCTTCTGTTTTAATTGTGGGCTATGGAAATTCAATGGGCAAATGAGGGATAACAATTAGTAATTAGTAATGTGTAATTAGTAATTATTAAAATGACTGTAAATAAATGGCCTTAAAAAAAATAAAAAAATTACTAATTACTAACTTCTAATTACTAATTAAAAATAATCATTGTGGAAAAATTGGCTCAATATAAATATGTCAGCTATTTGTGGGACGAATCAATAGCAGCTTCTTTTGTAGAAGATGAAGCAGCATTATTAATTTACCGATCTAATTTATTGGGATCAGATCTTCGGCTAACCAATTATGGCGGAGGTAATACATCTTGCAAAGCAATGGCCAAGGATCCCCTTACCGGTTTAGAAACTGAAGTAATGTGGGTAAAAGGAAGTGGTGGAGATTTGGGGACATTGAAAAAAGATGGGTTAGCAGCTTTATATATGGACAGGCTGTTGCGTTTAAAAAATATTTACAGGGGTATTAATTACGAAGACGAAATGGTGGAACTATTTAATCATTGTATTTTCGACCTTTCTTCTAAAGCACCTTCTATAGATACGGCTTTACACGGGTTTCTTCCATTTAAACACATCGATCACCTGCATCCCGATGCAGCTATTGCCATAGCAGCAGCAAAAGACGGAAAAAAAATTACGAAAGAATTGTTCAAAGGAACCATTGGATGGGTGGAGTGGCAGAAGCCGGGTTTTGATTTGGGCTTACAATTAAAAGCCTGTCTGGATGAAAATCCCGGTATCCGAGGTATTATGCTGGGCTCTCATGGTTTATTTACCTGGGGCGATACTGCCTATGAAAGTTATCTGAATACTTTGGACGTGATTGAACAATGCGCAACATATATTGAGGACAGGATTCAAAAAAACAAAATAGTTTTCGGTGGTGAAAAAATTGAGACTCTGTCAAAAAATCAAAGAATGGAACAGGCTGCTGCATTGGCTCCTGTGCTTAGAGGGTTCTGTTCTTCAAAAAAAAAGATGATTGGTCATTTTACCGATGACGAAAAAGTATTACAATTCATCAATTCAAAAGATTTAGATCGGTTAGCTCCATTGGGAACATCCTGCCCCGACCATTTTCTGCGTACTAAAATAAGTCCCTTGGTCATTCATTTATTGCCCGATGAAAATTTGACTGAGGTAAATACAATCAAAGAAAAATTAACCCCACAGTTTACAGCATATCGAAAAATGTATGCAGATTATTATAGCACCTGCAAAAAAGCAAATAGTCCGGGCATTCGGGATGCCAATCCGGTAGTGATACTTTATCCGGGTGTTGGAATGTTCACATTTGCAGTAAACAAACAAACGGCAAGAGTGGCAGCTGAGTTTTATGCCAATGCCATAAATGTGATGCGGGGTGCCGAAGCCATTTCAACATACACTTCATTACCCAGACAGGAAGCATTTAATATCGAATACTGGTTACTGGAGGAAGCCAAGTTGCAAAGGATGCCCAAACCAAAAACCTTATCAGGCAGCATAGCATTGATTACAGGAAGTGCAGGGGGTATTGGTAAAGCTATCGCCAAAAAATTTGCCGATGAAGGCGCCTGTATAGTCGTAAATGATAATGATGCAGCACGACTGGCGAATGCTAAAACAGATTTTCAAAAACAATATGGCAATGATGTATTTACTTCAGTATTACTAGATGTTACTAGTAGGGAAGATATTACGAAAGCATATAAAGAAGCAGCACTGGCATTTGGCGGGGTTGATATTGTGGTAAACTGTGCCGGATTATCTATTTCAAAGCCCATCGAAGAACATACCGATAAAGATTGGGATCTATTATATGATGTATTGGTGAAAGGACAATTTATCATTACACAGGAAGGTGTTGCGGTTATGCGAAAACAAAACATGGGCGGTGATGTTTTGAATATAGTAAGTAAAAATGCATTGGTCAGCGGTCCTAATAATGCAGGGTATGGGTCAGCCAAAGCAGCACAACTACATTTAAGCAGGTTAAATGCAGCCGAATTGGGAAAAGATAAAATACGAGTGAATGTAGTAAATCCCGATGCGGTAATTAGTGATAGTAAAATTTGGGAAGGCGCTTGGGCAGAGGGTAGGGCAAAAGCCTATGGTATTTCAGTAGCTGAACTGCCAGATTTTTATGCCAAGCGAACATTGCTGAATGAAATCATCAATCCGGCTGATATTGCTGATGCCTGTTTTGCATTTGTGGGTGGCTTACTCAGTAAATCAACGGGTAACGTGTTAAATGTAGATGGGGGATTGGCTACTGCATTCGTTCGCTAACACCGGCCCTTGTGCCCCGGTCTGCCATTCAGTTTCGCAAAAGGGCAATCGGTGCAAGAAGGCTAAGTGAAAAGTCCATAGACCATAGACCATAGACCATTGGCCATCGACTATTGAACTAATTTTTTAAATCTCAATACATGATCCGCATCGGTTTTAAAATGCAGTTGCACAAAGGTTTTGAAGAAGAGTACAAAAAGCGGCATGATGCATTGTGGCCAGATCTGCAGCAACTGTTAACCGAATCGGGTATCAGTGATTATTCTATTTTTCTAGATGAAACGACCAATAATTTATTTGGGGTTTTGAAAGTATCTGATACCACTCAACTAGATCAATTGCCTTCATTTCCTGTGATGCAGAAATGGTGGGCCTATATGGGTGATATCATGGAAACAAATGCAGATCATTCTCCGGTTTCCATACCTTTAAAAGAAGTATTTTATTTGCCCTAAGTTCAAATACCAAACGATTGTTTATGCAAATTGGAAATGAAAAAATTACAGCCCATAATGAGACTTTATCAGCAAAGCAGGAAAAAAGTTTCGCTTTTATATCCGATACAATACCCAATATTACATCCGTTGTAGAAAAACTCATAGCCTTTCAAATTGCGATTCCCTCTTGGGCTTTGGGAACAGGTGGAACTCGATTTGGAAGATTTGGCGGTGGAGGAGAACCTCGTAACTTGGAAGAAAAAATTAGCGATGTGGGATTGCTACATTCTTTAAATAAATCCAGTGGCGCTATCTCTTTACACATCCCCTGGGATATACCCACTGATGCCAATAAAATAAAAGCACTGGCTGCTCAATATGGTGTAGGTTTTGATGCAGTAAACTCCAATACATTTCAAGATCAACCCAATCAACAACACAGTTATAAATTTGGCTCATTACAGCATGTAAATAAATCAGTTCGCAAACAAGCTATTGAACACAATATAAACGTAATCAAACATGGTGTTGCATTGGGTTCGAAGTCTTTAACCGTATGGCTTTCAGATGGTTCCTGTTTTCCGGGCCAGTTAAACTTTAGAAAAGCTTTTCAAAATACACTGGAAGGATTGCAAGAAATATATTCAGCACTGCCTTCCGACTGGAAAGTGTTTGTTGAATACAAAGCGTATGAACCTAATTTTTATTCCATGACAGTAGGCGATTGGGGACAGTCTTATTTATATGCAACTAAGCTTGGCGAGAAAGCATTTACATTGGTTGACCTCGGTCATCATTTACCCAATGCAAACATCCAACAAATCGTTGCCTTATTATTGAATGAAAAGAAATTAGGCGGTTTTCACTTTAATGATAGTAAATATGGGGATGATGATTTAACGGTAGGTAGTATTGATCCTTATCAGTTATTTTTAATATTCAATGAATTGGTAGAAGGCATGGATGCAAGAAACATGAATCATGCAACTGACTTGGGTTGGATGATCGATGCCTCGCACAATGTAAAAGATCCCTTGGAAGATCTTTTGCAAAGTATTGAAGCTATCATGATTGCTTACGCACAGGCATTGTTGGTAGATGCAAAAGCATTACAAACAGCACAGGACAACAATGACACGGTAAAAGCACAAGAAATATTGCAACAGGCATACAGAACAGATGTTCGCCCCATTGTGGCACAAGCGCGTTTACAATCAGGGGCTGCCATGCAACCCATTCAACTATTCCGAGAAGAAAAAGTACGGGAGCAATTGATCAAAGAAAGAGGGGAGAAGACTGTGGCGACAGGTTTGTAACCCCCCAGCCCCCTGAAGGGGGAGTTAGTTAATGGAACACGAGATAATTTAATAATCAATATTAATTCCCCCTTTAGGGGGCTAGGGGGTGGGGTATGAAACGAATTCCTGTTATAGCCATTTTTGATATTGGAAAAACCAATAAAAAGCTATTCCTGTTTGACAAGGAATATACGATTGTTTTCGAGCGTTCAATTCAGTTCGAAGAAATATTAGATGAAGATGGATTTGCATGCGAGAACCTTCACAAGCTTACAGATTGGGTTCTGCAATCTATTCACGAATTACTTACCCATCCGGATTTTGAAATAAAAGCCATCAATTTTTCTGCCTACGGAGCAAGTTTTGTACACGTAGGATCCGATGGAAAACCGGTTGCACCTTTGTATAATTATCTTAAACCATTTCCGCCGGCATTAAAAGAAATGTTTTTTCATACGTATGGCAATGCAGTAGATTGGTCCCTAACAACTGCTTCTCCTGTTTTGGGTAATTTGAATTCCGGAATGCAATTATATTTTCTGAAAAATGAAAAAGAAAAAGTATTTGAGCATATTTATCTCTCCTTGCATTTACCTCAGTATATCAGTTTTCTGCTAACAGGAAAAATGTTTTCGGAGATTACCAGTATCGGTTGTCATACCGGGCTTTGGAATTTTAAAAAGAATACCTATCATGACTGGGTTTTGAAAGAAAGTATTGAAAAAAAAATGGCACCAATTTTTCCTTCTAATGAAGTTATTAATGTTGCAATCAATAACAAACTGCTTAAAATAGGCATTGGCTTACATGATAGTTCTTCGGCATTGATCCCTTATCTCACTTCTAATTCAGAACCTTTTATTTTATTGTCAACGGGTACTTGGTGCATTAGTCTAAATCCATTTAATCATCATCCCCTTACTGCAGCGCAACTTGAAAATGATTGTCTTTGTTATATGACTTATAAAGGCCAACCGGTTAAAGCATCTCGGTTATTTGCCGGAAATGAGCATGAACAACAAGTAAAAAGGTTGGCTTCACATTTTTCTGTTCCGATTAATTATTTTGAACAGGTTGTATTCAATGGTTCATTAATCAAAACAGGTTTTTCAGAAGTCTCCGATATAAAAACAGGAATTCATGGTTCGGCTTTTGTTAATAGAGATCTTGACCATTTCTTAAATTATGCAATTGCCTATCATCAACTCATTTTTGATATGATTGCTCAACAAAAAGTGGCCATTAACTTAATACTTAGTAATACAGATGTTTCTCGCATTTATGTTGATGGAGGGTTTTCAAAAAATTCGGTGTACATGCATTTTCTGACGGCTGCTTTCCCGACTTTGGATGTGTATGCCGCAGCTGTTTCACAGGCCTCTGCAATTGGAGCAGCACTGGCAATACATGATCATTGGAACACATCTCTTTTGAAAGCTGATTTGATTGGTGTAAACAAATTTTCTTAAACAGTAAATGAAATATTATATAAAATGTTCAAAAAAACCTTTTTTTTCATCGCATTGATTTGTATGCTGCAAATGGGTTCCGCTCAATTGCAATGGCCCGTTGTAACCCAACAAACCAAGCCATGGACTAGATGGTGGTGGTTAGGCAGTGCAGTAAATAAAAAAGACCTGACTACTTTAATGGAACAATATAAACAGATTGGATTGGGAGGTTTGGAAATTACACCCATTTATGGAGTAAAAGGTGAAGAAAAAGAGTTCATCCAATATCTATCTCCAAAATGGATGGATGTTTTTGAGCATACTTTAAAAGAAAGTAAACGACTTGATGTAGGAATTGACCTTGCCAATGCTACCGGATGGCCTTTCGGTGGACCATGGATTGGTGATGAAGATGCCTGTAAAAATATGGTCTTCAAAACATACCCATTAAAAACCGGTGAAGTTTTGAACGATAAAATTGAATATATACAGGAACCACTGGTTCGCACTGAGAATTATCAACCGCTAAAAATAGAACAAGTATTGGCTCCCGTATCTGCAAACAAAAATCTACAAGCGCTTGCCATAGACCAGATCAAATATAGAAGAGCATTGCCATTGCAAGTATTAATGGCATATTCAGATGTAGGGGAAACCCTCGATATCACTGATAAAATTGATATACTGGGCAAATTAAACTGGACAGCTCCCAAAGGCAAATGGAATCTATATGCTGTATTTATGGGTTGGCATGGTAAACAAGTAGAGCGAGCCGCTCCCGGTGGAGAAGGAAACGTCATAGACCATTTTTCAGCTATGGCATTGCAACATTACCTAACTCAATTCGATAAAGCTTTTAAAGGACATGATATTAGCAACCTACGAGGATTTTTTAATGATTCCTATGAAGTAGATGATGCACGGGGTCAATCGAATTATACACCCCTGTTATTTCAGGAATTTAAAATTCGAAGAGGATATGATTTGAAAAAGGAACTGCCGGAATTGTTCACCAAAATTGCGACAGATAAAAGCAACCGCATACTTTGCGATTACCGGATGACAATTGATGAATTAATTCTCGAAAAGTTTACCGGTGAATGGAAACGGTGGGCGCATAGTAAAGGGAAGATCATACGTAACCAATCACATGGTTCTCCAGCCAACACGCTTGATTTATATGGGTTAGTAGATATACCGGAAACAGAAGGGACAGAAATTCTCCGTATCAAGTTTGCACCTTCTACTTCGCATGTGATGGGTAAACCATTGGCTGCATCCGAATCGGCAACTTGGTTAAATGAACATTTTGTTTCTTCACTGAGCGATGTGAAGAAAGCTTTGGATGTTTATTTTATCGGCGGTGTTAATCATATAATATATCATGGAACTACTTACTCACCGCCATCTGAAATTTGGCCGGGCAAGTTATTTTATGCTGCTGTAGAATTTACACAAGCAAATCCTTTTTGGAACCATTTCTCAACATTGAATAATTATGTAACCAGAACTCAATCCTTTCTTCAACAGGGTAAGCCGGATAATGATGTGTTGCTCTATTTTCCTATCTATGACAAATATTCAGAGCCGGGAAAAGACCTGCTTTTGCATTTTGATGGGATGAAACCTGATTTCAATGGATCATCCTTCGAAACTTCGGCGCAAACTATGCAGGATAAGGGCTATGCTTTTGACTATATATCGGATAGGCAAATACTGAACTTGCAAACAATTAATAAACAAATCATTACCGGAGGAACCAATTATCAAACGATTGTATTGCCTGATTGTAAATTCATGAAATTTGAGACTCTACAAAAATTAATGAACCTTGCAAAATATGGTGCTACAATAATTGTCTATAAAAAATTGCCAACGGATGTTCCCGGTTTCGGACAATTGGAACAACATAGACAATCATTCAACCAATTGATTAGTCAATTGAATTTTATTGGAACCGGTTCTGATGATGTAAAAATAGCAACGGTTGGGGCCGGCAGATTTATAATCGGAACCAATTTGGAAAAACTACTAGAATCTGCCGCAACCAGGAAAGAAAGCATGGTCGAAAAAGGATTACAATTCAATCGCCGTAAGAATGCCGATGGTACTGAATTCTATTTTATTGCCAATAGAAGCAATAAAAAAATGGAAGACTGGGTAAGTTTACACACAATTGCTAAGAGTGCTGCTATCTTTAATCCCATGACCGCCCAATCGGGTATTGCTAACTTTAGAAAGAGTGAAGACGGTTTTACTGAAGTTTATTTACAATTAAATACAGATGAATCTGTCATTGTTCAAACAGCCGCTAAAGCCATTAAAGGTGCGGCGTTCCCTTATATCAAGCCAAAAGGACCCATCGTGACTATTAATGGAGAATGGGTATTACAATTTGTCGATGGTGGACCCTCATTGCCTGCTACTGTAAATCTCCCACAATTAAAACCTTGGACAGAACTTGATGGGGAGGCGTACAAAACTTTTTCAGGCACGGCATCTTATAGCACCCATTTTACAAAACCTTCAGAAAAGTCGTCTCGATATTTATTTGATCTTGGCAAAGTATGGGAAAGTGCAGAAGTTATATTAAATGCAAAGAAAATAACTACACTAATTGGTCCTGATTATACTGTTATCATAAATGAGAAGGACATGAAAGCAGATAACCTGCTTGAAATTAAAATATCGAACAGTATGGCTAACCGTATTATTGATCTGGATAAACGCAATGTTGGATGGAAAAAATTCAACAATACAAATTTTCCCGCCAGATTTGCGCAGAATAAAGGAGTTGATGGATTATTTTCAGCTGCAAAATGGGATCCCAAAGAATCGGGTCTGGCAGGACCTGTGACCATTACAGCCATAGAAAATCAGTAGAATTTGTATTTTATTTTGAACACATAAACATAAATAAAATCTTCAGTGCATTATTTCGCCGTTGTTGGTGTTATCACCAACAACTTTAATCTACGGTATCTCCCATTTCGCTGTTGTTGGTGTTATCACCAACAACTTTAATCTATGGTATCTCCCATTTCGCTGTTATTGGTGTTATCACCAACAACTTTTATATATAGTCTCTCCCATTTCGCCGTTGCTGGTGTTATCGCCAACAACTTTTATCTATTCTCTTTCATTGCTCCATTACAGGTATTTCACCCCCCCCCAAAAAAAATCAGGTATTTATACCCTCGACCATTACACCGGTATCTATTAGTTTGCCAAATGAATAAAACAATCTATCCTCCATGTTTTTTTACAGCAACTAATCTAAGTTGGAATCATTTATTACAATTAAATGAACATAAGAAAATCATACTCGAAAGCTTAAGCTTTTTGGTCAACGATAAGCGGACTACATTATATGCTTTTGTAATTATGTCAAACCATATTCATCTTATATGGCAACCGTTTGGAGATCATGCGCCCAAGAAAATCCAACATTGTTTTTTGAAATATACTGCACAACAGATTAAATTTAATTTACTTAAAAATAACGAAGTTGAATTAAAGAAATACAAAGTTAATGCTGCTGACAGAGAATATCAATTCTGGGAAAGAAATCCATTGAGTATAGAGTTATATAGCGAAAAGGTTTTTTTGCAGAAATTGAACTATTTGCATTTGAATCCGGTAAAGGCTCGGTTATGCAAATACCCTGAAGAGTATCTATATTCATCGGCCCGGTTTTATGAAACAGGTAATGATGATTGGGGGATTTTATCACAATATAGAGGTTCTTAGCAATAGCCATTGTTGGTGTTATCACCAACAATCTAAAATATTCGTTGTCGGTGATAACACCACCAACGTCGAAACGGCTACATTCGTTGTTGGTGATAACACCAACAACGGCTAAAAGTATATATTTTATACTTTAGATAAAAAAGTGCTGATTATCCTTATATATTTTTCAGGCTGCTCAATTGAAATAAAATGCCCGGCATTCGGAATGATGCTTAAATGATGATTGGGAAACAGTTGCATATATTCAGTAGCAAATCCCCATTGCTGGTTATCGCATTGCCCTTTCATTATCAAGATGGTAATTTTTGAATTTGTAAGTTTGGGTCTAAGGTCTGATACTTTATTTAGCGAATGCATTGTCATTATTTGTGCATAATAACCATTGCCTCCCTCCGGCTTGGGTATCTGAGAAGTATCACATACAGTAGATCTGTTAACAATCGATCCTTGATAATTTGAGAAATTATCCGCTTCATAATCAGAAGCTAATTTCCATCCAAAAGTTTCTGCAAAAAAACGAATAGCAGTTGTTCTTATATTTTTTGTTATATTATTTCCTTTTGCATTTGAAAAAAAAGGCGCACTTAATTGTAAACTATCCGGTGCTTTCAATTTTGCCAATTCCTGATGAACTGGAAAGATAGGTCCGGGTCCGGTAAAAATAAGTTTATCAATTTTTTCTGTATTATCAGCAGTAAACAAAACAGCCAACACCGCACCCCATGATTGGCCTATGAGGATTACTTTATTTGCAGCCGTTTTTTTAATAATGGCTGCTAAATCTTTTTTATGCCTTTCAACTGTATATTCAAAAATATTATTCAGTCTAGGCGACTCTCCGCTTCCAATCTGGTCATACAGATAAACATCATACCCATTATCTGCTAATGGAGTTAATATGGAAATAATATGGTCTGAAATGGAGCCACCTGGTCCGCCATGTAAATAAATAATTGGACATGGTTTTTTTATCCCTTTCGCCGGTATCAGTGTATAAGCAATTTTTGAGCCTGTTGATAAATCCCAATATTGGGTATTCGCTCTCTTTCGCAAATTCTGCACATTGTATTTTCTTGGTAGGAAAACCATGCATAGAATTACTCCGAGCCCAATTAGTAAACAATATAAAACGAATGGGAGAATCCTCTTTTTCATTTTCGGTTTTCGATGCTTTTGGTCGTACAGATAGTAATATTAATCTTTTCTACCTACTGCTATTAATCTTGACGAAATTTTAGTAATAATATTAACAACTCAAAATTTGACTTTATCTTTAAGTATGGAATCGCCACAAATCTTACCGATATTAGATGCAGCCGAGATTCGGGTTCTCGGTGCTTTAATGGAAAAATCAAAAACCACACCCGATTATTATCCCATGACCATCAATGGGCTCACTGCTGCCTGTAATCAAAAAACATCTCGCAAACCGGTTGTTCAATACGATGAGGAAACCGTTATTGAAACATTGAACTCACTTAAGAAAAAAGGATTGGTGGCCACGGCTACAGGCGGCACAAGCCGTACTGTAAAATACAAGCACAATTTTGCCATTGTATTTCCGGTTGAACCCTCAGAAACAGCCATCATTTGTTTATTATTGTTAAGAGGTGCGCAAACGCCGGGTGAATTAAATACCAATTCAGGCAGGTTATATGAATTTGATTCTTTGGAAGAAGTCCATTCAGTATTAGATAAATTGGCTTCTTATGATTCTCCTTTTGTACAACAATTGCCAAGAAGGGCAGGACAAAAAGAAATGCGATTCATCCATTTGTTGGGAGGGCCACCCGATCTTACACAATTCGATGAATCCGAAGAAATTCATATTACATCAGATAGCGATCACGAAGCTAGACTCAGTAAAGTGGAACAAGATCTGGCCGAATTAAAAGAGGCATTCGATAAATTGATGAAAGAGCTAATGGGATAGTAAATCGGAATAGATATACTTTTTAATCGCATATATTTAGTATTTGCTTGAATGAATTGTCTTTAATTTCTTATGCCGGGCACTCGATTTTTGTTTCTCTGCGAAAACTCCCTGTTCTCTGCGGCGCCGCGGTGAAAAAAAACGCCCATCAACCGTAGAGTTGGAGAGATCAGGGAGCTTTCGCAGCGGCCTAAGGAATCTTTCCTAATTAACACAATTAGCTTCTTTGTTTTATTTTTTTGAAAAATTAAAATCTATTCATGAGTACATTTATAAAAATACCTGCTTCTGAAATGGAAAATATTTTTCATGAGCTATTAACAAAAAATGGATTCACGACAAAAGATGCTACTACGCTTACAGAAATTTTTACAGAGAACAGTCTCGAAGGTGTGTATACCCACGGCGTAAACCGGTTTCCTCGGTTTATTCAATACGTACAAAAAGGATTGGTGAAACCAAATGCCCTGCCCGTTTTAATCAACAAAATGGGGGGCATAGAACAATGGGATGGGGCATTAGCGCCTGGTCCATTAAATGCCTTACATTCTACTGAAAGAGCTATGCAATTGGCTTCAACGAATGGCATTGGGTGTGTAACATTAGCCAATACCAATCATTGGTTACGCGGTGGTACTTATGGTAAAATGGCTGCGGAAGCCGGATTTGTTTTTATCGGCTGGACAAATACTATCAATAATATGCCGGCCTGGGGTGCAGTTGATGCAAAACTTGGCAATAACCCATTTGTGCTTGCAGTTCCCAATGGTAAAGATTCCATTGTTTTAGACATGGCCATGTCACTATATTCATATGGGGCCGTTGAATTAGCTGCACTAAAAAATGAACAGCTGGCGTTTCCAGGTGGTTATTCAATAGAAGGTGAATTAACCGCAGATCCGGCTGCTATTTTTAAAACAAGGCGTTTATTGCCGACGGGTTATTGGAAAGGAGCTGGGATGGCTTTATTACTCGATATACTTGCAACCATTTTATCAGGCGGTCAATCCACACATGAAATAAGTCAACATGCAGATGAATATGCTATCTCACAAGTTTTTATCGCTATTGATATTTCAAAATTAGCCAATCATTCCAGTATCAAACCTGCCATACAATCTATTCTCGATGATTATAGCTGCTCCATCCCTCAATCAGCATCCACTAAAATCCGCTATCCCGGCCAAAAAGCAATGGCTATTCGTGAGGAAAATTTGAAGCAAGGAATTCCGGTGGCAGCGTCAGTCTGGAAAGTGATAGAAGGGATGAGGGGGTAAAAGTAATAAGTGGTAAGTTATAAGTGGTAAGTTATATGTGGTAAGTTATATGTGGTAAGTAATAGGTGAAATCAAAAAAGAGGTCTGAGTTATAGCGAAAGTGAAAATTATTTATCAACTTAATACTTATCACTTACAACCTATTTCACTTTAATAATCTGCAAAAACGTTGGAGCGCCTACTTCAATTCTTTTACCGGTATCTGCTAAAAGTCCGGTTTTTTTATCTCTTTTAAAAATAACCACTTCATCACTTTGTTGATTGGCAACTAACAGAAAATTACCGGTGGGGTCTATTGTAAAATTTCTGGGACTCTTGCCTAGTGTTGACTGTTTCCCCACGTAAAGTAAGTGACCTGTTTTATCAATGGAAAAAATACTGATATCATTTGCTTCGCCTCTATTTGAACCGTATAGAAAATTCCCATCGGGTGAGATGTGTATATCGGCTGCACGATTCTCACCTTTGAAGCCTTCAGTATTTAATTGAATCGTTTGTTCAATTTTCAATTTCCCTTTATTAAAATTCAACAAGGTGACTGCACCACTAATTTCCTGTATCACATAAGCTTTGTCCTTTTTTGTGGGATGGAATACCAAATGCCGAGGCCCGCTGCCAGCCGGCATTTTGCAAGAATCCAACACTTTGCCTAATGGGGCATCTTTAGATGAAAAATGGATAGGGTACACTTCAATGTAATCAGTTCCTAAATCTTGTACCAGTAAGTATTTATTATCCGGTGATAGTACTGTTGAATGCACATGTGGAATGTCTTGTCTACCTTTTACAGTACTGCTTCCAACATGTTGTATCAATTGACTCTTTGAATCTAATGAACCATCGGGTAAAATAGGAAATGCTTTTACATAGCCATCATTATAATTTGCCGTAAAAATAAATTGACCATAATTATCAGTGGTAATATAGCAAGGTCCATTGGTGCCAAATTGATAACTATTTAAAAAAGAAAGCTTACCATTTTTTGCATCCAGTTGATAGGCAGAAACGCCACCTTTGGCATCTCCCAATTGATTTACGGCATAAAGATATTTCTGGTCTTTGCTTATAGATAAATAAGAAGGACTTGCACTGATCGTTTTGGAAACGAAATCGGTCGAAGCTGTTTTTTCATCAAAAGAATAGGTGTACATTCCTTCACTCTTTCCGGTATTGGTATAAGTGCCTATAAATAAAAGGGTGGGGGTGTTGGTTTTTTGTTGTGCAAAGAGTGACCCTGAAAGAAAGAATAAACAATGAAGTAGGCTTTTACGCATTCAATTACATTTTATCTAGATAGGAAATTGCCCGGTATTCGAATACCTTCTTCTTTATCCAACACACTCTTCATTAGTTTTTTTAGTCCTTCCGGAAGTATCTTTTTTTCTTCTTCCGTTAAAGGTTGGATAATTTCAAAATATTCATCTTCATCATCATAGTAGCCAAAATACAAATCATAAAAATCATTGAGATGTAGCCGCAATGAAATTTCTTTGTCTTCTTCATATACATGCATTGAAATAATAGCCCATTGATCTTCATCTTGAAAATCGAACCTGATTTCAACGGGATCCATACTTACTACATGGGTAACCAATTTTTCAATCATTTCACCGGAATGATTTTTTACCAATTCTTCAAAAGTCATATTATTAATTGCTTTAAGGAATATAAAGGTAAACAATTTATTTCTTAGCAAATAGGCTTAAGCATTTTATTCGATATTCCTATGACTCATATTTGGTTATTTGCCAATAAAATTCTATCAAATAATTTTAAAGTGAGGAGGTTGTATGCTAATCGTACATTGCATACCTTTAAACAGCAACTAGCGGATATTTCTTTGAAAACATTCATTAATACAACTTAATTATGCAATTTTCAGCCAAACAAATAGCAGGCATTTTAAACGGACAAATAGAAGGTGATCCGGAAACAGTCATTACCAAATTGGCTAAAATAGAAGAGGGCGTTCCCGGTTCTATATCTTTTCTGGCCAATCCTTTGTATACACCTTATTTGTACACTACAAAAGCTTCTCTGGTAATTATTCAAAAAGATTATGTATTAACAGGCCCTGTTTCCACTACTTTAATTAGAGTAGATAGTGCCGAATCGGCTTTCGCCACTTTATTGGATATGTATAACCAGGTTAAACTAAATAAGACCGGTATTTCTAAACTTTCTTTTATTTCTGAAACTGCCACTGTAGGTACCAATATGTATGCAGGGGAATTTTCTTTTGTTGGTGAGAATGCCGTTATCGGAAACAATGTAAAAATCTATCCGCAAGTATATATAGGTGATAATGCCGTAATAGGCGATAACACTACTTTATTTGCCGGCGTTAAAATATATTCGGAATCGGTGATTGGTAAAAATTGTATCATTCATTCAGGTACGGTTATCGGCAGTGATGGATTCCGTTTTAATCCCCAAGACGGCCATAAAAAAGTACCACAAATCGGGAATGTCATTCTTGAGGATGATGTTGAATTAGGGGCCAATTGCGCTATCGATAGAGCCACATTAGGGTCTACCATTTTACGTAAAGGTGTAAAATTTGATAACTTGGTACACATTGGCCATAATGTAGAAATTGGCGAGCATACTTATTTTGCAGCAACCGGAGTAGTAGGCGGCTCTACTAAAATTGGTAAAAATTGTATGATTAGTGGACATGTCGGTATGGTAGGGCATTTAGAAATTGCAGATAATACAACACTTACCGCACAAGCCGGAGTTTCAAAAAGTATTACAAAAAAAGGAGAAACTTTAATGGGCTCACCTGCGTTTGAAATTAGTAAATATCGAAAAGCATATATACACTTTAGGAATCTGGATTCAATAGTGCAGCGGATTGATAAACTCGAAAAAAAATAACTCGCCCCGACTTTTCTTCGCTCGTCACCCCTCTCTGCTGCGCAAAGAGGGGGGTGGGTGATTAAAGCAAATATTTTTAGCTGAATTTCAAAATGATATTGGAGGAAGGATGAAATGATTATCCTTTTAGTGGGATGAAGGGGTATATCTGTATATTGGCCTTGTAAGACATGTTGGGCCGCCTCCACCTTTAACACTTATTTCTTTCCCTTTGTAAACAATTACTTTGCATCCGGCTTCTTCCAATGCTTTTTTTGTTTTTGGATTGCCATCTACCATTAAGCATACACGGGGTTCTAAAGCCAATACATTGCACCCCATTGAATCAAATTCTTCTTCCGGTACTTCCACCAATTGGTAACCTTTTTCTATTAATAATTTTCTAAACACAATCGGCATCAAAGGAGAATAGACCACTGCCAAATTGGTATCTACAGGGCTCAAAATCGACATCAAATGAAATACATCCCCTTCACCTTTATAATGTGGCAATGGAACAGTGATCACCTCTACGCCAAGTGGTTGAAGCAATGCCGTTAATTGGCGGATACCTTCATCGTTGGTGCGATAAGTATGGCCAATTGCCAGTGTTTGTTCATCAAGCCAGGCAACATCTCCTCCTTCAACCGTTCCCGGAGAAACAATGCTGCCTAAAATGTTGATTCCGTTGGCTTCAAAGGCTTTTTTTTCGGCAAATGGTTCGTTTGCTCTTGCGGCTTTACCCATATTACAAATTATCATTCCTGCATTGGTGGCAATAGCGGCATCACGGCAATAAATAGAATCCATATTTACACTTTCGTCTTCTGGAAATTTCAAAATATCGGCATCGGTTTCTTGAAGGAGGGATTCAAAATTTGCATATTCATGGATGGCGTCTGTAAGCACAGGCTTTCCCAAATAGTGTAGAGATTTCCAATACTGTTCAATATGTGTTTCGCCAATAAAGGCTTGTTGTACATTTTTGATGAACAAAGATTTTATTTTTCCAACCTCAGAATGACAAGTTAGCTTCATGAAAATATTCTTTTCAAATGTGAAAAATCACTAATCTTTTTTATTTTTCCAGAGCATCCAGATATAAAAAGGGATGCCGGACAATAACAATATAAAACCAAAATAAACAATTTCTTTCCCGGCTCCCCCAATGATCCATAATGAAAATATAAAAGCCAAAGACGCCAATAGGATAGAGGTTAACCAATTGTTTCGAAAATATTTTTTCTTTATCTTAATAACAATATAAGCGGCAGTAGAAAAAAGATAAGGCACTAAAACCGTGAGTGTAGCTAGTAGAATTAAAAATTTAAATTGTGCTGCAAGCCCTTTTGTATAGTTCATTACCATCAATAAAGACACCACAACACTCCCAATAATAATCCCCAAAGCGGGCACCCCGTTTTTATTCTTCTTACTGAAAAATACCGGAAATAAGTGATCTTTTGAAATGGCATACGGCACCTGTCCCTGGATGAGAATAAAACCATTTAAAGTGCCAATAGCTGCAATAGCCACACCCGCACTAACTAAGTAACTGGCACCCTCTCCCCACATAAAAACGGCAGCATCCGCAAAAGGGGTAACAGAATTTTGTAATTCCTTTGCGGGAATCAATCCCATCACACTGATTGTACTAATAATATAAATCACCGTAGCAATGCCAGTTCCCAACATCGTTGCACGCGCAATTGTTTTTTCAGGATTGGCAACACTAGTAGAAGGGATGGTAGCGCATTCTATACCCAGGAAAGCAAAAAAGGTTAATGTGGCAGTGGCTGTAATGGCTGAAATATCAGAACTGCCACTTGCATTAAAAGGAAGAAAATTAGATAATTTAATAAAAAATAATCCACCTATGGCAACGGCTATTAATGGGATTATTTTTAAGATTGTGGTAATTAATTGAAACTTTCCAGATGCTACAATGCCTCTTGTATTAATCCATGTAATAATCCAAATAGCACCCAATCCGGTTAATACCGCAGCTAATGCATTTGATGCAAGAATTGGGAAAAAAGTACTCAATGCACTAACCAAAGCCACCGCAATGGCAGCATTAGTGGTCCAAGTTGAAATTAGGTAACCCCAAGCAACTAAGAAGCCGGCAAAATCGCCCAAACCTTCCTTTGTATATGCATAGGGACCACCATCCGCTTTTGGCAACATTTTGCTTAGGTGACTAAAAATTTTTGCCAGCAAAAAAGCACCTATTGAAGAAATAAGCCATCCTATTAAACTGATACTGCCATATGCCGCCAATGCTGCCGGCATCAAAAAAACACCCGCACCAATCATATTGCCGGTTACCAATGAAGTGCTTGTCCATAAACCCAATTTGTTTTTTTGTGCTTCTATAACAGACATGGAATGTTTATTTTGTAACAAGATATGATTTTAAATCTTTCGAATCATATTTGCAATTTCTTGCTTTTTTATTTTAGCAATAAAAATATAAAATTAGATGGGATACGATCTTCTTTATGACGATTCGCTCTTTAGATAAGTGTTAAACAACATTTATCTAAAAATGATGGCGCGTAAGTGATGAATTATGTCAGACTAGATTAAAATGGCCATTTCATCATTCAATTTCTTTGCCACAATGTGGACAATGTTTGACGATATGTTTCCTCTTTCCGATTTTCTCAATAAAACCGGCACTGATGATACCTGTGGGTAAAGCAATTAAAATGATACCCAATGCGGCAATGAATCCACTTAGCATTTTACCCCCTGCTGTAACAGGAAATACATCACCATAACCTACAGTGGTTAAAGTGGAGATAGCCCACCAGAAGCAGGCAAAAATATTGGGAAACTTTTCAGGTTGTACCGGACCTTCCAAGTGAAACATGATAAAGGAAGCTACAAAAAGAAGTAAAAAAGTTACAAATGCACTAATCGTTAGTTCTTCTTTCTTTTCCTTAATGATAGAATATATCATGTTAAAAGAATTGTTATATCGGGCAAATTTGAACAAGCGAAGTACCCGTAGGAATCGATAGTCCGATTTAATAAAGAGTGGCAAATAGAATGGTAAAATTGCTAGTAGATCTATCAATCCGAATGGAGAAAACATAAAAAGCAATGCCGACTTCAATTTATTAGAAGAAGGATGTGTAATGCTAGAGATATAAATTCTTAATAAATATTCAATCGTGAAAATCACAACAGAAATTAAATCAAATAGGTGTAAATAATGCCAATACGGAATTCTTATTTCTGCAACCGTTTCAAGCATTAATGAAATAACGTTTAACACGATCAGGGTCATGATGACATAATCAAAAATCAAATTTACTTTTGATCCGTGTGCTCCTTTTTCTACAATATGATGTATTCTTTCTCTTGTCATATTATTATTATGTTTTATAGCATGCCTAAATTTTAAAGAAATTGTTACAAGATAAAGATAGAAGGTTATTATTAAAAATGTATAGTAAAACAAGGAATACCCCATAACCCTTATAAAGGAGTCATATAAGCCTAAAAATGCATAGAGCGTGTCTGCAAATATCAATATAGTGCGAGTACACAAACCTTCATCCAAGAATTGGATGTTTGCAATAGTCTATTTATTAGAATTAAGTGAGAAAATACATTTTCATCACTCCCCCATGTTTTATTTCAATTTCACCCCTATACTCACAAGGAAATGCATCCTTAATTTCCTGATAGGTGGTTTCAGATAGATTGATTCTTCCTGGTTTTGAACTTGATTCCATTCTGGATGCTATGTTTACTGTATCTCCCCAAATATCATACTGCCATTTTTTAATGCCCACAATCCCAGCTACCACAGGACCCGTATGCAGCCCAATTCTTATTTCAAAATGTTGTAAACCATCTTGCATTTTTAATGAATGAATCACCAGTGCATTCATTTCTTTGGCAGCTTTGATTGCATTGATTGCATGTGCTGTATTGGGTACCGGAAGTCCGGAGGCACACATATAGGAATCTCCGATCGTTTTAATTTTCTCGAGACCATATTTTGTGGTAATCTCATCAAAGCCTTTAAAATAATAGTCGATACTCCTCACCAATTGTTTAGGATCGGCATTTTCGGCGGTTTTTGAAAACTCTACAAAATCGGTAAATAATACGGTAACCAAATCGATTTTTATGGCATCTACTTTACCGTGTAGTTTTAATTCTTTGGCTGTTTCTGCCGGTAAGATATTTAATAGGAGTTTCTCTGATTTTTTCTTCTCTCTGGATATCACTTTATAATACCAAAATAAAGTACTAAGAATAACCATCGCCAAGCCTAGAATGATGATTAACGATATCATGATGTTACGTTGATTTCTTTTTTCCTGGTTAAGTAGATCCACTTCAGTTTGTTTCTGCGAAACTTCATAATCGGAGCGGAGTTCGGCTATCTTTTGTACAGAATTAATATTTTTTACACTGTCTCTATAAGTGATATAATTTTTATAATATTGAAAGGACTCATAATATTTTCCGGCTTTTTCAGAAAGTTCTGATAGCTTTAAATTGGCATTGCTAATTTCTTCTTTCAGTTCATTCTGTTCCGCAAGTTGTAAGCTTCTTTTGGCATATTTCAAGGCAGTTTCATTATTCCCTTTCTTAGCATACATATCCGATAAAGTGATCAAATACACACTGATGGGATAAAAATCTTTTGCCTCTTCTAAAATTTGTATTGCCGTATTGATATTTTTTTCGGCGAGAACATTGTCTCCTTTGTTGGCATACACCATGCCTATATTACCCAAGCTGTATGCTTTCCCAACAGGGTAATTTACTTTTTCAAAAATGATTCCGGACTCTTTGAAATTGACATAGGCGGAGTCATATCGTTTACTCTTTAAAAATTCTTCACCGCTGTTTAAAATAATAGAGGCCAAGGTAATGGAGTCATTCACTTGTCTTAATAGGGGGATGGCTTTATTGTAATAGATTCTTGCAGTGGGATGATTATTGGAAAAACCATACACGTCGGCAATGGCACTATAAGCCGTCCCTTCTCCTTTTAAAAACTTTGCCTTCTGTGCAGCATTCGCACTGTTAAAATAGGCAGCCAATGCTTCATCTAAATTACCCAGTAATCTTTTTTTATTCCCCTTCTGCAAATAGCCTCTGTACAAGTAAAGATTGTTATTCAATTTAGTTGATAAATTGATCAATTCTTCTGCATAACGTAAGGATAATTTTAGGTCTTTTACCTCATTAAATGAAAGGTTTCTGAGTAATTCTAATTTAGCAGAATCCGGGAGTTCATTTTTCTGATAAATCTTTTCCAGACTATCCGCCACTTTCTGAACTTGTCCCAATACAGGATATTGCATAATAAAAAGAAAGCCTAGCAAAAATGGAAAAGCTTTTATTTTATATGGCATTTGGTTATTTTTTAGAATTTATCTGTATAGTGGGATCGTGTATAAATTCGTATCCGGCAACACCTTTTTTAGTGTAAGTAATGGAATAATTATAGGTAGTCGCAGTTTTTTTCCTTTTCATGGTAGACCGAATGGTTGCTCCCCATTTTTTTGAACTACCTACTTGAGCCGGGGGTGAAATGAAAATTTCCGTATAATAAGGTTTCCTTTCTATAGCGATTATTTCTTCTACATTTGAATCTTTGTGTATTTCCCAGATTATTTTGTCTTTTAACTTAGCTTTGGTAACTCCATTATCCGTTAATGTTAGTGTGTCATCATCATTAATACAATAAATTGTAATTGTACGATTTGCCATTTTTCATTAATTTAAGATGAATAAAATTTTATTCAAATATATTACTTCTTTTATTTTTTGAAAAGGATTAGACTTTTTTATATTGGAATAAAAGTAATCAATAAGCACTTAAAAATCATGAATAGCCTTGAATAAAATCAAGCCATATTTTTTTAAGAATTTACCTGTATAATTGGGTCGTGTATAAATTCTCCTGCAACCCCTGTTTTTCTGTATTTAATGAAATATTCATACCTGGTGGTAACAAGAATGCTACTAACGATGGTTCCCCGCCAATTGTTGGAACCGCCAACGGGGGCAGGGGCGCTGCTGAAAACATTTGGAGAACCTTCTTTTTTGTCAATGGCAGTAATGGCATCTACACCTGAACCGGGGTGTATCAACCAGGTGATGGTATCATTAAAAAGTGCAATGGTATGTCCATTATCAGATAATATTAATGTATTGTCGGGATTAATACCTGTAATTCTAATGGGGCGGTTTGGCATGTTTTCTATTTATTATTTTTTTTTAAAATTACCTCTTTTTACTTAATCATTTAAAACCATTTTATATTAATGATTTATTCAATTTTGTAAATTTTATTAATACTGATTGACTCTTTTTAATAAAAAAAGGAAAGCCTATCAAGAAAATGATAAGCTTTCCTTTGAGTAATATTAATTTATTAATTGTTTACTTGGATAGTTGGGTCATGATGATAATATTCTGGGTTCCCTACAGCTTGAAAAGTAATCGTATATCCCTCCGGTCCATTGAGTGCATCAGATGCAATTGTTCCTTGCCATGAATCTGGGGCAGGCCCACCCTGATCCGTAGGAGCACTTGAAAACATAGCCGAATTAGTAGAGCTGAGAGAAATGGAAATAGATGCTATTTCTGTATTGTTTCCAACAATATTCCAGGTAACTAAATCTCCTGCTTTAACGGTTGCGTTACCGGCATTATCCATTAATAATGTCCATGGAGTGGTATTTTTATCAATACCTGTTATTTTAATGATGTTATTTCCCATTTTTTTGATTTTTTTTATGATTTTTTATTTCGGTTGTTAATTTGCTAATAATTATTCATACTTTAAATAAGCATATCATGAATTTACTTGAATGGTCGGATCAAAACACAATGGATTCCCCGGGTTTTCTATTGTCGTAAAAATGATTGAATAACTTTCCTGAATAGGTTTTGGCTTTTTAATTCCTTTAAACAGATCTTTGTTAACGGTACCTTTAATGACAGTTGGTGCCGGATCGGGTTCAAAAACATTGGATTTGGAGATAGACTTTTCTACAATGGAAATAATCGATGCAATGCCCGACCCTTTTTTGATTTCCCAGGTTACCGTATCTCCGGGTTTTACCTTGTGTTTTCCTTTATCTGATAATTTTAAATTTCCATCTTTATCAATTCCTTCGATAATAATGTTGTGATTTGCCATTTGTTGAGTTTTAGGGGTTAAAAAAATTTCGATATACGAATTCGAAAACGATTTATTATTTAAGCAGTGACATAAATTTCAATTATTTATTATGTACAGAGTAAAAAAACAATGTGAGGATTCGTAAAGTTTCTTTAAATAATAACAACAGGGGGAGTTGTATAATTATTATCAATTGAATATACACTTTATTGAATATAATAAAAAGAATTTCGACATTATTTTTATTCATGTATTGCACAAGAAATTGAGATGCTAGTTCAAATACTTGTAGTGTATTTAAACGGTCGAAGTAAAGATTTATTTACACTTGTGACATTTCTTTATTTTTTCTATCACCATTTCAAAATGTTCAACTGTTGGAAATGGATTGTAATAATTGTGTAATAATTTTTTCCATTTTTGGTATTTATCCGATTGACTGAAGTGGATGGTATGGTCTTATAATGTATTCCAATTTACTAAAAGGAGATACTTAATTATCTTGTTCAATTCATTTTTGCAAACCATGTCCACAATACCCTTGAATTGAACCAATATATTGCCCGGATTTTACAATGTCTTTTTCAAAGGATTCTTGCTGTCCGGATGTCATGTAAAGAATGGCTTCTTCCAGTTTCATAGGAAGGGGGAAACAAATTGAATTTCCATAAACTTACCATTATCCAATGGGTTTCTGGGTTAAAAATGTACCGAAACAGGTATTTTCCTTGTTTGTTGGTATCTGATAGGCTCAATTTCTTTTTTTTAAATGAGTTTCATGCAGATTGCCTCTTTTTAGTTTCAATTAAATTGATTATTTTAGTCAAAATGGGGTAGGTAGAATTTCCTTGTTTTGAATTTATTAGCCTTTTTTAAAAAAGTCACTTTTTAAATCACATTTTATGATAGCGGTTCAAAATATTTTGCGATCAAAAGATGCAACCATTTTTTCCATCACACCCGGCACGTCTGTTTATCATGCCCTTGAAATCATGGTTGAAAAAAATGTAAGTTCTCTGTTGGTCATGGAAGAGGAGAAACTTCTGGGTATTTTTACCGAAAGAGATTATGCCCGTAAAGTGGTGCTAAAAGGAAAGTCATCCAAGGATACGCCGATTAGTGATATTATGACCGAGAAACTAATCACTGTTACGCCCGCTACTACCATTGATGAGTGCATGCAGATCATGTCGAGCAAATACATCCGGCATTTACCGGTTCTTGAAAATGATAAGCTGGTGGGCCTTGTTTCCATTGGTGATGTAGTGAAGCATATTATTGAAGACCAGAAATTTGTTATTGAAAATATGAAGAATTACATAGGGGGGTAGGGCAGTACATTGTTTTTTTTCATTCACCTAATACAGATTTTTTTACGCCGGAATGCCTCGTCACTATAATAGACAACTATAGACAAACCCACTTTGTTTTGTAGAAAGTTGAGAATGATGTATAGAACAAATTGGGGAAAATGAAGGGATGCTTGCTAATTGTGGCAAAATGATGTTTTGTGCCGGATGGAAAAACTGAGGCAATTAATTACTTGAACATTGTAGCAATAGATGGTTGAATAATAAATCCTATCCTATCTCCCATAAGCAGCTACCAATTTGCTATGCCACAACTCCATTTAAATCAAAACCTAATAACTTTCCTGTTTCGTTCAACAGTAGACTCCATTGTTAGTACTGCGCACCCAACAAAGTCTTAGATCTTGTACGAATGCCATTTCTTCGCTGTCCTCAATCTTGCAGCATTGGCTTGTAATGGTTGCTATGCTGCTGGGCTTGACTAAGTGTGTGCCAATGATATTTGTCAGTAGCCTAATTTTTATAAATCTATAATAAATAAGTATTTGCTATTATGATAACATTGTCTACCTGTATATTAATAATTGGCAAGTTGAATGTAAATAGTGTTATTTATTTACTTTCAAAAAACTTGCATTGATAGCAACTACAATTGTGCTTATCGTCATTAAAACTGCACCTGCGGCCGGGCTTAACAATATGCCTTGATTGTACAAAACACCTGCTGCCAAAGGCAATGCAATAACATTGTAACCTGTAGCCCAAATTAAATTCTGTATCATTTTTCTGTAAGTGGCTTTGCCAAACAAAATGAGGCTAACAATATCTTTTGGGTTACTGTTTACCAAAATAATCCCTGCGGTTTCGGCAGCAATATCGCTGCCGCTGCCTACTGCAATTCCAACATCTGCAATAGCCAATGCAGGTGCATCATTTACGCCATCGCCCGTCATGGCAACAAATTCGCCTTTGCTTTGCAGCTCTTTTATTTTTTCTAATTTTTGATGTGGCAATACTTCGGCAATGAAACTATCCATGCCTAAAGTGTTGCTTACACTTTTTGCTACTTTGCTATTGTCTCCTGTAAGCAAAATTGATTTTATATTGTTTTCTTGTAAAGTCTTGATTGCTTCGGCAGATTCAGGACGAATTTCATCTGACAAAGCAATGTAACCTGCCAGTTGATTATTAGCGATTACAAAAACAACTGTTTCTGTATCGTTGGCAGTAAAGCCTTTCGGGATTGCTATATTATTTTCTGTTAAATATCTTGGGCTGACAACCAATATTTTTTTGCCTTCAACAGTTGCCTCAACCCCTTTGCCTGTGATGGCATTGAAATTTTCTGTGACAGGAATGCTGATTGATAAATCTTTTACTTTTTGCAAAATGCCAGTTGCAATCGGGTGTTCAGATTTTTGTTCTAATGCAGATGCAAGTTGTATGATTTCATTTTCGGAAAACGCGGTTTGCAACGAAACAATTTTTGATACTTCAAATTTTCCTACAGTCAATGTTCCTGTTTTGTCAAAAACAATGGTGGTTATTTTTCTTGCGTTTTCAAAAGCTGTTCTGTTTTTAATCAATAATCCATTTTTTGCTGATAGTGCTGTTGATTTTGCAACCACCAACGGTACTGCCAAACCCAAAGCATGCGGGCAACAAATAACAATTACTGTTACCATCCGTTCCATTGCAAAAGCCAAAGATTGCCCTTCGAGATACCAATATAAAAATGTAACAATGCCTGTAACCAATGCAATGATGGTTAGCCACCTGGCTGCTTTGTCTGCTAATAACTGCGTTTGTGATTTTGATTTTTGTGCATCGTCTACCAACTTTATCACCTGCGATAAATAGGAATCTTTTGCTGCATGTGAAACGATAACTTTTATTGAACCATTGCCATTGATTGCACCTGCAATAACTTTATCGCCTTTTACTTTTTGTATTGGTTTGCTTTCGCCTGTTAGCATACTTTCATTCAGGTAACTTTCTCCTTCTAATATGATACCGTCTGCCGCCATTTTTTCACCCGGCTTTACTAAAATAATATCGTTTGCCTTTAATGTGTCGGTCTTTACATCATGCACCATATTGGGCATTACCATGTGTGCCTCTGCCGGCATTAACTGCACTAATAATTCCAATTCTTTTGAAGCACCTGCAACTGATTTCATTTCTATCCAATGCCCCAACAGCATGATGAGAATTAGGGTTGCCAATTCCCAAAAAAAGTCCATGCCCTGCAACCCAAACACAATTGCAACACTATAGATGTATGCAACTGTAATGGCGAAGCCGATTAAAAACATCATACCGGGATTCTTTTCTTTTACTTCATCCACCAATCCTTTTAAGAACGGAAAGCCGCCATAAAAAAATACAATGGTTGATAATGCAAAGAGGATGTATTGAGAACCTGCAAACTGCCAATCCACTTTTATAAAATGTTGTATCATGTTTGATAGCAACATGATTGGAATGGTTAGGATAAGCACTACATAAAACCGTTTTTTGAAATCGGCTATCATCATAGCATGGTGGTTATGTCCTGCCATTCCCATTACCGGGTTTGTTTCATGCTGCATCTGGCTATGGTTCATTTCTGAGTGATTCATGCTTTGAAGTTCAATTGATTTCTTTAATTGTATAATGCCTCGATTTGCTAAGTTGGGTTTGCAATTCCTTCGTATTTATCAATTTGCTCATGGTAATACTTGTGGAATGCGGTTGCAGAAATATTTCTGCTCCTTCAATATTTGAAATTTCTAGTAATATTTGCTTTACTTTGTTGACACACCCACCGCAACTCATCCCTCATAATTCGTACTTCTATTTCATTTTGTATAAGTCTTTATTCTGAAATTTGGTTTTCACTTATTTCCTTTTTTGATATCTTATCATCCATCCTGCCATTATGACTAAACATACAATGATAAAAAACCACCAAAACTGGTTCATTCCTCAAAATGAGTAACTATCATTACCGTGCATCAAGGTTTTGCTTTTTGATTGTGAAGGAAATAGTAACCTTCAAAGTTGATTTCATTTAAAGTCGGATCTGTTACACAATTATTTATAAGAGTTGTATCATTCTCACATTAGGAACAATGCCAAACTCATCAGACCCTGCAATTTTCATTTGCTTTATGTCAATAGCATTTTTACAAATGTTTATGGGTTTTGGTTTTTTATCGGGTAGGTGGTTTGTGCAATAATATCCATAGCCAGTTGCAAATCTTCAATGGTTCTCGCTAATGGCCCTGCAACTGCCAATAATTTGAGCCCATTCACAGGTTCTTTGGGATCAGTTTGAATACCATTAATTGACACCACTCCAAATGTGGGTTTAAAGCCAAATCCCCCGCAATAGGCTGATGGAAGCCGAATAGATCCTGCCAAATCGTTTCCGAATGATAAAGAAGTCATACCGGTTGCAAGTGCTACCGCACAACCACCACTACTACCTCCGCTGGTTCTGTTAATATTCCAGGCATTATTCGTTTTACGGAAAATAGGAGGTATGGCATAATCACCGATATGGATTTTTTGCACAGTCTGACTTAGATTTCCAGCGTGAATTAGGTATTTATTTCACGTTTGTTTGCAAATATGAAGAGTAGAGAGGGCATCAATATCGAAAGCATCAGTAAACCAAATTTTATTACTGTGATAAACCCTAAAGAACCGCCAAGAAGATCATTTTGACTAGGAAATTTAGTTAGTATATTGAAAATAACTACATTTTCGAGCATATCGAAGGCAAACCAGAAAAAAGTTAAGCTAATTAAACCTTTTGCCAAGTATTTTGGAATATTTATACGTTGAGAAACAAAGCGGGCATATGTGAAAAGAAATAACAAAAACGAAAAAGGAAATAAAACGTCAATTGTATATGTGAAACGTTTATATGCTATTAGTCCTTCAGCAGGGAATAAACTTATTCGTTCATAAACTGCATCACTAGAGAAAACAGGACTTTTATCAAATATTTCTATACCCCCAAGCAGCTGACTGACCGCTTTTGAACCCCATGGTATTTCAAAAATATGGGTAATTACAAACACTAGTAAGAAAACAAGAAAAGTTTGTAGCAATTTTCTTCTCGAAGTTTTGTACAGCAATTGATTGTTTTGGCTTTCTGTTACTTTATTAGTCATGGTGCCAAATACAAATCCAAGTAAAAAAATTGTTGGAATGTAGAAAATGTGTTGAATTGTCATAATAAATAAATTTTAGAAAATGATAAATTTTCAAATTCAAGAATGTTTATCTTACCATTGGTATCGAAATGATACATCTGAACCCTATTTCTAATGAAAATGCATGCTTTGCGATACTATACTGAGGGGGTCTAATTCATCTCTATTTTCAGAAATTTAAAACCAACAATAATCAACCAAATAAGCCACAACGTACTTCCAATAAAGCCGGCCATATCCCATACTGGAAAACCTTTTATTACTGTTGCAAATAATTCAGCTTGTGCCAGTAGGTAAATAACAGAACTGATAATACCCAGCCAATTTACCCACTTTGGCATCATTTTTAATTTGGCAAATGAAATGGTTATCATTGCTGTCCAAGCGATTGTAAACAGCTGACCTAAGTGTTCGCCTAGTATCACACCGCCAAACTGGTGAATGGTTTTAAAGGAAACAATGGCAGCGGCTTTTGTTGCATCGTCTGCTGCATGTACAAACGTATCAGCAAGTACAGGAACAACAAATGTCCATCTTAATAAGCCAATAATTTGAACAATTAAACCAATTACACCAATGGTTGTAGCCATGCGTACCAAAGGAGCTTTGTTTTCAAATTTTTGCCCAATCATGATATAAGCAGGTATGAAAGGAATACCGGTTATGGCGAAAGCAAACCATGTCCAAACCAGTGAATTTCCACCTTGGTTAAACTTGGTAAGAATTGTTCCGGTGTCCTGCCTTAAAATAGCGGGATACTCAAAAATGATGGTTAACATCGTGTAGGGTATGAGCAATGCAATTGCACCTGTCATTAGTAAGATTCCAATTGTTTGGTTGTTATTTTTCATTTTGTTTTTGTTTGATAATGCAAAGTTGTATCAAGACAAATTCCTGTTCAAGGACATTTGTCCATAAATGTAACCAACAGCCAGTTTTCTTAATTATTTATTCGGGTGGACATGTACCATTCAACTGTTTCTTTTACCATGTCTGAAGGATAAGTGGCATGGTTACCGAAGCGGCTTACATATTTCTCATGATTTACTAGGTAAGGATATTCAAACTGGTAAGCCATTTCATACAGTTCTTTAATGAAAGGACTGAAAAGTCCTGCGATTCTAATGATGAATTTGGGGGTATCTGATTTTTTGATTCTTTTGTTGGTTATCACTTCAAACAAGTGTACCCATTTATCCAAGCTTAAAGCAGGTGCATTGGGTACATGCCAGATTTGTCCAAACGTATCATTGGCGTTACCCACATTGATCATTGCGGCTGCAAAGTCATTTATATAAGTGAATGTGTGTGGGATGTTTATATTTCCAAACAGCCTTACTGTTTTTCCATGGTAAATACTATCTAGAAAATCAGTGCCGAAGATGCCTTTGTGAATACGTGGGCCGATAAAATCTGCAGCTTTTACAAAAGCAACCTTGTTGTTAAACTCATCGCCTGAGTAGAGCAAAGTATTAATAACACCTGCTCTTATTTTACCCTTTTTTGTTTTGGCTGAATGAGGCATTTGTTCATTCATTTCTTTGCCCATAACATTACCGTAGGAGTAAAGGTTATCTGCAAAAACAAGCTTTGCATGGGTTTTGCTTAATGCGTACGACAGTGCATTGGCCGTTGCCGGATAAAAATCTGCCCATTTATCATAGGGCATATCTGTGCAACTAAAAATTACATCTGACCTGCCGGCAATGTTTTTCATAGCTGTATTGGAAGTGACGTCTGCGGCAATTAACGCTACATTTTTCGGAATTGATATTTCCAGCTTTCCTGTTCTGTTTACCAGTAAAATTTTTTCGTCAGGGTTTTTATCCAGCAGCAATTGCATAATGGCAAGTCCCAATTGCCCGGTTCCTAATATTGTTTTCATACAATTTTTTTTAAAAGAAGAATGAATAACTGATGCCTGGTGTTGGATTGATTTTTACATCATGCCCTTTGGCGGCTACGCCAATTGCTCCAATTCTTACGTTCAGCCCTTTCCAAACCATCCAACGAAAACCGGCTTCTATTGCCACAGCATTCTCTTTTTCATAAGCAAGGTTCAATCCCCTTAAATATGATGCCCCGGCATAAAAGGAAGAAGGGTTCTCTTTTTTACCCACGGGCAGGAACCAGGCAGTTACGCCTGCTTTGAAAAACTGGGTAGTTACACCTGTTTCAAATGCAGTAATGTAGTAACCTGCATGAACGGAAACGTTCTGATGACGGTATTCTAAACCGATAGAAGGATTGCGGAATCCATTAATACTGAATTCGTTTTTTGAAAATTTACTTTGAGAAAAAGAGGAACTTGATACGAGTACAAGAAGTACAATAATAATTTGTTTCATTTTGCTTTACATTTTTAATTGTTAATTAATAATGCAAAGCTGCAAACAGCAGCGTTCTTGATACCGGACAAATGTCTAAAAGTGAAAATCAGCGAATTTTACTTCGTATCCTGCTCAGGTGGCGTGGGGTAACGCCGAGTATAGACGCTAAATGTTGTAGCGGTATTTGCTGTAAAAAATGGGGTTCGTTGGTAAGCATTTTTTCGTACCGTTCTTCTGCTGTTAATACAATTAGGTCGTAGCGACTGGCATCAATTCCACAAATAGTGGCTTCCAGTAAGCCAATATAAAAGTCTTTGAAAGCAGGAATTTCATTCAACAGCATTTTTAGGTTTGTTTTACTAATCATACTGATGCTGCCATCAACCAGTGCTTTTACATTCTCTAATGAAGGTGATTCGCTTATAAAACTTAATACCGAGGCAAAGAAAGTATTTTCGATTGATACATAGCTTGTTCTTTCCTCCCCGTCTTTAATAACATAGTATTGAAACATGCCGGTTTCTACAAAGCCAATATGCCTGCTTGTCTTACCCTCTTCTACAATAAAATCATTTTTTTTGAATTTCTGTAACTCAAAAGAATTTAATATTTTATGCAAGTCATCACCTGCAAAACCAATGGCTTCAAAATATATTTTAACTTTTAACATACTTTTTATCTTAAATTATGTGAGGTCTTTTTTTCTCGCAGCAATACCAATGTTACCGGCTATTTTTTATTCGCCAATGGTTTCTAATTTCATTTGAAACAAGCTAACAGTTGCATTGTCATAATGTGCCGGGAGTCCTTTTGTGTCTTTAAGTTTTAATAGACCTAAAAAGTCAAAGCCACATTTTTGATAATAATTGATTAGTCCGGGATTGTTTCCAACTGTGTCCATTCGAATAAACTTTTTATGATTGTCAAAAGCATATTGTCTTGCCCATTCTACTATTTGTCCAACAAGGTTTCGTCCTCTGAAATCTGGATTTGTTGCAATTCTGTGAATATATATTGCTGGGTCATTATTTCTTTCTTCCCAAATTTGTGGGTCGCTAAATGTTGTCGCCCAAACGCAAGCAATTTTTTCGTCAATTTCAATTTTCCATTGTCTGTTTTCATTAATTTCATCTTCTATCAATCTTTTCTCAAATGCCGGCCAATGCTCAGTAAACCTAGTCTTCTGAAAGTCTGTTGCTATTTTGTAAAAACGGAAAATTTCGTTTAGGTCCGCTAGTGTACTATTTTTTATTTTCATACTATGTTTGCTAAGTTTTTTATTTTATATGGTTCGTGCTAAAATGGCAAGTAACGGCAATTGATCTTAAAACTCCGATTGCAAACTAAATTTACATAAAATACAAATCATTTTTGGGCTCTCTAGTCTACATTTGAAAAGTATTGGAAATAGGATGTTTTATTGCTCTTTTTCTGCAATCTCACCATATGCGAGAACCGACGGGTATCCGCCTATGGAGGAAGACCCGTCGGGGAACACCCTGCCATTTCTGTGGAAGGGTGAAGGTGTAAATTTTAAAATGTTTGATCGTATGATTAGGCTAACCCCCTGCCAAAGAAAGACCTATGTTGATGATTTTGTTCCAAATGGTAACCCATGTATTCATACCTTCTAAAATACGAAGATTTGTAGGGAATACTACGATAATCTTGGCAATATTGCTTATTCGGTCTGTGAAAGTGGCTAATACTAGGTTGGATAAATAGACAGCTTTTGGGAAAGGAAATACGACAACATTAAGGTTTTCCTATTTCTTTTGATGGGGGGAAAGTACTAAATTGCATTAATGCCAACAGTATTAATTGAACAGGGCTTTCGATTTTTTTTCTGGAGTAATGAAAATGACGAACCCATGCATTTACATGTAGAGAAAGCTGGGAATGAAGGTAAAATATGGCTTGAACCTATTGTTACAATTGCTTATATGCACGGATTTACTTCAAAAGAGCAAAAGATAATAATGAGTATTATAGCAGACAAGAGTTTAACTTTTAAACAAAAATGGAATGAATATTTCTCATAACAAATATGATGCAATCGAGAATATTATTTTTAAAGAAGGATTAAGAATTACTTCCTTAAAGATAAGTCCTGAAAACGATAAACTATTCATTCATTTGAATACGAATCTCACATTTGTCACACCTATTAAAAATTATGCCGGATTAAAAAACGCAACTTCAAAACGATTAAAGAATTATAGGCTTATTGGAAGCGGAGTCGGCATTCATTGGCCTGACTTAGATGAAGACCTCAGCTTAAAAGGCTTCTTAAAGGAATTTTTAAGTCAGCGAGTAAAAACTAGAAGAAAGTTGGTTATAGCTTAATCACAAGAGGCCCGTTGACGAACACCCAGATTTTTTTTCGGATAGTTGCGGGTGGTAGTAGGATGAATTAAACACCCTGCGTGAAAGTGAAACGTTCGTTTGTGTGATTCTTAGCGACTTCTACTTTTAAAAAAGAGCCGAATTTTTTGAAATCAATTTTATTTGTCCAGTTCATAAACTTATCGCCAAAATAAGACTGGTAGTCAAATAAAATTTTAAGTTCAATTTCGTTATCCTTTAATGTCAAATGGGCGTGATGAACCTTGCTAACTTTAATTTTTCCTTTTGTTGAGTAAGCACTAAAATCAATATTTTTAAATTCAATATCTAAACAATGATAAATGCTCATTCAATTTCAATTTTATCAATCTGCTTCATCAATCTATCTGTTTCTGATAAAGCAACTATAATTTTTTGATAGTGTAAAATATCATCAAACTGCAATTTTCTTTCCTTGCGGTCTTTTAGCCATTTTTGTGCTGGCTGATAACCGCCAATGTAAAAATCCCAAGCTATTTGTGGTACATTGTCGAAATACTGTGTATCGTTAATATAAACTTTGCCGCCTTGATACTTTGGTTTGCCAACTACATTGTTTCCGTCTATTGGATATTGTGTAATGTATTTTTCAATGATAGGGCTTTCCAATAAATGTATTTGCCTGATTGCACCGCCTAACTTTGCCAAAGTCCAAAATGTGTCTTTGTCTTTTGGATAAGG
>JANOVY010000118.1:0-2334 GCA_031417635.1 Bacteroidota bacterium | reverse complement strand
GTCAAGGAAAGATCTGGAATTGTATATGGAGGAATGAGTAAGCAGGATTTTTATTTTCTACAACAAATGCAGGCTAAACATAAACTGATTATTACAGAATTTAATTGCCTGGCTTCACCTACCGCCCCTGCTGTACGAAATGATTTTGAAAACTCATTCGGTATAAAATGGACCGGATGGGTGGGGCGTTATTTTGATTCATTCGATACTACAGTAAACAAGGAGTTACCGGACTGGTTGGTAAAAAACTATCGAATCAGGCACAATGGTGCGTGGCCATTTACCAAGAGTGGAATTGCATTTGTACATTCCGATGACAGGGTAGTGATTCTGGAAAATAACACACATTTGAAAGGAGAGTTTCCAGAAATTCATTCATCAGAGGAAGGCCAAAACCATTATGGGTTGCCGGCAATAACTTCTTATACTTTTTGGTTTGATGTAATACAGCCCAATACTTCATTTAACCATGTAGTTGCAGACTTTGTGATTGATATAAATGAAAAGGGGGGAAAAGAACTGGCGTTGTATGGTTTGCCTTCTTCTTTCCCTGCGATCACTGCCCATATTAACGAAGATTATCGTTTTTTTTATTTTTCAGCAGACTTTGCAGACAACCCCATTACACTTACCTCTTCTTATTTTAAAGGGACTCCTTCTTTTAAATGGCTGATGTATAATAACCGTGAGCCGCTTGATAGAAAGGCTTTTTTTTGGAAAGTATACCAACCATTGGTGAGCACTATCTTGAATGATTACTACAAAATAGTAAAGCCCTCTTAGCGAATTGTATACTTTTGAAGAAGGCTGTCGGGTACTATTTTGAGCGTGCTCATAAATCCACTGTTTTTATTTTTGTATCTGTTAAACGCTGATTTAAGTTCGTTGGCTTTGGTTTCGTTCCGTTCGGGATTGAGGTCCATTGAATTGTTAATTCTATACAAATCATTTCCATTTAGCTGGTACTCGCCCATTACAAAATCAATCAGGTCTGTTTTTGTTTGCATAATTGGATATGCATGGATATTTCTGAATTGTCTTGTAGTATCCAGTCCCGTTCCCATCCAGCTTACCGTTTCCGGTATTTGAAACCCACTCCTATTTTTCAACCAGGTAAGAAGGCTAGGCGTAATATCAAAATGAGTAGAGATGGATGAAAATTTAGCTGTTCGTTGTAACATAGGCGAATAGATGATTAGCGGAACATGGTATCTGTCTATTTTGTTACTCATCGGTATTTCCGGCATCCGGTGATCTCCGGTAATCAGAAATACAGTTTTGTCAAAGTCCGGTCTTTTTTTATATACATTGAAGAAATCTTTTATAGCGTCATCCGCATAAAGAATGCTGGCATATTGTTTATTAAAGTTTCTGTATTGCTTTTTAACATCTTCCGAAAAACCAAGATCACTCATCCGGGTTTCTAATTTAGCAAGGTATGTATCCTGTTCATTTATCAAAAAAGGATTGTGGGTAGATACCGTTAGTATTACACTAAGTTGAGGTTGTTGCGAATTATTTGCAACCTCAAAAAACCTTCTAAAAAGTTCTTTATCACCATAGCCCCAGCTAAATCCATAATAGGAAGGCATTTTTGTATAGTTTTTTGGAAAGCTTTTTTCATCAATAATCGCATTTACACCATTTTTTTGAAGAAAGATATCCATATTATCAAAATGCGAATCACCGCCATAATAAAAGGAAGTGTTATACCCATTCTTTGCCAGCAAATTCAATAATGACAGGTGTTTGGGCATATCGTTGCCCAGATCACTAAACCCATTTTTAGCAAAAGGAAGTGAGCTAAGTAAAGATGGCAATGCAGCAAATGTTCTTCCTCCTTCACTTAAAAAATTTTGCCAATAAAGACTTTTATCGGAAAGAGAGTCTATGAAAGGTGTAAAATTCCCCAGGTAAGCCCCTTTGCCGGTAAAAGCCCTGCCCAACCCTTCCACCAAAAGAATAACAATATTTGGCGGCTGGGTGCCGTTGGTAAAAAATGGCGACAAAACATCATTCGTACTATCGGTCGAATGAAGAAATGGATAGTTCTTTTCATCGATATAATTGATACTAGACAGTTTGGCATCGCCTGCACTTGTTGAATAATCGCCCGAATAATTATTTGAATAAATATCTTGCTCTTCTTTAGCCGGAAAGAAATGTTTGTACGATGCATTAAAAAAGTACCAAGATTTATTAATTGATACGTTGTTGCTATATTCTTGTCCGGGCATCCATTCGTATACCAAGGCCGGTGCTTTGGTGAAGGCTGCGGCAATAAACAAGAAGAAACAAATAAAAGCAACCCAGCCATTTACTTTTAATCTTTTG
>JANOVY010000117.1:0-2832 GCA_031417635.1 Bacteroidota bacterium | reverse complement strand
TTTGTATTGGTTTATAAAAGATAAAAAACAAGTACATGAATATAGAACTATTAAATAAAATGCCTTTTGCTAAGTGATTTAAATACAGTTATTATGAAAAGAATATTTATACCCTTATTACTCATCGGTTTTTACTCACTTTCGTTTTCCCAAACAATTGATGACTCAACTAAAAAGAAAATTGATGAGCTGTTTACACAATGGGATAATACAAAAAGTCCTGGGGGTGCTATCGGTATTGTAAAAAATGATTCCCTTATTTATGCCAAAGGATTTGGAATGGCGAATCTTGAAAATAATATTCCCAATACAACCGAAACTAATTTTTATATGGCTTCGGTGTCCAAACAGTTTACGGGCTATTGTATTGTATTATTGGCCAAACAGGGCAAGGTAAAACTTGATGAAGATATTCGCATTTACTTGCCTTGGTTTCCAAACTATGGCGATACAATAACGGTTAGAAATTTACTCAATCACACCAGTGGTATAAGAGATGATATAACCCTTGCAACTATTAGTGGTTTGAATCGCTTTGGTATGGTAACGCAAGTACATGCCTTGTCATTAATAAAAAGCCAGCGTTCTTTAAATTTTACCCCTGGGAAACAGCACCAATATTCTAATTCCAATTTTGTTTTACTGGCAGAAATTGTAGAGGCAGTTAGTGGTCAAAGTTTTAGCTCATTTGCCGATTCTGCGATCTTTAAACCACTTGGAATGAATCATACTAGTTTCCCGGAAGATTATACTAAGCTGATTTCCAATAGGGCCAATTCATATTCGAAAGTAAACAACAGCAGCTTTACCAATAATTTTCAAAATGTTTATACGCTGGGTGATGGTGGTATGTTCTCCAACATCGTAGATATGCAAAAATGGGTTTCTAATTTTTTTAATCCAAAAGTTGGTGATCATAAAGACATTGAGCAACTCACGCAAAAAGGAAAGTTGAATAATGGTAATGAAATCTTTTATGCTTTAGGTGTTAATGTAACTAACCTAAAGGGATGGAACCGTTACCATCACAGGGGTAGTATGGCGGGATATGGAAATTATGTAGCCATATTTCCTGACCTTAAACTTGGCATTATTGTATTTGGCAATGTGAATAGCAATCCAGCTCCCAGAGACATGGTTGTACAACTCAATGATCTTTTAATAAAAGATAATCCAGCTGTTAAAAAAATAAATGTTGACGAGAAGAAAGCTGTGCTTACAGATACTGTAACTGTTTTAAAATTCTGTGGCACTTATCTTTCAAACGATGGTACAGAAATCAACTTTGTGTTGCGGAATAAAAAATTATTCTGGGAAGCTGAAGGAAGCTCAAAGCTACTTTTAAAAGTATCGGGTAATACTTTCATTGATCTACAAGATTCAACCGGAAAATTTGTATTTAACGAAATTGATTCGAAGAAATATAGCGTAACGCAACAATTATCATACACCGAACGCCTGCTTACAAAATACCCATTAGAAAATAATCCAACCGAAAAGGAATTAAAGTCTTACGAGGGAAGTTACTATTCGTCTGAATTGGATTGTAGCTTCAGAATTACATTGAAAGGTGGACAATTACTATTAACCAGTATCAGGCATGAAGACCTTGTATTGAAGTATTTGGCCAAGGATGAACTATTTCATAAAGGAGGTTTAGGGCACTTACAAATAATTCGTAACAAACAAAATGAAATTGCAGGATTTGATTTGGACAATGGCTCAATAGTAAATATGCGATTTAATAAAATGGAATAAGTAGATGACACAACTAAAAAAAAGTCTGATTCAATTCTGTTATCTGAATGAATTATGAATGATACCCACAGAGTAAAATTACCACATGTTGAAGGCAAAATCATAAACATCAAATAAATAACAATCATCAAATGAAAAAAATAACTCTTCTGCTTATCATACTGATAAATCTTTTTTCTTTTCAGCTATTGGCACAAAAGAAAAACCAATCGGTTCAATTGGAATCATTACTGGAACAGTACTCAAAAGAATATTATGCTTTACATCCACTGGAAGCCACACAAGCAGGCATCAAAGATTACAACAACCAAATTGAAATTACCATCAGCGAAGAGTATATTAAAAAAGCAAAAGCACTCAATCAAAAATATCTCAACCAATTATCTGTAATAAACAAAGCAGGTTTAACAGCATCTAAATTATTAAGTATTGATGTGCTTACTTACAAACTCAAATCAGAAAACGAACGGCTAAATAATTCGCTGGGGTTTTACCGACCTGTTGATCAATTCGTATTTAGCTTTCCAACACGGTTTGCAACGTTAGGTTCGGGAGCTGGCTTTGTTCCTTTTACTACCGAAAAAGATTTCCGGAATTTTATTAGTCGTATGAAAGGCTTTCAAACCTGGGTTGACCAGGCCATTACAAATATGAAAAAGGGTGTTGAGCAAAATAATACAAATCCAAGGGCTTCAATGGAAAAAGTGCCGCCACAATTAAAACCATTATTTGAAGGGGCCTTACAGGAAAATGTTTTCTATAAACCTTTACTAAAACTACCAACCAACTTAGATAGTGTGGCTGCCATTCAACTAAAAAAAGATTATTCGGCAGCCATTGAAACGATCATTCAACCTGCATACAAAAAACTGCATGATTATATTGTTACCGATTATATTCCAAAAGCAAGAACAACATCAGGGCTTTTAAATAATTATAAGGGGAAGAAGGAGTATGAATTGTGGTTAAAGAATTACACCACTACAAACATCACCGCCGAACAAATTTTCAACTTAGGGCTTAGCGAAGTTGCCCGTATTCGCAAAGAAATGGATGTTGTAAAAACAAAAGTTG
>JANOVY010000116.1:0-2784 GCA_031417635.1 Bacteroidota bacterium | reverse complement strand
TAAAATCAGCTGAATCGCTTTCCATGCTTGCATCAAATTTGGTAAAACTGCCCGATACATTGGTAATCATTAGGTGTTTTACTTTAAACGTGATTTCACTGTGTGCTGCATCAATTTTGTAAATAGACATGTTGTTTTTATTTTAAAGGTTACGTTTTTACTTATTAACGTCTTTTCGAACGCAGCGCAGCGAAGAGAGAAAATTGTTTATCGATAAACAGGTTTCTCACCGCGTGGCGGTTTCGAAATGACGGCTGTAAATTACTCCTCAATCAATACCCCCATTTTGCCCTGTTGGTAATCTCGAAAAGCCTCCATCAGCTCTGTTTGATTGTTCATCACAAAGGGACCATGAGAAGCAACGGGTTCGTTCAAAGGTTCACCGCTTCCAATAAAAAAGCGGGTATCGGAAATTGCTTGTATTGTAAAACCATCTCCATTGTTATGAAAGATGGCTGTATAATTTTCATGAACTTCATCATCACCAACTACCCCAACTTTTCCTTCCATTAGATATATAAATGCGTTATGGGTAGGCGGAATGGCAAAGAAAAATGTGGCTCCTTTTTTCATTTCAACTGTAAAGGTGTTTACGGGAGATAAGGGAATAATAGGACCTTCCACTTTATTTAATGAACCGGCAATTACTTGTATGGTTGTTAATCCGTCTTCCGATATAATCTTAGGCGTTTCTTGTGCAGTGAGTGGTATGTATGTAGGAATATCCATTTTATGTTTGGCGGGTGTATTTACCCATAACTGTATCAATTCCTGCCTGCCCCCTTTTTCATGAATATCAGCCGGCGGCCTTTCACTATGAATCATACCCATACCGGCATTCATCCATTGTGTACCCCCAGCATATACAATATTGTCATTGCCCCTGCTATCTCTGTGATGCACACCTCCTTTGAAAATAAAACTTACCGGCGAGAATCCACGGTGTGGGTGTGGACCAACCCCGGCATGTTTGGTTTCAATATTGGCTGCAACTTTTATATCTGCATGGTGCAATAATAAAAATGGGTCTATCTGTTCAACTTTCGTAGAAGGAAACGCTTGTCGGATGGGCATTCCACCCATGTCCATGGGCTGGGCGTATACAATAGTTTTCAGTGTTCTGTTTGTAGGTATCATTGCTTTTATTTTACATTCATGGGTACTTCAATTAATAAAATGTCGGCGTCTGTTTCAGCATTTATATGAATATTTTCTGTATCCCAAATACCATATCCATCTCTTGTTGCTAAAACTTGTTCGTTAATGATTACTTTTCCTTTCAATACAAATACATAAACACCATTCCCTTTTTTATGAAAATGATAATCGGCTGAAAAATTTGCAGAGAAATTGGCCAGTGAAAACCAAGCATCCTGGTTTATCCAAACTGCTTTGTCATCATCCGGTGCAACAACGGTGAGTATTTGATTTAGTCTATCTTCCGGCCGAAAAGATTTTTGTTCATAGCGAGGCGTAATATTTATTTCTTTTGGCATTACCCAAAGCTGTAAAAATTTTACTTCTTTATCCGAATTCGCATTTGTTTCACTGTGTGCGATACCACTTCCGGCGCTCATGATTTGTACATCATGTTGTCTGATAATTTCGTCACGTCCCGTACTGTCTTTATGGTGTAAGTCGCCCGATAGTGGAATGGATACAATCTCCATATTATCATGCGGATGTTTCGAAAAGCCCATCCCCTGTTTCACTGTATCATCATTTAAAACCCGCAAAGCTCCAAACTGCATTCTTTCCGCATTGTAATAGCTGCCGAAACTAAAACTATGGTAACTGTTAAGCCAGTCGAATTGTGCATGACCCCTGCTGTTTGCTGTGTGTAAAATCGTTTTCATACTATCCTTTTATTTTTTGTATACTTATTACTTAAAACTTATTACCGATAACTTATTACGTGTACATACATGTATTTAATTAAAAAAATATTATTCGTTTCTTCTTACTATTTCCAATAAATTATTAAGGGCTTCAGCATCGCCGTGTTTAATTTCAACAGTATCATCCATGGTTTCATTTAATTTTTGGGTACAGGCAATCAGTATGGTAATACCACTTTGCGTTAAACTTATGACTGTTTCTCTTTTATCTATTTGCGACGTGGCTCTTTTTACCAGCTTTTTAATTTCCAGCCTATCAATGATTCTGGGTACGTTAGAGCTTTTTTCAATCATCCTATGTGCAATGTCACGAACACACATTTGATCCGGATGTTTGCCTTTTAGTATGCGTAATACATTGTATTGCTCATGAGTAAGGCCAAACTCTTTTAGTTCTTTGCTCATGACCGTTTTTAACCACCAGGCCGTGTACAAAATATTCAATGCTGCCTTATGTGTTTCGCTCTTGAATTTGGTACTTTTTATGGCTAGTTCTAATTTCACAACACAAATGTATGTACATACATGCAATTATCCAAATATTTTTTCTACCTCGCATTTCTTTTGTATTTCGCATTGCAAAATTGTATAATGTCCTAATTCTTTCTCAAAGAAATATGTACCTTATAACAGTTGCATCTTAACAATTCATAAACATGGGTGTGAAGGTATTCAACACAGCGATTCAGCGGTCACAGGGTTACACAAAGTGATTGGGATAAAGCGGATCCTTTTGATCAAAAATATCCCGCAGTAATGCTGCGGGATTGATGTTGTATGTATTTTATTATTTTCTTGTTTTTTCGGCTAAATCGGCTGCACTTCTCCACTCTTCTAACCCCTTGCAACTACCGAATTCTTTATCAATGGATATAAAATAAGTAGG
>JANOVY010000115.1:0-41105 GCA_031417635.1 Bacteroidota bacterium | reverse complement strand
ATCATAGTTGGACAAGGCATTTGTGGAAGTTTTCTAAGTCGTGATTTATTAAAAGCCGGAAAAACCGTTTTAGTAATTGATGATAGTATCCCTTTATCCGCTTCTAAAATAGCCAGCGGCGTCATCAACCCAATTACCGGTAGAAGACTGGTCAGAACTTGGGAAATTGAAACATTAATGCCTATTGCCGTAGAGGCTTACCAATCTTGGGGGGTAAAAATGGGTACCTCCTTAATTCAACAATGCAATATCCTCGATTTTCATCCCACCCCACAAATGGTTGTAGCTTTTGCAGAACGATTGGCCTCTGAAAAAGAATTTCTTCGTCAACCATCAATGATTGATTATTGGAAAACCTATTTCAATTTTGACTTTGGTATTGGTGAAATTGACCCATGTTGGTTAATTGATATCAATGCGCTACTCAACAAATGGAGGTTGGAATTAAAACATAACAACCATTTATTGGAAGAAGTATTTCATTGGGAAGAATGCATCATTACACAAGATCATATTGCCTATAAAAATATTATCGCTCAAAAAATTATTTTTTGTGAAGGAGAATTGGGGTTTTCAAACCCTTATTTTAAACTTCTTCCTTATTCCGGAAATAAAGGAGAAGCCCTAATTGTTCGTATACCGGATTTACCGAGAACAAATATTTTTAAACAAGGAATGAATATTGTTCCTTGGCAAAACGATCTTTTTTGGATAGGTTCCTCATACGAATGGGATTTTATAGACAAGCATCCAAGTCCCGAATTTCTACAAAAAGTAAAAAAACAACTTACACATTGGCTAAAATTACCTTTTGAAATAATGGATCATGTAGCATCGGTTAGACCGGCGAATATGGAAAGGAGGCCTTTTATTGGGCTACATCCAATGGTTAGTTCTGTAGGTATATTCAATGGAATGGGCACAAAAGGTTGTTCTTTAGTGCCTTACTTTTCACTTGCGTTTACCAACTACCTAGTTAATGGACTCCCCTTGAATCCACAAGTAGATGTAAGGAGGTTTTCGAAAGTTTTAAGTAGATAAATGCGTACAAAAAATTAATATTGTAAACGCTTTTTAAATCAAGTACTATGGAAAAACAATCTTATTCAATCATTGATCAAAAAGAATCCAGCGATTATTCCATACCCTTAAGTTTTAGGAAAATGGAGAACTTACATATTGTTTTTTGGTTGTTTAAGGATGTTGCTTGGTGTATGGTTTGGCGGCCACTTGGGATTGCCATGATTTTTCCAACACTAATCATCTCTATCATCATCGCTTGGAGAACCAGGCAATTTATGTCGGAGCTTTGTCACAATGTGGCCATTACAATTTGGATTACAGCAAACTCCTATTGGATGGTTAGTGAATTTCTCCATTTTGACACTATTCACCTGGTTGGTGATCTAACTTATAAACATCTTGCATTAATTCCATTCGGATTAGGAATATTGATTTTAGCCTTTTATTATGGATACTGGAAACCCCGCCACTGGAACGAACTTGAAACATTGTAGCAAAAAAGCCGAAAAAAAGCCCTTTTTACCGCTTATCAAACATGCTTTACCACTTGTGAAACCGCAAGTCCCGCTGGACACGGTTTTCGATTGAGTTAATCCCCCAAGTATATATCTTTACGCTATCAAAGTAAATGGAGCCTCGCTCCCATGAAATATGAACCACTTGCTCGAATTCCTGCTTTTTAGATTTCGTCAGCACATCAAACCACCAGGGAAGTAAATTCCTTAATTCCTAAACCAGTCCGGCCAAAGATGAATGGTAAAAAAGACCGTTTTGAGTGATTCCAATTGAGTTTCATTCCTGATAAGGTTATATTTACTTGTGATCTTTCCAATGACTGCTTTCCTGCAAAAATGTGGGTGCTTAGGAATCGTATTAACCAAATTACAAACTGACAATTTATGAATATTACCATGAAACCTATCGTATTAGCGATATTGGGAGGCGCTGCTTTATTATTGCTTTTCTCCTGTGATGACAAAAAACAAAATGAAGACATTACCCAAAACGTAAACAAAAACGGATCGGTAGAAACTGCAGTGCAAATTGAGCACTTAGACAGTCTACATGACATTCTGATTACCTCTCATAAAATTTGGGTAAAGAACCAAGAAGTAAAAACGATATTTTACCGAGATACTTTACCTATGTTGGGTACAGAACATACCTTAGCTGAAAATGCTGATGGCGAGAAGAAAGAAATACAAGTGAAAAAAGAATATGAAATCTTTATCACTGTTAAATAAGAAACGATGATGAAAAAATCAAAATATATTGAACTGGTATTGATTACTGCTGCATTAGCCAGCTGTAATCAACCAAAGCCCAAAGCTGATTGGGAGGAAAATAACAAAGTTCACTTACGGAGTGATACGACTGCTCCTTATACCCGTGTGCATCATGGGGGTTTAGGAGTGGGAACTGCTTTATTGTGGTATTATGCTTTCAGACCTTATGGTAATTTTCGTAACAATAATTATCAAAGAGCAGGATATTATTCCGGAGGTATCAATCCGATGTCAAATGTTGGTAACAATGGATTTAAAGGAGCTCTAACCAGGGGTGGATTTGGGAGAGGTGGGTATAGTGTGTCTTCTTGAGTTAGGAGTTAAAAGTTAGGAGTTAGGGGTTGATGAAAAAATTATGTAAAAACTAAATGAAAGCTCCATCAGGGGTTTGGGTGAATATGAAAAGAATAACAATTACGCCACGAAATAACTGGCAATCGTCAGTTGAAAAATTAGGATTTGGATTTCATACAACCAATGTTCCGTATTGGGATGAAACTGTGTATTATGAAATGGAGATGAATGAAATTTTGGCTATTGAAAAAGCCACGGCAGAGTTGTGGGACCTAAGTTTGGGTGCTGTACAACATATAATAGATAATGAGCTATATCAAAAATTTGGGATCCCGGAATGGTTTATTCCTCAAATTGAAAAAAGTTGGGCGGAAGACCATCCCGCTATTTATGGTCGATTTGATCTATGTTTTAAAAATGGCGAAATAAAAATGTTGGAATTTAATGCCGATACCCCCACCAGCTTATTTGAAGCAGGTATTGTTCAATGGTATTGGTTACAAGATTTTGATATAGACAAAGACCAGTTTAACAGTGTACATGAAAAACTAATTGCTTATTGGAAATATTTGAAAAATTATCTAAACCCCGGTATACTACATTTTACTTGCTTAAAAGAAACGTTGGAAGACTTAACCAATGTAGAGTATATGAGAGACTGTGCCATACAGGCCGGATTCGACACCAAACTGGTTTTTATAGACGATTTAGGATGGGATGATAATACTAAACAATTTCTTGATTTGGAAGAACAACCGATTAAAAATATTTTTAAATTATACCCCTGGGAATGGTTATTAACCGACTCATTTGGTAAACATATTATTGAAGACTCAAATCGATCTTTTTGGATTGAGCCGGCATGGAAAATGCTATTATCCAACAAAGCAATATTGCCAATACTTTGGGAACTATATCCAGATTGTAAATTTTTATTACCTGCTTATTTTGAAGAAGGTAAACTCACGAATTATGTAAAAAAACCAATCCTCTCTAGAGAAGGTGCCAATATTGATCTTGTGATGAAAAATATTTCATTACAAAAAACGGAAGGCAGTTATGGTTCTGAAGGATTTATTTATCAGGATATGTTTACACTACCCAATTATTCAGACCACTATCCTGTAATTGGTAGTTGGATAATTGGCCAAGAACCTGCAGGTATGGGAATTAGAGAAGCAAATACATTGATCACCGATAATCAAAGCAGGTTTGTTCCACATTTGATAAAATAGTTGACTGATGGATTAATTTGCTTATTTTTTTGAATTACAAATTATGAATTTGCAATAATAGGGATTAGGAGCACGCTTCATTATTAATTTTTCTTCCTACTTATCCCATTTCATAAAAGTTGCCAAAACGGTTGTTCCAAAACCTATAACAGCTATTAAAGAAAAAGACCATCTAAGGTTGGTTGCTTGGGCAATAAAACCAATAATCGGGGGTCCCAATAAAAATCCGAAAAAACCAATCGTTGAAACGGCTGCTAAAGCAAGGCCCGGCGACAAAGTTTTCGACTTTCCTGCAGCACTATACACCAAGGGTATCACTGAGGATACGCCAAATCCAACCAATAAAAACCCAAAAGTTGCGGGAATGATATATGGAAAAATAACTGCCAGCAGTAATCCAATTGTAATGACAATACCACTTCCTTGTAAAACGCTTTTTGGGCCGAAACGCATAACCATTTTATCTCCCACAAAACGGCCTCCGGCCATGGTTCCCATAAAAGCAGCATATCCTAAAGTTGTCAACTCATTAGGAACTGCCACAATTTTTTGAAAGTATACGCCACTCCAATCAAACATGGTTCCTTCACAAACCATGCAACTAAAAGCAATCAAACCTAAACGCAAAAGAAATCCATCAGGTTTGGCAAAAATGGGTTGATTGGAATGCCGAGTATCTTTTTCCAATGCATAACGTTGTAAAAAAAAGACTAGCAAAAAAGAAATACCGGCAATTAAAATAAAATGTAACAAAGGAGAAACATGGAAAGAAATAATCATGGTTCCTAAAGCTGCCCCGGTAAATCCAGCCAAACTCCAAATACCATGAAAACTCGCCATGATGGATCTTTTGTATAATTGCTCTACACCTATTGCTTGCGTATTGATGGAAATATTACTAAGATTCCCAAATAAGCCAAAAATAAATAATACACCTATTAATTGCCAAAGAGTAGAAACAAAGCCAATGATTAATAATATTAAGGGGTAACCAATCATCGCTATGGTAACTATTTTCTTACTTCCATATTTAGACACCAACCAACCTGCCAAAGGCAAACTAACCATTGAGCCTGCCGGCAATGCAAACAATACACCTCCCAGCGCCGCATCACTTAAGTGTAAAAAAAGCTTTAAGTCGGGAATACGACTTGCCCAACTGGCAAAACTTAAACCGGCAATAAAGAAAAAACCGGCTACAGCCAATCGATTGGCTTTGGGGGAAATAATAGCATTTGACATGAGTGCAAAGATGCTGCCAAATTCGGTTATATTTGTCGTCCGGGAAAAAAGACCATAGTTCATAGTCCATGGACCATGGACTGGCATCTAGGTTATAAAATAATAAACAATAATTAAAAATATCAAATTATATATACACTATGTACCGTTCTAACACATGTGGAGAATTAAGGATTCATGATATAAACAAAGAAGTAACCCTAGCCGGTTGGGTACAAACGGTTCGGAAATTTGGGGCCATCACTTTTGTTGACTTGCGTGATAGATATGGCATTACGCAATTATTATTGGGGGAGGAATTGAATGGACAACTGGATGCAAATCCCTTAGGTAGAGAATTTGTAATACAAGCAAAAGGGAAAGTCTCTGAACGTAGTAATAAAAATCCAAATATCGCAACAGGTGCCATTGAATTAACCGTATCTGCTTTTACCATATTAAATAAATCTGCCATCCCACCCTTTACTATTCAGGATGATACAGATGGGGGTGATGATATCAGAATGAAATATCGTTTTTTGGATTTACGTAGAAATGCGATTAAGAAGAATTTAGAATTAAGGTATGCAGTGAATCGATCTGCCAGAAATTATTTACATGAAAATAATTTCATGGATATTGAAACACCTTTTTTGATTAAATCTACACCAGAGGGAGCAAGAGACTTTGTGGTCCCCTCTAGAATGAACCCGGGGCAATTTTATGCACTTCCGCAATCACCACAGACTTTTAAGCAGTTGTTAATGGTGAGTGGATATGATCGCTACTATCAAATTGTTAAATGTTTTAGGGATGAAGACCTACGTGCTGATAGGCAGCCTGAGTTTACGCAGATAGATTGTGAAATGGCTTTTGTAGAACAGGAAGATATCTTGAATATGTTTGAAGGATTGGTAAAACGGATATTTAAAGATGTAAAAAATATAGACTATACTGAAACCGTTGAACGCATAAGCTGGGAAGATGCCATGTGGCAGTTTGGAAATGACAAACCCGATATTCGTTTTGACATGAAAATAGCGAATCTTAAATCTGCCTTTTTAAAAGGGGCAAAGATTCATGCTACCGGAGAACTGATAAATGGGGTGGGATTTGGTGTATTTGATAATGCAGAAACCGTGTTGGCTATCGCGATTCCAGGTTGTGCTGAATACACTCGCAAACAAACTGATGAATTAACCGATTGGGTAAAACGTCCACAAATTGGCATGAACGGTTTAATGTATATTAAATGTAATGCTGATGGCACTTTTAAAAGTAGCATAGATAAATTTTATTCCGAAGAAAAATTGAAAGCCATTGCAGAAGCGGCAGGCGCAGTTGCCGGGGATCTTGTTTTAATATTGGCCGGCAGAGAGGAAAGAACCCGAAAAGCTACCAGCGAATTACGTTTGGAAATGGGAAAGAAGCTAGGCTTTCGCAAAGACAATGAATTCAAATTATTATGGGTGATGGATTTCCCTTTATTTGAATATGCAGAAGATGAAAATCGTTGGGTTGCGCGTCACCACCCTTTTACTTCTCCCAAACCTGATGAAATAGAAACCATGATCAACAATAATCCGTTGATTGAAAATGCAGATAAATATTTGGAGCACCCTTATTCTAATATCAAAGCCAATGCCTATGACATGGTATTGAATGGCAATGAAATTGGGGGCGGTTCTATCCGTATCTATCAAAGAGAATTGCAAGAAAAAATGTTTGCAGCACTGGGTATGAGTGAAGAAGAAGCTTTACACAAATTCGGTTTCTTACTTGGCGCTTTTGAATATGGCGCCCCACCCCATGGTGGTATCGCTTTTGGCTTTGACCGTTTGTGCGCTATTTTGGGCGGAAGTGAAAGTATTCGTGATTTTATTGCTTTCCCAAAAAATAATAGCGGTCGAGATGTAATGTTGGATGCACCTAGTACGATTGATGATAAGCAGTTTGAGGAATTGCAAATAAAACTAAACTTAAAAATCTCTTAGTCATATATAAAACCATTCATCATTTTAATTGTAGAATCAATACAATTTTCTGCTTTCTGACGCTATAAAAAGTTTTTTACACCAAAAATACCTATCTTAGAATAAGTTGCTTGCCCCATCCCTAGGGTGGCAATTTTTTTATTTGTAACTGACCATACAAATTGAAGGCTTATGACGGGCGATTTACTTTTTACACAATACCACACTGTTCCGCATATTTGGGATGAAATGAAAGATGCTGACAAGGTTCGGCAAACATACCATTCTATTTATGAAGCGGTAAGTAAACTAAATCTAACCGACCTTCAACAAAAAGACAAGCTGGCAAGTGAGCTATTCATGAGTCAGGGCATCACTTTTACAGTGTATAGCGATAATGAAGGTATTGAAAGGATATTTCCTTTTGATATCATTCCAAGAGTGATTACCGGTGCAGAATGGGACCATATTGAAACCGGAATAAAACAACGACTGAAAGCATTGAATCTTTTTTTAAAAGATATTTACAATGAACAACAAATTATTAAAGACAATATCATACCTGCTTCCTTAATTACTTCCTGTCCACATTTTACCCGAGAAGTGTTTGGAATAAAAGTACCCCATGATATTTATGTTCACATCGCAGGTATTGACTTAATAAGGGGCGACAATGGAACTTTTTATATTTTAGAAGATAACCTCAGAACCCCATCCGGTGTTTCGTATATGATGGAGAATCGCGAAGTAACCAAGCGAATTTTTCCCGACTTGTTGGCCACTAGTAATGTAAGAATGATCAATAATTATCCATTGATCTTACATGATAATTTGGTGGCTTTTTCGCAAAGACAGATTGAAAATCCAATGGTGGTATTATTAACGCCGGGTGTTTTCAACTCTGCCTATTTTGAACATACTTTTCTGGCTAGGCAAATGGGTATTCAATTAGTAGAAGGCAGAGATTTATTGGTAGACAATCACAAAGTGTATATGAAAACGACAGCGGGTCTACGGCAAGTAGATGTTATTTATCGAAGGATTGATGATGAATTTTTAGACCCATTGGCTTTTCGTCCAGATAGTGCATTGGGCGTACCCGGTTTAATCAGTGCGTATCGGAAAGGAAACGTAACCATTGTAAATGCCCTGGGTAATGGAGTTGCCGATGATAAAGCCGTGTATAGCTATGTACCCGATATGATTCGGTATTATTTAAACGAAGATCCTATCATCCCTAATATTCCTACTTACCAAATGGAAAGAGAAGATGAAAGAGAATATACATTTGCCAATATGCATAAAATGGTTGTGAAAGAAACGAATCAATCCGGGGGTTATGGTATGGTGATGGGTAACAAATCAACGGATGAAGAAATAAAAAATGCGAAAGAATCTATTTTAAAAAATCCCAGAAACTTTATTGCGCAACCCATTATTCAATTATCAACAGTGCCCTGTTTATTGGATGGAAAATTACAACCAAGGCATGTTGACCTTCGTCCATATGCTTTGTGTTCTCCGGATGGTATTCAAATTGTACCCGGCGGTTTAACAAGAGTTGCATTAAGAGAAGGATCATTAGTGGTTAACTCTTCTCAGGGTGGAGGCAGTAAGGATACTTGGATAATTGATATGGCTGAGGAAGTTAGAAGTTAGAAGTCTGGAGTTACTTTTCGTCTTTACTCCAGACTCCAGACTTCTAACTCCAGACTAAAAAAGCGCTTATTAAAATTTATAACACATCAAGATATGTTAAGCAGAATAGCAGATTCACTTTACTGGTTTCACCGTTACATGGAAAGGGCTGACGGCCTATTGCGTTTAATGAAAACTAGTTATATTCTCTCATTCGATAAAGTACAAACCAGCAGCATTACTTGGGAGCCGGCCTTACAAGTTTTTACAACCCTTTCTTCTGATGAAATAGAAGATTTAAAAAAGAATAATACCGCTGCCTTACAATATCTATTGATAGATATCAAGAATCATAATTCATTGCGCGTTATTATAAATCGTGCCAGAGAAAATGCCAGAGGTGTACAGGACCAAATAACCAAAGAAGTTTGGGAGCAAGTAAATCAAATGTATCACTTAGTCAATAATCCTTCATTGCAAGAAAAATTGGCCGGGCCGGATGCAATTGTTGTTTTAGATTCATTTATTAATAGTAGTGACCAATTCTGCGGAATCAGTGATAGCACTATGCCTAGAGGGTCGGGTTGGAATTATATGAACATGGGAAAATACACTGAGAGATGCTTACTTACTGTGGAGTTTACACATAACTTCTTTAAAAAAGTAAAGTTTGATTTAACCCAAGAACAAGATATCCTATTTTGGCGTGGATTGCTATTGGCACTATCCGGCTATGAGCTTCATTTAAAAAACTATAGTAGCCAAAACCATAATTACAATGTAGCTAAACAGGTTTTGTTTGATAAAAATTTCCCTCGTTCATTGCATTATGCATTAAATAGAGCGAACAAATATTTATCAGATATATCAGCAGCAAATCCTATTGAAGGTAGTGAAACTTTATGCAAATTATTTGGCCGAACCTATAGTATAGTTCAATATGCTGATCTAGATACCTTGGCACTGAATGGTTTTGAAAATTATCTATTACAAATTCGTAAGCAGTTAAATGAATTTGGTAGAAAATTAGGACAAATCTATTTTTCTTATTCTTAAAGATCCCGTTGAATGCCCATTTATAAAATACACCACATTACTAAATATGAATACGACAGACCCGTTAAGGAAAGTGTGAATGAAATAAAAATGTATCCCTTTGCAGAATCACAGCAAGAAACATTACAACATGATATCATCATTTCACAAAAACCTGAAGTATTTACTTATACCGATTATTGGGGTAATAAAACAGGTTCATTTAATATTCTAAGTCCACATACTGAACTCATCATCGAAATACAATTGTTAATAAAAACTACTTTACCCAACGAATGGACAATTCCAGGTAATATTTTTCATTCTTCCCTTTCACCATTGGTAGAGAATGACTTACAATTACTAGGACTATCAACTGCTTCACCGGTGAAAGCAGTAGGAGTTATGAATGAGTTTGTATTACGTTTATTTAATCCGCAAAAAGATCTTGCAGGCATTATCAAAGATTGTTGTGAAATTATTTTTAAAGAATTTACCTATATCAAAGGGATAACAACCATCGAATCAACCGTTGATGAAATATTGGAGAATAAAGCGGGTGTGTGCCAAGATTTTGCCCATGTTATGTTAGAGATTTTACGAATGATGGGCATTCCTGCCAGGTATGTAAGTGGCTATATTTGCCCTAATAAGAATGGAATGCGCGGAGAAGGAGCCACCCATGCTTGGGTTGAGGCTTTTATTCCAACATTTGGTTGGGTAGGTATCGACCCAACAAATAATGTATGGGTTACCAATAACCATGTAAAACTAGCCGTAGGTCGTGATTTTGCTGATTGTACGCCTGCAAAGGGTACATTTAAAGGCCCGGCAAGGCAATCCTTATCCGTGTATGTTTCTATCGGATATGAAGGAGGAGCGTCATTTGAAGAACTGAACAATGTTCAAATGGAAAAACAGCCCACAGTTGAATCTCCTGAAATTTTAAGTGATACATTTGCAGGGCAGCAACAACAATAAGCTTGCTGAAAAAAAATGAACCAACTGACTATTTTTCGAATTCTCACTTTTATATTAATACCCTTAGCTATTATTTTTGGTATTATTGATTTTATGATGCTGGCAATTGCCTTATCCAATCCGCCCATGTTGTTTCCTGTCTTTACATTAGCCTCTTTTGTTATTTATACTTTTGTCAGCCTCCGCTTTCTCACCAAAAGTATAGATATTGAAAAACCATGCAAGCCTACCTTAAGAGATTGGATTCGTGTAAATGCATTTGTATCTGCCTTTATGGGTACTATGCTTTTTATGAATACACTAACGATCTTTTTCATGAGTGATGCTATGTTAAGACAAACCCTAGAACAAATTTTAGAAAAGCAAGTAAATGTGCCCCCCATGTTAACCATGACATTGTTTGTTAAAATGATGAAAATGGCAGCTTGGTTTATGTTATTTATCAGTCTCATTTTATTATCACATATCTTTCTGAATTTTCGATTGATGAAGAAATATAAATATTTGTTTCAAGCGTCTGCTGATTAGTAAATCCTTTTCATTGTGAGCTACAATGAAAACCAGCTTCCAATATTGTGAATATTACTTATTCATTTTCCTGTTTCAAACAATAATTTTCACAATCATTTTCTGATTTTTCCTTACTTTTCAGTTGTGAATACTACAATCCCTTTAGCCGAAAGAATGCGTCCCGAAACCCTTGAAGATCTCATTGGACAGGAACATTTAACCGGAAAAGGCAGTATTTTAAGAACTTCTATTGAAAAAGGCGGAATTCCTTCCATGATATTGTGGGGACCTCCCGGTGTAGGAAAGACAACGATTGCTAATATTATTGCGCATACGCTTTCCGTTCCCTATTTTCAATTAAGTGCCATCAGCAGTGGGGTAAAAGATATCCGTGAGATAATAGAAGAAGCCAAACAACAAACCGGCACTATTTTATTTATTGATGAGATACATCGTTTTAACAAAGGTCAACAGGATGCTTTATTGGGTGCTGTAGAAAAAGGAATTATCACTCTTATCGGTGCCACAACTGAAAACCCATCTTTCGAAGTAAATAGTGCCCTACTTAGCCGTTGCCAAGTGTATGTTTTAAAATCATTATCAAAAGATGCCCTAATTAAATTACTCACACAAGCCATCGAAAAAGACGAATTGTTAAAGCATCAGAAAATTAAGTTGCAGGAAACAGAAGCGCTCATAAATATTAGCGGTGGTGATGCGCGTAAACTTCTTAACCTCTTTGAACTGATAGTAACAACTGCTCAAACCACATACCCCCTCCTTCCCAAGGATGGGACCGATAATGAGACAGCATCAACAGGGGTAGTAATAACCGATGCAGTAGTAATGCAGGTAGCCCAGAAAAAAATTGCCCTCTACGATAAAAAAGGGGAGCAACACTATGACATCATTTCTGCCTTTATCAAAAGCATGCGTGGCAGCGACCCTAATGGTGCAGTGTATTGGCTGGCAAGAATGATTGAAGGCGGTGAAGATGTAAAATTTATTGCTCGAAGGATGTTAATTTTTGCCAGTGAAGATATTGGCAATGCGAATCCAAATGCATTGTTATTAGCCAATGCTACATTCGATGCAGTGTCTAAAATCGGATACCCTGAAAGCCAAATTATTTTATCGCAATGCTCAACTTATTTGGCATCATCAGCAAAAAGTAATGCAGCAGTAGTAGCTATTGCAACTGCACTGGGTGTTGTAAAAAAACAATGCGATCTGCCTGTTCCATTGCATATCCGAAATGCACCCACTAAGCTCATGAAAGACATGAATTATGGAAAAGATTATCAATATTCACATTTGGGCGAGGGTAATTTTATTGAGCAAGAGTATTTACCCGAACAATTGATTGGCACTAAATTTTATAACCCGGGTAATAATGCCAGAGAGAATGAATTAAGAAAATTTTTAAAAGAGAAATGGAAGGGTAAATACGGGTATTAAAATATGGCCATCCGAATTTTTGTGATTGAATGGGTTTCTCTTTACCGGCAAAAAAGAAATCATCACACTTGATATTGGACAATTTTCCTTGCGAGCATTTTTTATTCGCTGTCATTTCATCATCGCGGGTAGCCCCAATGGGGCATATAATAAAACACACATTTTTTGGGGCTACAGAGCGGGTACCCCTATCGGGGCATTTTTTGGTTTATAATTTTGATGAATTTATTATTTCGCATTGGCTTACTACAGAAAGGTTGCCTCTAACGGAGGTATTTCCTATGCACCGTTTTACCATGCAGGTCCTATCCCAGAACGATAACCGCTCTGTAGCACAAATACGTGATATAAATACCTGGTATAAATACATTGCCCCGATAGGGGCTACCCAAAGTATTTTCAAATAGTTTTATGCTAAAATTATATGCCAAATACCTATACACAATTATACATTCAATGTGTATTTGCAGTGAAATTCCGTAAAGCAGTGATTAGCCAGGAATGGGATGAACGTCTTCGCCATTATATAACGGCTATTGTACAAAATAATGATCACAAAATGCTTTCAATTAATAATATGCCTGATCATCTTCATTTGCTAATTGGATTAAATCCTGCACAATCCCTTTCAAAAATTATGCAACTGGTAAAAGGTGATTCATCTGAATGGATCAATAAAGAAAAGTTAACTGCTCGAAAATTCAACTGGCAATCCGGCTATGGGGCATTCAGTTATTCAAAATCACAAATACCAATTGTAGCAAAATATATTGAGAACCAACAATCACATCACCAAAAATTTAGTTTTTTGGAAGAGTATATAAAAATGCTCGAAACCACCTGTATAGAATATAATAAACTATATATCTTCAAAGAATTGGAAGAGTGATTAAAATGAGTGCTTGAATTTTATCCTTTTAAATTATACCCATATTTATCAACTCTTTACAGCAAAAAATGTACTAGTCGTTTTTATTGTTTTAGCTAATTGTGAAAACTAATTAAATGTGAACGAATATTTAGTATCAAAAAATTACATAATAATGGCTTGTTCAACTAACTTTATCTTTCAAATTTATTACATGAGAAAAAAGATTATTTCTTTCTTTATTTTGGCATTTTTAAGCCAGTCAGGTTTTACTCAAATCGCCATTCACCGGGATCCGGAAATAGAAAAAATGGTTAAAGAAGTTTCACCTGATTCTTTGAAATCATATATCACTCAAATGGTGAGTTTTGGAACTCGAAACACCATGAGTTCATCAGAAAATCCTAATCGAGGAATTGGTGCAGCAAGAAATTGGGTGCTAAATAAATTTAATGAAATTGCTAAACAATCGAATGGTCGACTAACCGCTTTTATTGACACTATTACATTACAACCCGATAAGAGAAGAATTGATACACTCACTTTACTAGGCAATGTGGTTGCTACATTAAAAGGTACTGACCCTAATGATAAACGCATTTTTTTAATCAGTGGCCACCTTGATAATATGCGCTCAAGCCCTACCGACAGAATTGGCGATGCACCCGGTGCCAATGATGATGCCAGTGGATGTGCCGCTGTACTTGAGTGTGCAAGGATACTGAGTTCACATAATTTTCCCGCAACTATTATTTTTGTTACAGTAAGTGGTGAAGAACAAGGACTACTAGGTGCCAATTATATGGCTAACAAGGCCAAAAAAGAAGGTTGGGATATTGAAGCAGATTTGAACAATGATATTATGGGAAGTAATAACAGTAGTGAAACCAATATTATTGACAATACCCGCATTCGTGTTTTCAGTGAAGGACTTTCCGTCTTGGATACAGGACGCATAGCTACCAATATTCGAAATCTCGGATTGGAAAATGATGGCAAAGCTAGACAACTAGCTCGCTATGTAAAAGAAATTGGTGAGCGATATGTAGAAAACCTGGAAATAGTTATGGTATATAGAAACGATCGTTTCTTAAGAGGCGGTGATCATTCGCCTTATGTGCAAAATGGATTTGCTGCTGTACGTATTACTGAAATGAATGAAAATTATTATCACCAACATCAAAATGTTAGAATAGAAGGTGGTATCCAATATGGAGACCTGACAGAATTTATGGATTTTGAATACCTCCGAAAAAATACAGCAATGAACTTGAGTAACCTGGCAAATTTAGCCAAAGCACCGGCCATGCCACAAGAAGTAAAAATTGATGTGAGAAGATTAACCAATTATTCTTATTTAAGTTGGAAAGCCCCTAAAACAGGTAAAGCAAAAGGTTTTTATGTATTAATGCGTGAAACAACCAGTCCTTTTTGGCAAAAGAAATTTTTTACAACAGCATTAGAATATCGCTTGCCTTATTCTAAAGACAATTACTTCTTTGCAGTGCAGTCTGTAGGGGAAGAAGGGAATGAGAGTTTAGCGGTGGTGCCTGGGGTAGCGGGGAGGTAGGGGAAGTGAAAAGTCAAAAGTTAAAAGTAAATATGCCACAGATTCACAGATTTCGGATTGTACCATCTGTGAATCTGTGGCATGGATTGTTTATGAGTTATTTGATAAAAATCATACCAAAATCATTTAATCACAGATTGTGGCACTAAACGCTCGGCAATTTTTTCTGTTGTCTCTACCCCACGATCTCCGCCTTCATGGTATTCAGCATCTTCATTAACATCCCAAAGATCATAAATTTCTTTACCGGCTACAATATTTTTCACGGCTAACATGGCAGTCATCATACTATGATCCTGGTTATTGTATTTATGCATACCATTTCTTCCAATCAAATATAATCCGGGATATGATTTTAATGCTTCACGAACAGCATCCACATTCTCTTTGTAAGAATGATCATACACAGGATAGGCTTTGGGCTGGCGAACAACATAACCATCCACCACTGCTGTGTCTTTTGTTAATCCAATTTGTTGTATTTCTTTTTTTGCGAGATTGATAAGCGTTTCATCGGTACTTGTCCATAATCCATCTCCTTCAAAACAAAAATATTCTAACCCATAGCAAGCCATATTTGGATCGGGCACCATAAACGGACTCCATGATTTGAAATTTTGTATGCGACCTACTTTTACACTTGGGTCATGAATATAAATCCAGTTATCGGTAAAAGCATCTTCATCTTTACAGATTAATACAACAGTTAAAAAATCCCTGTACCCCAAATCTTGGGCTGAACTAAACGCTTTTTCAGGAAAACGGGGTGTAACGGAAGCAATCAGTTCTCTCATAGGTGCAGTTGACAGCACATGATCAAACCCTGCAAAGGTTCTACCATCAGTTGTATGCACTGTCCATTTATTATCTGCAGTTGAAATGTCTTTTACCCCACAATTCATTTCGATCTGAACACCCATTTCTTTGCTTTTCGAAGCACAGGTTTCCCACATCAAGCCGGGACCAAATTTTGGATAGCGGAAAGAATCGATTAGGGTTTTGATTACTTTATCTTTATCACCACCGGGTTTTGCCTTGAACACTGCATTCCAAATAGCACTGCTGAGTGACAATCCTTTGATACGTTGTGCAGCCCAGTCTGCAGAAATTTCTTTACAGGGTATGCCCCAAACTTTTTCGGTGTATGTTTTAAAAAAAATATTGAATAATCGTTGCCCAAATTGATTAATTACCCAGTCTTCGAAATTTGTGGGGTTCTTAACGGGAAATGCTTTTGCTTTCAGATAACTCAATACGCACAATCCACTTTCAATAATACCCAGTTTATTCAATGCCTCAAAAGCAACCAATGGGTATGAAAAGAATTTTTTATTATAATAGATACGAGAACTTCGTGGGCGTTCCAGCATTTCATCTCCCAAAATTTCTGTCCAAAAATCTTCAACTTCTTTTGATTTGGAAAAAAAACGATGACCTCCTATATCAAAATGATACCCTTTATAGGTTTCTGTACGAGAGATACCACCTACATATTTGGGGTCTTTTTCAAAAACGATTACTGCTTGCTTTGTTTTACCCAATAAATAGGCAGCAGTGAGTCCTGCAGGGCCGGCTCCAATAATGGCTATTTTTTTACTCATAATTCGGAGAAGTAATCAGTTTTGCAATTATCTGCCAAAGGTGTGAAATAATTGTGGTACTACACTATTTTTGTGCGGATAAACCGATCGAAACATCCTATCTGGCTGTTTAAACAACATTTCAAATGATGAACCACAAATTTAACATCTATTATAAGGCATTTGAAATCCTGACTCCATTTGAATTATATGCTATTATGCAACTGCGAAATGAAGTATTTGTTGTAGAACAAAACTGTGTTTATCAGGACGCAGATAATAAAGATCCACACTGTCACCATTTAATGGTTTGGGACAATGAGAATCTGGTAGCCTATACTCGATTACTACCCAAAGGACTTGCTTATGAGCAAATGTCCATAGGAAGGGTAATTAGTTCACCCGCTTATAGAAGAACTGGCGCAGGCAAAATATTAATGTCTGAGTCGATTTTGGCTTGCTATTCATTATTTGGAGAAGGGCCCATCAAAATTGGCGCCCAGTTATACCTTAAAAAGTTCTACGAATCCTTCGGCTTTATTCAATCAAGTGATCTTTATTTGGAAGATGGGATAGAACATATTGAAATGATGAAAGTATAATTCCCCTCTCTCTGTGCAACGCTGTGCTCTCTGTTTCTCTGTGTTGAAATAAATTGTAGTATTTTTAAACACAGGGAAACAGAAAATATAAAAATTAATAGAAATTAAAGCCCTAACTCAATTTTTAAAAATCTCGCCGTATGACTTTTTGTTATGTTGACCATTTTTTCAGGAACACCTTCAAACAAAATAGTCCCACCTCCATCGCCGCCTTCCGGACCAAGATCAATGATATGATCCGCTACTTTAATTACATCAAGATTGTGTTCAATCACTAGCACAGAATTGCCTCTATCAACCAATTTATTCAACACGTCTAACAAATGTTGAATGTCTTGAAAATGAAGTCCGGTAGTTGGTTCATCCAGAATATAAAAAGTTTTTCCGGTATCTTTTTTCGCCAATTCAGTTGCGAGCTTTACGCGTTGTGCCTCACCGCCACTAAGGGTTACAGCCGATTGTCCGAGTGTAATATAGCCGAGTCCTACATCCTGTAATACTTTTATTTTCCGAAACAAATAGGCAATGGGTTGAAAGAATTCGCAAGCTTCATCCACCGTCATATTTAATACATCGCTAATTGATTTCCCTTTGTAACGAATCTCTAATGTTTCCCTGTTATATCTCTTAGCATTGCATTTTTCGCAATGCACATACACATCGGGTAAAAAATTCATTTCAATTACACGCATTCCTCCTCCTTCGCAAACATCACAACGTCCTCCTTTTACGTTGAAAGAAAAACGACCGGCATTGTATCCACGTATTTTTGCTTCAGGTAATGCGGCAAATAATGTTCTAATTTCTGTGAAGAATCCACAATAAGTAGCCGGGTTACTACGTGGTGTTCTACCAATGGGTGATTGGTCTATTTCGATTACTTTGTCAATATTCTCTAACCCAGAAATACTTTTAAATGGCATAGACACAAAACGACTGTTATAACAATGTTTTGACAAGATGGGATATAAAGTTTCATTGATTAGAGTGGATTTACCGCTTCCACTTACACCACTTACCACAATAAACTTACCCAAAGGAAATTTTACAGAAACATTTTTCAGATTATTGCCGGTTGCTCCCTTTAACGCTAATAATTTTCCATTGCCGGGCCGTCTTTCTACGGGAATAGGAATGCTTTTTTTCCCATTTAGGTATAAAGCGGTTTCAGAATTGCTTAATAAAACTTGCTCAGGCGTTCCCGCTGCAACAATATGACCTCCATAAATACCTGCTTTGGGGCCAATATCTACCAAATGATCCGCTGCCATCATGATATCTTTATCATGTTCAACTACTAAAACACTATTACCAATATTGCGCAAATTTTGTAGGGCAGAAATTAATTGTTGGTTATCTCTTTGATGCAAACCAATAGAAGGTTCATCCAAAATATAAGTAATACCCTGTAATTGAGATCCAATCTGTGTGGCCAATCGAATACGCTGAGATTCACCACCACTAAGGCTTCTAGAGGGACGACTAAGAGAAAGATAGGTTAAACCCACATCTAATAGAAATTGTACCCGCTCACGAATTTCTTTTAATATGTCTTTAGCAATTAGGTTTTGCTTTTTACTTACTCTTTTCTCAATATCTAAAAACCAATGGTATAATTTATCTAAATTAAGATCGCTTAATTCGGCAATATTTTTTTCATCCACTTTAAACCAAAGACTTTCTTTTTTCAATCTTGCCCCATTACAGGAAGGACAAATTTTTAATTCCATGTATTTTTCAGCCCAATCGCGTAAAGTTTCAGTGCTATTTGTTCCGGTGAACCATCTTTTCACCATCGGTATGATCCCTTCAAATTCACCTTCATATGGCCTATCTGTTGGCATTTCATCCATATCCCCCATTTCAGTTACATTCCCTTCTGCATTGCCATACAACAGAATGTTTAATGCAGTTGGAGATAAGTCTTTGATTGGTTTATCCAAACTTATTTTATTTTTCTTTGCCAATACTTCTACATTTCTAAACATGTAGGCATCACGTTGCTCTCCCAAAGGAGCAATTCCGCCCGCATTGATGCTTTTTTTGGCATCCGGGATAATGGCATACATACTGATAGAAGAAACATTTCCTAACCCTTTACAATCCGGACAAGCACCATATGGAGAGTTAAATGAAAATGCATTGGGAGAAGGTTCTTCATAGCTAATTCCCGTATCCTCACACATTAACTGTTTTGAATATTGAATAATTTTATTGGTATCATTCAATAATAAAAACATGAGCTCCTTACCCATTTTCAAAGTTTGCTGCACACTTTGACTAACCCGAACTTTCATATCCTCGGTAACTTGTAATCTATCTATCACAACTTCAATGTCATGAATTTTATATCTGTCAACTTGCAGTTTGGGTGTGAGGTCTGTTATTTCTCCGTCAATGCGAACTTTTAAGAAACCTTTTTTTCGAATGTCTTCAAACAATTCTCGATAATGGCCTTTTCTACCACGAATCAATGGAGCCAATAAGGTTATTTTTTTACCTTTAAATTTTGTGAAAATATTTTCAACAATTTCTTCTTCGCTAAACTTCACCATTTTTTTTCCGGTGTTGTAACTAAAGGCCTCCCCGATTCTTGCATACAATAAGCGCAAAAAATCATACACTTCCGTTACCGTTCCAACGGTTGATCGCGGGTTTTTATTGGTTGTTTTTTGTTCAATAGAAATAACGGGTGATAGGCCGGTGATTTTATCTACATCGGGCCTTTCCATGTCGCCCATAAACTGACGAGCATAGGCACTAAAACTCTCCATGTACCTGCGCTGACCTTCATTATAAATGGTGTCAAAAGCCAATGACGATTTACCACTGCCGCTCACACCCGTAAAAACAACGAGTTTGTTTTTAGGGATAGCAATGTCAATATTCTTAAGATTGTGTTCTCTTGCCCCATACACATGTATGTATTCTGTAATTGGACCTGAAATAACCTGCTCACATTTAGTTTTCTTTGCCATAAAGGGATCGTAAAGATAAGAACAAGAAAGAAGGAGAAAAGTTGAAATCCTTTTTTTAATCAATTTTTTTTAAAGCTCAAAATGTAAGCTAGTATTGTATTTCAGGCATAAGTCTATAAAATTTATAGACTTATATTTGGAAATCTGAAACTATCCCCCTTATCTTTGCAGCAGTTCTTTAGAATACTTATCAAGAAAGGCAGAGGGAATTTGGCCCTATGAAGCCTTGGCAACCCATACAGTTCACTCAATTGTATGAAGGTGCCAACTCCGATCCCGCAAAAAGCGGGAGAAGATAAGTCAGAGTAAAGTTTGTTAATTTGATCACATAATCTGGTGGTAAAATATATTTCAAGCTCATCTGACTCACAGATGAGCTTTTTTTATACACCCCCCAGCCCCCTCCCGAAAAAATCGGGATAAATTTCGAGGGAGTTAGGGCGGAGTAGAAAAAAGTTTAGTTGTAAGTCTCGCTCGCGCTTCTCTTGTTAAAGTTTGAAAAGAATTTTTACAAAATTATTCATTCATTCCCAACTTCCCCTTCAGAGGGCTGGGGAGTCTAAACTTTTTAACATGAGCACAGCTACACAATTAATTCACAGTATTCCAGTTGATCCACTTACCGGTGCTATTTCAGTACCCATTTATCAAACATCCACTTTTGTGCAAGAAGCACCCGGTGTAAACAAAGGGTATGATTATGCACGATCCGGTAATCCTACAAGAGCAGTTTTAGAAGAATTGATTGCCGGTTTAGAAAAAGGAGCCGTTGGGATTGCCTTTGCAAGTGGCTTAGCTGCTATTGATTCAATCATTAAACTTTTAGAACCGGGTGATGAAATTTTAGCGGTAGATGATATTTATGGTGGTGCTTTTCGTTTATTTACAACTGTATATGAAAAATTTGGAATCAAAGTAAACTATGTTGACACATCAAAAGTTGAAAATGTAATAGATGCCATTTCACACAAAACAAAATTAATTTGGCTAGAAACACCCACCAACCCTACATTAAAAATATCAGATATTGAAGCCATTGCAAAAATTGCAAAGGCAAATCATTGCTTACTTTGTGTAGACAATACATTTGCATCTCCCGTATTACAGCAACCGATTCCATTAGGCGCAGATATTGTGATACACAGTGCTACCAAGTATTTAGGCGGTCATAGCGATTTAATAGCCGGCCTGGTTGTGACAAGCGAAATAGAGTTGGGTGATAAAATTAAATACATACAGAATGCATGTGGTGCCATATTAGGACCCTTCGATAGTTGGTTAGTAATACGCGGAATTGAAACTTTGCATTTAAGAGTTAAACAACATTGTGCAACTGCACATGTGATTGCTGAATTTTTATCAACCCACCCTTCAGTTGAAAATGTGTATTACCCCGGCTTACCCAATCATCCCAATCATGTTATTGCCCGAAAACAATCAAAAGGTTTTGGCGGAATAGTTTCCTTTTCTTTAAAAGAAGTTACTGAAGCAGCCGCTATTGAATTTGTAACTCAAACCAAGCTATTTAAATTGGCAGAAAGTTTAGGAGGTATTAAGAGCTTAATATCACATCCGGCAAATATGACTCATAAGTCCATTCCGGTTGAAAAAAGAAGGTTAGCAGGAGTCTCCGATAGCCTCATTCGTTTATCGATTGGATTAGAAGATGTTGAAGATCTTGTAATTGACCTTGAACAGGCTTTAGAAAAAACAAAAAAAGGGGTTAAGCAAAAAGTTCTGGTATCGAATTAATAAAAAAAGGTAATTATTGTTTAAAAATAAAATAGCAAGCATCAATGGACACACACAAACAGTTAACAATTGGATTATTTGGTTTTGGCGTTGTTGGCGAAGGATTGTACAAAGTTTTACAACAAACCCCCTCTTTAAAAGCAAGCATAAAAAGGGTTTGTATAAAAAATCCTGAAAAAACAAGAAACGCACCTTCTAATTTATTTACCTCTCAAAAAGAAGATCTTTTACTCGATAATGAAATCAATGTAATTGTAGAAGTGATTGATGATGCCAATGCAGCATTTGAGATTGTTTCCATTGCTTTGCGAAATGGGAAAGCAGTGGTCAGTGCCAGTAAAAAAATGATAGCAGAACACTTGCCTGAAATTTTACAATTACAACAAGAAACAGGTTTGCCATTCTTATATGAGGCAGCTGTCTGCGCATCCATTCCCGTAATCAGAAACTTGGAAGAATATTATGATAACGACTTATTACATGCGATCAAAGCCATTGTAAATGGGTCAACCAATTTTATTCTTACCAAAATGTTTGAAGAAAGATTATCTTTTACCGATGCCCTGATACTAGCGCAACAACTGGGATTTGCTGAAAGTAACCCGAAATTAGACATTGAAGGTTTTGACGCTGTAAACAAATGGACCATTCTGCTTAACCATGCTTATGGCATTGTAGAACATCCGAATAATTTATTATTTACGGGCATACAAAGTATTCAGTTAAGCGATGCAGTTGTGGCAAAAGAAAAGAATCTGGATATTAAATTAGTTGCCCAAGCAAAAAAATTAAAGAATGGGAAAGTTGCTGCCTTTGTATTGCCTCAATTTGTAAAACAGGATGATCCATTATTTTTTGTGAAAAATGAATACAATGGGGTTGTTATTGAAAGCGGATTCGCTGATAAACAGTTTTTTTATGGAAAAGGTGCCGGTAGTTTCCCTACTGCCTCCGCCGTATTAAGCGATATTGGAGCTCTGCGATATGATTACCGGTATGAATACAAAAAATTATATCATCATACACCGCATGAATTATCGACTGACTATTATTTAAAAGTCTACATAAGCTTCGATGACTGGAAATATATTCCCAGAGAAAAATTTGAATGGATAGAAGAATGGCATGCCGAAGCAGACAGAAAATACCTGATAGGTGTTTTACATGTAAATCAGCTAATTCAAAGTAGTTGGTGGAAAGAAAATGGCAGTTGCTTGGTGTTAACCGCTGAACCCATCATTGATAATCTTGATATCATTCATTTAAAAAAGCGTAGCCTGGAATTGGCAGGGGTATCATAGTGTTATTAACTCGTTTTTGGGTGTATGAGGGATCCTGCCTATTTGGTGGGATCTTTTATTATGTTTTGACAAGAACTTACATTTCTTAGATTTGCGGATAGTTATGTACCTCATGAATTCAATACATTCTTTTTTCCATAGAAAATTTACTATAGCGATAGTACTAACGCTATTATCTGCATGCTTTTTAATTACTGTATCATTTGTAATAGGCAAGAATGATTTCTTTTTTCTACTTAACATAGATTTGGGCATTTTGTCCGATTATTTTTTCAGATTTTGGACCAATTTGGGAGATGGCATCATTTGGATATTGGTGACTATATTATTTTTTATTTATGAAAAAAGAAAGTTTCCCTTATTGTTATCCACTTTAGTACTATCTACTTTATTCACACAGGTTACCAAACGTTTTATTTTTCCGGAAACATTACGGCCTACGGCTGCCATAGATAATTTACCATCCATTCATACAGTTCCCGGTGTGGAATTGGCTACTTTACACAGCTTTCCATCCGGACATACCGCAACAGCATTTAGTATTTTCTTATTGGCTTGCATTTTGAGCAAGAAAACTTGGGTACTGCCTATTGGTTTTGTGTGTGCATGGTTAGTAGGCTATTCAAGGATATATCTAGCCCAACATTTTCCAATAGATGTTGGGGGAGGGATGGTCGTTGCCGTATTAGCAGTCTATATTTCTTTGACAATTCAAAAACGATGGGATGAGAAAAGCCAACCCAAGAGAACATAAGAACAAAGCGTGTACGTTGAGATGCTTTTTTGGCGTTCACACTAGTTTTAAATGGAGGAGAAATTTTTCAAAATACAAAATTCAATGCTCAATTTTCAAAAAAAACTAATTGCCCGTTTAAAATTGAGCATTGAATATTGGACATTAAAATAAATAAAAACGATTGGTACTCGTGAAAGGTCAAAAGTGAAAAGTGAAAGGTCAAAAGTGAAAAAACAGAACCTCACATTTGACCTTTCACTTTTCACCAAACATTACTTTCATATATCATTAATTCAACACCTTCAAATCAATCCTTCCATCTCCATTCCCCTGCAATCTGCAAGGGTTCTTTCAAATTATTTTTTAATAGAAAATCTTTCGTTTCTTCATCTGTAAAATGCTTGGCTTTAATTTCCTTAGAATCTGCAATTCCATATAAAAGCATACTACTGAATCGTACAGTATTTTTCATACCCATTTCATCAACCAAAGTAAATACATCACAGTCCGCATGATAACAAGGCCCTGCATTATTGGGCAAACCACCCCCGGCTCCGCCACCGGTAGGCACGCCATGTAACATAAATGGTTGATGATCGCTATGTAAGCCGGCACCACTTCTAAATATATTTTTAAACGAAGTATCCATTGTGCGTGCAATATTGCCAATGGATTGGAATAATTCTTTGCTATCTTCTGCGGTAGTGGAATATCCCTTCGGATCATTCGTCATATCATAGTTGAGCATATACCGAAGTTGATCAATACTTTTATCTTTAACCGCAAAGTCCACATAGGCTTTGGAACCGAGTAGTCCTTCTTCTTCACCCATGAACATAATAAACTCAACTGTTCTTGCGGGTTGCAGATTGAGTGCTTTAAAAGTTCTAGCCATATCTAACACTGAAAAAGATCCTATCCCATTATCAATAGCGCCGGTTGCCAAATCCCAGCTATCCAAATGACCGCCAACAACTACCTTTTCATTCGGCATTGTTTTGCCCTTAATGGTAGCAATCACGTTTCTTGCTTTTATTAACCCGGAAAAATTAGTCATCGTAATATGACTATATAATTTACCTGTTGCCAGTTTTGCACGCAATTGCAAACCATCTTCTTTCCCGATACATACGGCGGGAATGGGAATTAATTTACCGGTTACAGAAGCAGTTCCGGTTAATAAGATACCTCCTGTTGCCGTATTAATAATAATGATCCCTTTCGCACCATGTTTGGTGGCAATAGCCGTTTTTTCTGATCTATGTAAAGATTTTGTGCCGGGTTTTGAACCTTCTACGACACCCAAGTATACTAAAGCAATTTTTCCTCTTGCTTTATCCGGATGAGATAAATAATCCTCTTCTAACCCATTTCCCATGTCTACTACTTCTAAATTCACATCAGCTTTCACGGGAGAATGAGCAAGTGTTACAGATTTGATAGGTTGCAAATGATTGGCAGTTGATCCAATGGTTACCTGTAAGGTACCTCTGCTCCAACTTTCCACTTCAAATGGTTGATATCGAAGATCTTTATAGCCGTAAGATTTGAGGAGATTATACGCAAATTCTTCTGCTTTTTTACCATTGGCTGAACCGGTTAAACGATGACCCACTGTTTCAGTTGCCAGTTTAAGACTACTGTATGCTTTAGAGTTGGCCAACACTTCTGTATTAATTTTTGAAAAGACTGCATTCCATTCTGGTTTTTCTTGTGAAAAAACATGATTGATACCTAAGAAAGAAAAAAGTATACAATAAAGGGTTATTTTTTTCATATTGATCATTGTTTTGAAAGTCTAATTTATCTATTAAATCCGAATATCTGAAAAAGAACACATAATTAAGCAAACTACTCCATGAATGAAATGCTGAATTAGTCACATTTTGTATATTTATATCCACAATCTATGCTTATGAAATATAGTCTCTTTTTTATTCTCAGTCTTTTTTTTAATATGCTACAAGCGCAAAAAAATGCGAGTGTATCCTTTGAAAAATGGTTAAGTCTTAAACAGGCGGGTTCACCGGTTATATCACCCAATGGAAAGTATATTGCTTATACCGTAACTTCTACTGATTGGGTTACAAATGGATATGATAATGAAATATGGCTATCTACCGAAGCGCAAGAACCCATTCAACTAACTCGAACCTTAAAAGGGGGCAGTGGGTCGGCAGGTTTTACACCTGATAATAAATTTGTCAGTTTTTTGGCTGACAGAGGAGATAAAACCCAACTCTATATCATTCCTGTGAATGGTGGTGAAGCAATACAGATAACAAAAGATGAAGATGGTATTGGCGGTTATGAATGGAGCCCATTGGGTAATCAAATTGCATATACAAAGGCAGAGCCCGATAGTAAAAAAGAAAAAGCAATGAAAGAAAGATATGGTGCATTTGCTGTGGAAGGCGAAGAATATAAACTTAGTCATTTATGGTTAATGGATTTTAATTACGATTCAATTATGTTGGCAGGACTGTATCCTTGTTATTCTTCTAAAGATTCTACAATTAAAAATTTGGATTGCTACAAAATTCCGGTCGAGAAAAAACTAACCAATGGCAATTTTACGGTAGCAGGATTTTCCTGGCATCCAAATGGCAAGTCTATTATTTTTAATACACAACCCAATTCATTGATCAATTCATCTCAATTCAGTGACATTGCATGGATAGATGTAGGAACCAAGAAATGGGAAATATTGGTAGCCAACAATGCCAATGATGCTTTTGCTCAGTGGAGTCCTGAGGGGAATGGATTCATTTATAGAAGTTCTATCAATGATTCCATCACCAATTTTTATAAGAATAATCGATTATTCATCTATGATATTCAAACCAAAAAAAGTCGAGAAATCGGCTCGGATATTGATGAAAATAAGTCGATTTATGCATGGACAACCAAAGGAATTTATTTTGGCGCTTCCATTAAAATGAAAACAGGATTATACATAATGGATCCGATAAATGGTCAATCAAAAAGAATCAATACCATTCTTGATCATATTGGCAATATTAATTTCTCAAAAAAATCGGATGCGATTGTTGTTGTAGGTAGAAACTTTTCTGATCTAAACGAAATTTATGCGGGTAGCCTTTCATCAAACTGGAAAAAAATATCCAACCATACTTCACAAATTACAAATTGGAATACACCAATCAATGAAATCATAGAATGGAAAAGCAAAGATGGAACTTCTATTGAAGGAGTACTCCTGAAACCCAAAAATTTTGATGCAAATAAGAAATATCCTTTATTGGTGGTGATTCATGGTGGCCCTACTGCCATTGACAGGCCGGAACCTGCGCCTGGAACGGTATATCCCATTTTACAATGGATAGAAAAAGGTGCATTGGTGCTAAGAGTTAACTATCGTGGAAGTGCGGGATATGGCGAAAATTTCCGTTCATTGAATGTAAGAAATTTGGGAATTGGCGACATGTGGGATGTGGTTAGCGGCGTAGAATTTCTAAACAGCAAAGGTTATATTGATACGGCCCATATGGGTTGTATGGGTTGGAGCCAGGGTGGGTATATCTCAGCCTTTTTAACTACCAATAGCAATATCTTTAAAGCTATTTCAGTAGGTGCCGGTATTTCTAACTGGATCACCTATTATGTTAGTACAGACATCACACCCTTCACCCGGCAATATTTAACTGCTACTCCATGGCAAGATATGGATGTGTATAGAAGAACCTCACCCATGACAAATATAAATCTTGCCAAAACACCTACGCTTATTCAACATGGCGAATTTGATAAAAGAGTACCTATCTCCAATGCTTACGAATTATACAGAGGGTTGCAAGACAGAAATGTTCCTTCAAAACTGATTGTCTATAAAGGTTTTGGGCATGGCATTACAAAACCAAAAGAGCGCTTAGCCGCTATTTGGCATAACTGGCAATGGTTTAATCATTATGTATTTGGAGAAAAGGAAGAGCCCTTACCGGTTGATTGATGACAAAATTCATAAATCAATGAAATAAAAAACAAAAGAACTGTAAGAATCATAATTTAAAAAATATCCAAATCATTTCCATAAACAACTTTACCTGAATAACATTGTTGAATTTCGGCTAGCATACTTTCTTTTGTAGCACCCCATAATAACTGATGTGTTAATATTAAGAGTTTAGGATTTACTTTGTTGGCAATTTCGGCTAACTGAGCGGTAGAAGTATGAAAAACAGAATGATAGGCTTGCCATTTTTTATTTCGATTGGCAAACCCCTCCATTGAATACACTTCATGTACCAATATATCGCATCCCTGTGCATTCTTAATTAGATTTTCACTAAAAGTACAATCGCCCGAAACAACAATTACCTTATCAGCTGTTTCAAAGCGGTAACCATAAGCTTCGGGCCATGAACCATGATTCACTTTAAATGCTTTCACCATAAGGTTTGAATCTTTATAAATATATCCCTCTGAAACTTCATGCACATTAACTTTATAAGCCATTGGATTGCCCAATTCTAGTCCATGAATTCGCATATCAATGTCTTCTTGATAGGCTGACAGAATATGATCTGTCATGGATTGCAACCCTTTAGGGCCGAATACTTCAAGCGGTTCATTCCTGTCGAGAACAGCGGGTGTTAAAATAAAATCAGGATATCCCAAAGTATGGTCTGAATGAAGATGGGTGATGAATAACCGATTTAACTTTGATGCACCCAATGACTTAATCCCTTTATTGATGGCTCTTGCAGCACTTCTTACCACACCCGGGCCACAATCAATCACGTACGAATGATTATTTACGATGATGGCTAATGAGGGTCCTGATCTATCCGGATCAGCATTAGGAGTGCCCGTTCCAATCAATACCACTTTCGTTCCGAGTTCTGACATTTGACCATATAACGTTGGCACCAAGAAAAGAAAGAAAGAAAATAAAAATGGACGCATAAAGCATATTAATTTACAAAAGAAAAAGCAATGACAAAGTAAGTTACAAAATAAATAACCAAATTTCTCTGCTCCATTTAACTTAATAATAGCTTAAATATGCTATTTTACTACGGTAAAAAGTTTATATATGACAAACCCCTCTAAAAGCAATACAAACGCAATTGTCATTATTGGCATTTTATTTTTTGTATTCGGTTTTGTAACCTGGCTAAATGGACCATTAATTACCTATGTAAAATTGGCATTTGGATTGGATACAGATTCAAAAGCATTCTTAGTGACCACAGCATTCTACATGGCGTATTTTTTCTTGGCTTTACCTTCTTCATGGGTACTTGAAAAAACCGGCATGAAAAAAGGAATGGCCATGGCATTATTGGTAATGGCCCTTGGCACTTTTTTGTTTGGACAATTTGCCACACATAGAAATTATCCAATGTCGCTATTGGGACTTTTTGTAATTGGGTCGGGACTTTCGTTATTACAAACAGCCTCCAATCCATACATTAGTATTATCGGCCCCATTGAAAGTGCGGCGCAGCGAATTAGCATTGTTGGCATTTGTAATAAAGTAGCGGGGATTATCAGCCCGATTGTATTAAGTGCATTTGTGTTAAAAGGCGTGAATGAATTAGAAGGAAAAGTGGATGCAGCCGTTGATCAGCAAACAAAGGATGCTATCCTAACCGAATTTGCTTCAAAAATATATACGCCATATGTTATTATGGCAATCGTATTGGTATTCTTGGGTTTCTGGATTTTAAAATCAGGATTACCCGAAATAAAATCATCTGAAGCCAATATACAACCGATTGGAAACGAGGGAGCAAAAATAAAAACAAGTCTATTTCAATTTCCGCATTTATGGTTGGGTGCCTTGTGTATATTTTTCTATGTAGGTGTGGAAGTAATGGCAGGTGATGCCATTGGAACCTATGGAAAAGGATTCGGCATCTCTACTGATTATACAAAATATTTTACCTCATTTACTTTAGGGGCTATGTTATTGGGATACATCATCGGACTGTTTACCATACCCAAATATATTACACAACAAGCCGCATTGAAGATTTCTGCTATTCTAGGAATTGTATTTACAATAGCTGCCTATCTTACAGAAGGATATATGTCGGTTGGGTTTGTTGCAGCATTGGGATTGGCAAATGCGTTGATGTGGCCGGCTATTTTTCCGATGGCCATCAATGGACTTGGGAAGTTTACTGAAAAAGGATCTGCTATCTTAATTATGGGCATTGCCGGCGGAGCCATTATCCCGAAAGCTTTTGCCGGTTTAAAAGAAGTGTATGATTTTCAATTGGTATTTTTTGCACTCATGGTGCCTTGCTATTTGTATATTTTGTATTATGCTACAAAAGGATATAAATCAGGTAAATTTTGAAATAAAAAAGACCGGCTAATTGTAAATAATGAAAATAAAGATGCAGGTTTAGTTCATAAACCTGCATCTCACTTACAAATAATGCTTTAAAAAAAGAGAAGCTGAAAACAGTTTTGTAAAAAATTAGAGAAGAAGGATTAGCAATAAAATGACAATAATGATAGCACCTACTGAAAGATAAACGCCACCATTCATTTCTTTCGCCTCTTTTTTCATGGAAACAACTTCTTTTCTCAAAGCTTTTCTTTCCGCAGAACTCAAATTGGATTTGTCCATTGCTTTTATCTCTTTTAATCTGAGCATCATAGCATCTGTACGTTCTTTTTTTGCAGACTCGGAAAGAATTGTTGTAGCGGTTGCTACGTCAGCTGTTGCTTTAGATGGGAGTGGAATCATTGTTAAAGCCAAAAAGGAAACAGCAAGACAAAAAGTGATTTTTTTCATTGTGTAAAGTTTAAATTTAAAGAATGTGTTTGTTTAAATAATAATTAAAAGAGTCATTACATTTTTTGAATATTCATTCATTTGTTATTGATTTATTTTTTTGAGAATGCTTTAACAACGCTTCCAACCAATGGTTTTACAGCATTAGCATTTTTAGTGATCAGATTTGTTATTCCCAGTTGAAGAAATGCACCAAATAATCTTCTAATTGGGTTTTGTGTTGCACCAACAATCAATAATTTAGATAAATAGCCGGCAGTTAAGCCAATAGAAGTATCTACTATATTATCTTTTACTACTTCCGAGGTAACCATTTTTTTAAAACTATTTTTTATTAAATTAAGCGGCTGCAAGCTTTCAGCCGTATTCGATACAGCCTCTTTAAGTAGTATCCATTCGCCGGATTGCCTAATTTCAAGTTGTGTTATTCTATTTTGTAAATCCGCTGCCGTAGTTTTCGTTTGCATTTTTTTTAGTTGAGCAAAAGCGTGATAATAGAATTATTCGCACGGTCTTTTATCAGTTTATGTTTTAATAAAATAACCATGCCGATGATAGCATAAAGAAAAGCCAAACACAGAAACCCGTAATAATCCTTTCCAAGCAATTCTCCAGCCCAAAGTGCAAGGGCAATGTTTACAAAAAGCACAAAAAATAGTATACTTATCACCAGTAGTAAACGAGAAACCAATGAAGAACTGATGTCAGCAACTTTAGAAACAAATTTCAATTTTAGTATTGCGAGACTTGTTTCACCAAAATCTTCGGCACTTTTAAATAATGGGCAAATTAAACTTTGATTAGGATCCATAATAGTAAAATTGAAATATAGGCAGTAGTGTCAAGAACAATGTTTATAGTAAAGTTTTAACTAAAAAGTATAATACTAATACAAACAAAATCCCTACGCTTGACATCACTAGATTTTCTGAGTCAAACACTTGATTATCATTCTTTCCTTGGTAACTTTTCATGATTTAAAATTTATTTTTTTGAAATATAAAATCCATAAGAGCCAAAATGGGAAACACAACTATGTTAGAAAAAAAGATGTAGTAATTGATTCTTTCAAAAGAAATATACTACTACAATCAAATGTAAGAATAGTATTTAGTCGACTTTAAAAGCTTCCACTTTATCTATTCCATTGTTCATGTAGACATTGGCTTTGTCTTTAACCGATTCAACTTCTTTTTTAACTTCCGCAAGAAAATCATTCAGTTTGTCATGGATGGCATCCGATAGATCATCTCCATTTGCTAATATTTTTCTTCTGGTTTCACTGCCTTTATCCGGGGCAAAAATGATTCCAAGGGCTCCGCCAATTGCTGCGCCCAGTAATAAAGCCCCAATTACTTTTCCTGTGTCGTTTGAGTGATTCATATATTTTAATTTATTTTACGTTTTTAACTGTTAAGTTTTTGAATGCATTTCCCAATTCTTCCATATCATGGTTGAATTCTGTCTTGAACATTTCCCAATTTTCCTTTCCGTTTGATTTATAATCATTCATTTTGTTCTTCATCTCAATATTTTTGAGCTCCAGCAAAGCAATTTTCTTCTTATAATCTGCATTAGCCGCCTTCTTTTCGGATTCAATCTTGGCATTCATGGCGGCGATGGTGCTATCATTACTGGCAATTTTAGCTGCTGTTTCAAGACGGTATTTTTGGATATCCAACAAGTAAGCTTCATTGGCCTCATTTAATTCTTTGTTTGCTTCTGCAACTTTGTTTTCCGCATTTTCTACTTTCTCTGAAGGGGTATTACAAGCGAATACCATCATTGTGGAAATCGTCAGTGACACGGCCAGAAATGAATTTGATTTTTTCATTTGAAGTAATTGAATAATGAATAGAAATTTAAATTTGTGTTTTATAGATTTCGTTACAGTTCAGTAATTATTTTTTGGATTTCTTCTTTTGTTTTGCCAAGTTTAGCCTGAAGTCTGCCTAGCATCTCTTCTTGCTTTCCTTCAACTAACAATAAATCATTGTCGGTAAGTAATGCAAACTTTTGTTTTAGTTTTCCTTTGGTTTCATTCCAGTTTCCTTTTAATTCTGTTAGATTTTTCATTTTTTTGTTTCAATTGATTTAGTAAAATTGATGTTGTAAAGGTGGATATTGTTTGAAGAAGAAGTGTTACATTAACATTGATATTAGTTGCATTATTCACTTATTACACTAGGCAGTTTTGACTATTCTTTTTCCAACATGTATGCTATTATTTAGCTTTATTTCAATGGCTCTCAAATTGTTTTTTTCAATCACTAATCTGGCCATCAGATAACTGACTGTTGATTCGGCACCCTGATTTAGGTTGATATCGTTCTCCTCCAACCCATCATAACATCCACCGGTACAAGGATTATAAATAATCCGATGCAGGTGGTTATTGCCCAAAAACCAATTAAAGGCATTTTTCATTTTACACAAATATGTTTCATTAGCAAACACAGAATTGAACCTGTTTAATGCAAGAATCGTATAAGCTATATCAATGGGTTGCTCTCCACCGGCTGTCAGCTGAACAGCTTCTTTACCTTTGTGTAGCCAACCTTTATTTGAAATAACTTTTATGGTATTACCAGTGAAGATTTTTGACAATAAGAAATCAAAAGATTCTTTAGCCAATTCTTTGTATAAAGGATCCCCGGTAGCTAACCAGGCACATAACAAGGCTTCGGGTAAAATACTATTTGCATAAGTAAGATAACTTTCAAACCATCGCCATTCTTTGTCTGCCTCATGCCTATACATTTGTACCAATCTATTTGCCAGTTGCAGTATAATCGAAATATCTTTGAATGATTTATATTTAATATTTCGATAATACAATCCTTTAATGATAAAAGCCATTGCACGGGTAGAGTGAATGTCTGTAATTGACAACAATGCCCTTTTCATTGTAAGCTCTGCATCGGCAATGATTTCCTCCGGCAGAATATCACGCAGTGAAATTAAATAGCCCAGCGCCCAAATAGCTCTCCCATTGGAATCTGCCAGATTGGTTTCATGATTTTGGTCTGTAAACACATTGACTGCATCCACATAATTTAGAAATTTCCCTTCTGCTTGTAAACAATATTTGATGAAATTTAAATAAATGGCGATATATTGAATATCCGTTTCCTCATTCGTTAATTCAAAATGCTGCGCAATGGCAATCATTGCCCTCGCATTATCGTCTAATGTATACCCGGATGCTAAATCAGGTTGATTGATTTCTGAAAATTGTATCATGCCAAACCCTGTTGTCATTTTTTTAATATGGTCAAGGTTAATATCAGGCATGGTATAGGCCAATGTGATGTTTTGATTACTAATTTTTTCAAGTAACATAGCGTGTGAGATCGCTGCATTTTGCCAAGCAGTTGATGCCATCAGATGTAAAGCATTTGAGCTTATTTTTTTCCTCAATTGTTGATTGGCTAACAATTTATTAACCGCCTCACTCAATTTTTGGGAATCACTAAAATCTATGATGATACCCGCATCATCTCTCAATACTTCTATGGCATGTGGTATAGGGGTAGACACGATGGGACATCCACAACTGAGTGCATAAGAAAAAGTGCCGCTTACTGCCTGATTAGGATCTTTTGAGGTAAATAAATAGATATCCGTTAATTGCAAATATTCCAATAACTCGGGTAGCGGCAAAAAAGCATTCAAAAAAAGAACATGCTTTTGAAGGCCTAATTCTTCAATTTTTGAAGTTAACAATTCCCGATACTTCTCCCCTTCTTGCTTGATAACAGATGGGTGCGTTTTTCCAATGATCAGAAACAAAACAGTCGGGTTATGCCTAACAATATTTGGCAATGCCATCAAAGTTGTTTCAATACTCTTGCCTGAACTTAATAGACCAAATGTTGATAGAATTGATCGTCCCGATAGTAAAAATTTATCTTTCAAAAGTTCTTTATCAGCATGAGGTACAAGATGTGTTCCATGTGGGATAACCGTTATTTTTGCATCCCGTATTGCATAATCCCTGACTAATATTTTTTTGGAAGAATGCGTCATTACAATAATCGATTTAGCAATGCTTGCTATATCATTTACGCGCATATTTAGTATTTCAGATGGATTGGGCAGGATGGTATGGAAAACGACAATAACCGGCTTTTTAAGAAGCAATAAAAATTCTTTAAAAAGAGGTTCCTTTTTGGCATAGAAACCAAATTCATGCTGAATCAAAACCATGCAAATATCCGTATCACTATTGATTGCATTTGCCAAACCAAAAAAAGCATCCGGTTGATCAGTATTTAAAATATACTTTATATCATCGGTATAGGCATGTTTTTCATTTAGTGACTCAATAGGGCAAATACCAATTTTAAATGATTGATTAAATTTATTATCCAATGCCTTTATTAAATCCTGCGAATAAGTAGCTATACCACATTCACGGGGTGGATAGGAAGTAATCATTAACACCTCCGGAATTTTTCTATTTCTGCCCACTGAATTTGTTGCATTTACTGAAATAGGTATTTGTCGTTTTTCAGTAGACAATAGTAATTTTATCCCCGGATTCGCAAATAGGTTAATCATCTTTTTTAACATTAAGCATTAATTCGTTTAATAGTTCAGAGAGGCTAACCGATGCAGTTGCAATTCGCTCATCTGCTGCACCATAGTAGATGTATAATTTATCATTGAACACGGCTGCACCGGTTGGAAAACATACATTGTTAACTTCTCCTTTTAACTCCCAAGAAAATTCAGGTATAAACAATGCATAAGGAAGTCTGGCAATTTCTTTTTGTGGATTATCCAAATCGAGTAAGGCTGCACAAGCAGCATAAACATACCCCTTAACCGTATCGGATACACCATGATAAATAATCAACCATCCTTCGGCTGTTTCTATGGGTGGACACCCCCCACCCACATAACTTGCTTCATGTGGATATTTGGGAGAGAGCACTATGTTTTCATTAAAATGCAACAAATGATCTTGCCAGAATTCTTTAGTGATTTCTTTTAAATCGGTTACAGATACAATGATTTGAACGTCGGGTTTGATTCGGTGTAAAAAACACAATTTCCCATGTATTCTTCTGGGAAATAAAATCAAATTTTTATCCCAAACAAATACATTTTTGCTTTCATTTTCAAGCATACGAATGTGTTCATTGTAACGTACATACTTTTCATTCAAAGGGGTTTTCGACGCTGTTAACCTACTAAATTCATCATAGGTAATCTGGGGAACAATGATTCCTAATTTCTCAAAAATGCGCAAATCTTTGGAAACAGCCAATGCACCCAATGCATTGGTTCCATCATAGGCAGTATAGGTGAGGTAATAGAGGTCATCAATTTTTACAATTCGAGGATCTTCAATCCCATGTACCTCATAGTCAAACTCAGGAGAAAGAATGGGATGTTCTAGTCTTTCTTCTACCGCTAGCGGCCCTAGTAACTTGCAGTAGCCTATGCTAGAAAAATTACCAAAACTGACGGCCCGGTAAAATAAATGAACATAAGCTCCCTCTCTAATGGCGGCCGGATTTAGAACGCCCTCATTTTCAAAATCAAGCAATGTTTTTTGAAGTAGAATCCCTTCTTTTTTTACGTTTATCATGGTATTTTCAAAACCTTAACAACATGAGACTAAATTGCTATCATACAGTATTTACAGATATCCTATTCGCCACTATCTTCTGAAGGGTCATTTAAAAAATGGTCAACAACACGCTCATCATTATTAATCTCGCTTTCGTTTCCCATTCCTTCTTGGTTATCTGCTAATTCAGTACTAAGAATATCCAAGCTGATACTTGATAAACTATTAGAATCCATTTCACTCTCTTCATTTGATGTGGAAACATCTTCAGTAACAATGTTTTCTTGCGCTTTGCCTGGCTTATCAGAAATGTTGCAAACCGGGTAAAGAGGATAACCGGTAGAATTTGTTTGATGGGCTAATATTCTATCAGGCAGGTTAACATCTTCATTTGCAATTTTACTATTCATAAGAAAGTTTTTAGAGAATAAAGATGACAATTTTAACCCAGTAGACGATTACATAAAAGTTGAAATAAATTGCAATATTTACATATGTACATGATGTAAGGGAGACTAATTTTTATCCGCCTTTTTACCAAGTAGGATAATGGCTATCCCACCTACCATCATTACTACCCCTGCTATGGGTGACCATTGAACAGGATGATTCATTTTTCGATCAATTTGAATAGGGCCTAGATCCACAACTTTTTCAGTGGTTACATAATTGAATCCGGAATAGGCTATCATAGCCAGTCCCATAACGATTAGTACAATTCCTGATATTCTCATCATTTTTAATGTTTTATTGAATAAACTTATTATTTAACATCTTACTTATTTATTAACAATGTATTATCTGCCTTCTAATCATTGCTATTTTTCTTCTTTAGGGTTGCATCTTTTTTCAATTCTTCTTGTTTCTTTAGATCATCCAATCGTTTTTCTTCAGCTCTTTTCTTTTTATTAAAATACCCTTTCAATAAAAAATTACTTTTGGCAGCTTCCATGTTTTCGCTCAATTTCTTTGATCCGGTCTTCAGATTGGTCATAGTAGCATCCAATGAGTTACTAAAACCCTCATCATTCAATAATTTTGACAGCGCTCCTTTTCCATTGTTTAGTTTATACGTAAATTCTGCAAGCTCATTTGTAATGATGTCTATATTGTCTACGCTAGACTTTACTCTAATCATCACATCATTCATTTCAATCGGGTTTACAGAAGAAACAAGGCCATTGTCATTAACAGGTTTATTGGTAAAAGTGCCGGGATAAATGGTTAATACTTTATCTCCCATCAACCCATCAGAGCTGATACCTACACTGGCATCTGATTTAATAAATTTTTGAGTAGATTTTCTAATCACAGCTGTAACCAATACAGATGTATCTGTAATCAATTCAATTTCATGAACAGTGCCAACATTAATTCCGGAAAATCGCACATTATTACCCACTTTTAATCCACTCACTGTTTTAAACCGTGCCGTGATATGAAATGTTGAGCCGAAAATATTTTGCTGCTTCCCAATCAAATAAATCGTAATGGCAAATACTGCCAAACCAAGGATGACAAACATTCCCAGTTTCCATGTTCTTCCTGATTCTTTTTTCATAAAAGTGTATTGTGTGATTAAATAAAAAAAGAACGCACCCATTTGTCGTCACTTTTTTCTAATTCTGTAAAACTGCCTTCTGCATGTATTACCCCATCTTTTAAAATAACAATTCTGTCGCCGGTTAATTTTGCACAAGCCAAATCATGGGTAATGATGATAGAAGTTGATTTATTTTTTTTCTGAATCTCCAATATCAATTCACTAATTTCTCTTGAAGTGATGGTATCCAAACCCGTAGTGGGCTCATCATATAGGATAACTTCGGGTTTTAGAATGAGTGTTCGGGCAAGGCCCACTCTTTTGCGCATACCTCCCGACAATTCAGAAGGCATCTTATCAATCGCCTCTTCCAATCCCACACTTACCAATTCTTCACGTATGGCATTTTCAATATCAGTGGAACTTATGTTTTTTGTATGGCGTCTTAATGGGAAAGCCAGATTTTCTCTTACCGACATTGAATCGTATAATGCCGAATTTTGGAAAAGAAAACCCATTCTTATTCTAATCGCATTCAGTTCTTTGTTATTGAGTTGGGTAATATTGGAATCAAAAACTAATATTTCTCCTTTGTCTGCGGATTCTAAGCCTATCAGACATTTTATAATGACTGATTTACCGGAGCCAGATTTGCCAAGTATTACCAGGTTTTCGCCATTGTTTACAAAAAAATCGATCCCATTTAATACCACATTGTCTTTTCCAAAAGATTTGTACAACCCTTTTACATTAATAACCGGTTGGTTTTTATTTGTGGAAATAATTTCTTTGGTATTTGTCTCTAGTGTTTTCATGTTCAGAAAAAAAGATCTGTTATTTGTACAGCCAGCATGTCTATGATAAATATGGATAATGATGCGGAAACCACTGCCGAGTTGGCTGCCTTTCCAACACTCTCGGTACCATTGGCTGCTGTAAAGCCTTTGTAACAGCCGATCATTCCGATAAAAAATCCAAAGAAAAATGTTTTAATGGTGGGTGGTATTACATCAATAAATTCTAATGATTCCAATACTTGGGAAAAATATCGGAACAAGTTTACGTCGCTGTGTATGTTAACACCAATAAAACCTCCCAATATGCCTATTGCATCTGCAAACACCACTAACAAGGGAACCATGAGTGTTGTGGCCAATATTCGAGTAACCACCAGGTATTTGAAGGGATTGATTGCGGATACTTCCATGGCATCTATTTGCTCAGTCACTTTCATTGAGCCCAATTCAGCGCCAATACCCGATGAAATTTTTCCTGCACAAATTAATGCCGTAATCACCGGCGCAATTTCTCTAATTAATGAAAGGGCTACCATACCCGGCAACCAAGCTTCAGCACCAAATGTTGCTAATGTAGGGCGCGTTTGTATAGTGAGCACCAGCCCCATAATGAACCCGGTAATGCCCACTAATGGCAAAGTTTTGTACCCTACTAAATAACATTGCCTGATAAATTCTTTTAATTCAAAAGGAGGCAGTACCAACTCTTTAAAAAATTGACCGGTAAATTGACTAATACGACCCGTATCATTAAATGTTGTTTTCAGATAAATACCCAAACTCATGATTATTCTGTTAATAATGTAACGATTCTATGAAAAAGTGAAAGGTGAAACGTGAAAGGTGAAAGGTGGAAGGTGGAACGTGAAAGGTGAAAGGTGAAAGGTGAAACCTGAGGTTTTCACTTTTCATTTTTTCAACTTATTACTTACTACTTATTACTTACAACTTATTACTTACAACTTATCACCTTTCACCCTAGTTCTTATGTTTTCCTTTATTTCCTTTATTTCCATTATTGCCTTTATTACCATTATTGCCTTTATTTCCCTTCTCATTTTCCCATTTAGAATGACTGGGATGTGACTTGCTCTCATAATATTTGGCATCACGGCTGTTTAGGATGATCACCTGGTTGTGATTGTTTTTGTATCCGGCATATTTTATTCTGTGGTAAGGTGCATTTAGATATGGATCCCGCTCATTAATCACCACCTTATACCCTCTTTTAAAATCATAATAACCATAACGGCTTGGAACAGTGTTCACAAACACCCAACGCCCGCGATCCAAATAAATGTATTGGTGTTTGGGAACATTGTAATACATATCAATTTCGGGTAAATAATAGTTCTCTACATAATCATAACCAACAGGGCCCCACAAGGGTTGTACGCCGATATTAAAATTAATGCCAACGGAGACTTGTGCAGAAACCGTTTTCGTTTCTGAAAGCATTAATACAATCATGGTTGCAAAAATAATTTTTTTCATTTTTAATGATTTTAATATGATAAAAAATATAGAACAGTCATTTCAAGAATAAACAGGCAACTTACTTTACATCACGAAATGGCAACTGAACTAATGTACTGTGAAGGTATTTTTGTTTCTACGGGTAGAATTATACAATTCGTTGATTATTTTACATCATTCACATAATTTCGAATGAAATGAAAAATTAAAACCTCAGTTATTTACTTCTTTGCTTCCTTAAAGGGAATTATTTTTAAACTGATCACCTTTGGTTGTATCCGTTATTTCTTTTGCCAGCTCTGCCAGTTCAGCATACTCTTTTGACAATTCACTAATTTCTAATTCTGTTTTCTCTTCTATATTAATAACTTTATTACTGGCAGGTTCATGCGATGCTACTAGCTCATTTACTTTTAAATGCAAGGATCCGGAAAATCGGTTAAATGATTTTTGAATAATAAAGAGGCTTAAAAAAGTAGTCCCGAAAATAAAATCACCTATTCGTTCATGTATATTCTGCCTGTAAAACTGGCTATGGGTAAGCCAAAACAGCACCAAACCAAATGCCAATATAAATGTGATGGAATTACCAAGTATGGCAGATACGAATGCAACTAGTTTCTCAAAACCTATTTCGGTATGCCTGTAGATTTTTTTCATCATCAAACAAAGGTGGACCTATTGTTTGTGTGGGATATTACAGAGTTTTAGGAATATGTTATACAATTCACTTGTGAGAGGTGGGGGGGGAGTTGAAAATGAAAGTTAAAACGCGTTAAAGGGGTTAAAGGGGTTAAAGGGGTTAAAGAGGTTAAAGGGGTTAAAGAGGTTAAAGGGGTTAAAGAGGTTAAAGAGGTTAAAGGGGTTAAAGGGGTTGAAGGGGTTGAAGGGGTTG
>JANOVY010000114.1:0-3156 GCA_031417635.1 Bacteroidota bacterium | reverse complement strand
ATCAATACTTTTCCTGATCAATCCCTAGCGGATTTGGTTGGTCAGTTTCACCGGATTTTCAAATCAAAGCCTTCGGATTTTCTAACATGTATAAAATCACATGAATTCTAGTGAATTCACGTTGAACGATGTGAAATATGTCTTGTTTATTAACGTAAAGAATTAAACTTTGGGCCTTCAAAATTTTAAATACTCCTGTATACCTCCCGCCAAAATCATATCTTTTCCTTTATCTGCCTTAGAAAGATTTTCGCCCTGTAAAAAGAATTACTGAATGCAAACAAAGAATGTTCCTTTAAAATATTTATGGCCTCCTGCCCTACTTTTGTCTAAAAGAAAAATCCAAAGAACTCCCATTTTCTTGTTGACTTTTTCGAAGTTGATTCTCTACCATTTCGAAAGCTCACAATGTTATTCCCCGGTGGGTAAAAGGGTGATTGTCTTTTTTTATAAGGTTTTTTTTTATGAAACGGTACCATAAAAGAATTATTTTTCTTACAAGCACCGATTTGTAAATGCTAATAAAATCCATTGGTAATCACAGGAATTCATGTGAATTCGCACAAATTCCCTTGAAAAGATTCATAGTGTTACAAAGAAGGAATATGAAGGTGAACAAAAACTTAAAAACTCTTTTCACTAAAAAGTCGCCAGTTTTGTTTTTGTGTATTGAAAGGTTTTGATTCACAGAAATTTACGTGAATTCATGTGAACCTAACGCGGGATAAAACAGAATTTAAAAATTCAATCTTTGAGTGGCTTTAGTGAAAATGAAGTAAAGACTCAGATATGGGTAGCAATATCAGTTTATGTACTTGTTGCTATTCCAAAAAAGAAACTTAAATTGACACATACACCCTCTACCCCCCTAAAATTATTTTATTGGTTTATTTCTTTTTCCAATTAGGATGAATCAATTTATGTTTGCTTAATTGCAGTAGAACAATAGAAGCCAATACACAAAATATTAATGCTTGTATTGTTCCCTCCGGTCCAAATTCCCCACCAGTAATGAATGAGTTTCCGGTTAATTTTGCAGTAAGTAAACTTGATGTTTTTTCGTTACCCGAAGTAATTGCACCAAAAATTCCAGATTGCATAAAATTCCATGCAAAATGTATTGCTATTGGGAACCAAAGGTTTCTGGTATAAATATAAGCAGCACCAAATAATAATCCTGCTTCAATACCAACAAATAATCCGGATATTAGTGTACTATTGGGATTTAATAAATGCAATGCGCCAAAAATGATTGCAGAAATTAATAAAGAAATGTAGCTGCCAAGTTTTTCTTCCATAATTCTGAAAATAATTCCCCGAATTAAAATTTCTTCAAAAACTGCAACCGTAAAAGCTATTGTGAATGGAATAATCACATTGGAAATAGGGTTAACTGAAATTATTGCAAATCCACCATTTAATGCAATCACCAATATTGTTAGCGATTGTAATACTACCCCTATCATCGTTCCAATTAAGAGGTATTTACCGATACCTTTACTTGAAAATTCATTAATTTCCCTTTTTTCATATTTTCTAAAAAAGTAGATATAAGTACTTATCACTGTTGACACAGCAATGATTCCTTTTATCAGGTTTCGGACATTTTTATTTAATGATGTTAAGTCAAGTATTTTCCCAACAATTTGCTGTGCGATAATAAATGAAATAAAACACACTATAAGTCCAAGTATAATTCTGGTTAACGGGGAATTTATTAACTTTTGTTTGGTTGTAATCGTTTCCATGATTTATTTTTTATCAGTTAGAATATTAATATTTTAATTGCACGAAATATGTTTTTCAAAATGCTACAAAATATGATCGATTGGGATCATATTGTCTTCTTCTTCACCTGAAAGGAATATGAGCACCCAAAAAAAGAAGTCCATAAAGTCAACTATTTTATTCATCTTAATAATTTATTTATTTGTGTAAATATTTGTTGGTTATTTGATTTATGACAATGGATATAACAAATTCAATACAAAACTGCTTTATTGCAATCCTTTAAGTTTTATTTTAATTGCTTTAGGTATGGCATTTTTGTTAACCATTACAGAAATTGTTTTCAAATGCAGGTATTCCCTAGACATATATAGATACCCACCGCAATCATTATTGTCTGTTGAGTTTTTAATGATGTAGAATTTATCCCCTTTTTCATTTTCTGCCATACCAACAATATGCATATTGTGAATGTCTTCTGTCGTTCGATTGTCAAATGCGGCCTGCCTGATCTGTTGAGTAATAACTTTATGTTCACTCAAAACTGCGAAGCCATCTTTGTAACCTTCGTATATATCTCCATCCCAGCAAACTGAATAATTATGCATCAGGGCACTATCTATAACGGCGCTAAAATCTTTTAGTGGAAGATTGAGATAATAATTATTAGCCCAGTTTGCTTCAATCTCCAATGCAAACTTTGTATAAAAAGGATGATGGCTGAATGAAGTGATTTCTACATAGTCATCGGGATTGATCCCAATCATTTCTTTTGCAAAAGACTTAGTAGTAAATTGCTTTCCTCCGAAACGAAATGTATCAGGTACTTTTCCCATGGTCACTGTAATGATGCTATCTACGTCTTTTCTATATACCACTGGGGTTAAATCGCCATGGGACTGAGAATAATATTTAACTTTTTCTAGTAATGCGATATTCATTGCTGCATGATCGTGTTTAGAATCATTTTGATTTTTTCCAGAATAAACCATTTCAGGAATTGCCCCGTATTCCCTGTAAGCTTTCAAAACGCTGAAGGTTAAATCTCCTTCGCCAAAAAAGCTACTGCCGTTCTTTCTTATATAATTCTCGGCTTTATTGATATACGTTGGCCTCACAAAAAACATAGGTGAAATAACAACGGGTTTTTTACCAAGTCTGATGGCTTCTGTTTCAATGAAAGAAGTGGTGGCAAAGCTCCAGCAATCACCGGTAGCCTGCTGATCCTTCAATGGAGAGCTTTCAATTAAATTGATGATTTTAAATCCCTCTATTTGTGGTTTTCTATTGGTTTTAAGCGTAAACACATAATTGGTGCGGTTCAATACTAATTGCCTGTCACCTCCCCACCATCCAACTATTGTTGAATCTCCTGTCTTAAGCAGCCCTTTAAAAATTAATGGAGCCGACTCCGGCCATCCCAATGAC
>JANOVY010000113.1:0-1863 GCA_031417635.1 Bacteroidota bacterium | reverse complement strand
TGATCGGTATGCAAATGAGAAAACAGTATTTTTTCGCTTAAAGTTAACGGTCTGCCCAGTACTTTTCTGGCTGCATCAACTTTTGCAGGCATTTCGGCGTAAACTTTTTTAATCATTTCAATGTCAAAGGCCATTTTTTATTGATTTTAGTTTGTAGGTATTTAGTGAACGCTGAATGCAGAACGCACAATGCTTAACGCTATTTTTCCATTAATCGTTAAGCGTTATGCGTTGAGCGTTAAGCTTGGAAAAGCAAATTTACGGAAAATCAAGTGTGGTAAAAACTGTTTTGAACTTTTATATCTTTGAATTGTTTATTTTGCAGTACGATTAGGTGGTGTTTTAAGATTTCAAACGATTTTTATGCAAAAAATTAGAGAATTTTTGGAAATAAGTGCTTTTGGCGTTTGTTCTAAAATAGGAGAAAAGTTGGGTATCGCTTCTTCTAGAATCCGGTTATGGTTCATCTATATTTCTTTTCTTACGCTGGGTTCACCGGTAATTGTATATATGATTCTGGCATTTTGGATCAATATTAAGAATTATATTCTTGCGGGGAAACGCAATCCGCTAGAAAATTGGTAATACAAAAGGGCAGAAGATTTTCCTCTGTGGTGGACAGTTAAATGTAAATGCCTACTCGAAATTAAATACTTGCTTTTCTCAGTTTCACTAACTTTTCAAGTAAGGGTTCCAATAAATCAAGTTGCAACATATTTGCCCCGTCACTTTTTGCAATCGCAGGGTTAGGATGTGTTTCAATGAACAATCCATCTGCTCCGGTAGCTATGGCCGCTTTGGCTATGGTACCAATGAGTTGTGGGTTACCACCGGTTATACCCGATGTTTGATTGGGTTGTTGTAAAGCATGGGTGCAATCCATAATTACCGGTACTTTGTGCGCTTGCATCCATGGAATATTTCGGTAATCTACCACCAAATCCTGGTAACCGAAAGTATTGCCTCTTTCCGTCAACATCACTTTATCGTTTCCGGCATTTTTTATTTTTTCCACTGCAAATTTCATAGAAGGGCCATTTAAAAACTGTCCTTTTTTAACATTCACAATTTTGCCGGTTTCGGCTGCGGCTATCAAAAGATCTGTTTGACGGCATAAAAAAGCAGGAATTTGTAATATATCTATAAACGGAGAAGCCATGGAGGCTTCCTCATGGGCATGGATGTCGGATGTTGTAGGAAGGTGAAATGTGTCACCAATTTTTTTAATCAATGTCAGTCCAGTATCATCTCCAATACCCGTAAATGAATTTGCACTGGTTCGGTTGGCTTTTCGATAACTCGCTTTGAATACATAAGGTATTTCTAAGCGTTTACAAATAGACGACACTTTTTCTGCTATTTCTATTACAATTTCTTCATTTTCAACCACACAAGGGCCTGCAATCAAGAAAAAGCTGTCTGGGTGATAAGATTGCGATTTGAATAATTCTGTTAGAAAATCAGGGAGCATTTTATCTAATTATCAGATTAAGGGATTGCGCGTTGGCGAATGTAGGTTAAATTATATTTACCAATCAGAAATTGGAAAATATCAGCAGATTTTTTGGGCCTTTAACTGCAGATAACTTACTCTTCATCCTTTTTGTGAAAGGGAGGGTAAACATAATACGCCAACCCCTTTATGATAATTAGTAAAAGTGCACAATCGAAACAAAGCCTACTTTTTGAAGGCCTTTGTTTTTAAAAACGGTTGGTTAACATTTTTTTCTTTTTCTTTGTCCTTAAGAAATATGAATTATGTCTGTATTAAAAGATAAAATTTTAGTGATCGGTGCATCCGGACAAATCGGCGTAGAACTTACCATGGCTTTGCGTGCAAAATATGGTAATAACAATGTAATT
>JANOVY010000112.1:0-4155 GCA_031417635.1 Bacteroidota bacterium | reverse complement strand
GACAAAATTTCAAATCCGGCTAAGGATGAAACAGATTTTACATCCTCCATGCCTTGTGCAATTTTTTGTAATTGCCCTACCACATCATTGGTACGTTCCAATGTTGCACCCGATGGTGTTTGTACAATAGCGTAAAACATGCCTTGGTCTTCATTAGGAATAAATCCGGAAGGTATCAATGAACTCAACTGCCAAGTACCACCGCAGAATATAACTAGTGCAACTATGGTAACCACACGTCGGTTAACGATTGCCTGTAACACTTTTTTATAGCTGCCTAATACACGATTGAACCAGTTATTAAACCCATCCAATAACTGAGAAAGCCAGTTTTTACTTTTGGGTTTGCCGTGATTATTTTTGAGCATGGTGGCACATAAGGCTGGTGTTAGCGTAAGTGCTATGATTCCTGATAAAATAATGGAGGTGGCCATCGTTACTGAAAACTGGCGATAGAAAATACCCACCGGACCAGACATGAATGCTACCGGAATAAATACCGCAGCCATTACCAGAGTAATAGCAATAATGGCGCCACTGATTTCATGCATGGCAGCTTCAGTTGCCGCTTTCGGATCAAGATTGCTTTGTTCCATTTTTGCATGCACGGCCTCTACAACTACTATGGCATTATCAACAACAATACCAATGGCCAGTACCAATGCAAAAAGGGTTATCAAATTCAATGTGATTCCAAAAAATTGCATGAAAAAGAAAGTGCCTACTAAAGATACCGGCACTGCAATGGCGGGTATCAAAGTAGAACGCCAATCGCCTAAGAAAATGAACACCACTAAACTCACTAATAAAAAAGCTTCAATCAATGTATGAATCACTTTCTCAATAGAAGCATCCAAAAATGTTGACACATCGTAACTTATTTCGTAATCCATCCCTTTTGGAAAAGAAGATTCTTTGATTTCTGCCAATCTCTTTTTAATATTACTAATAACTGCATTTGCATTGCTGCCATAAGATTGTTTAATAACTATGGCCGCTGATGGCTTGCCATTTAATTTTGAATACAAATCATAATAAGAACTGCCGAATTCAACTTCCGCCACATCTTTCATTCTAAGTATTTGTCCATCAGAAGTAGATCTTAAAATAATGTTCTCATAGCCTTCTTTGGTGCTAAACCTACCGGGATATTTCAAGACATATTCAAAGGATTGCGATTTTTTACCGGAACTCTCGCCAGCTTTACCGGGGGATGCTTCTAAACTTTGTTCGTCTAAAGCTTTCAACACCTCATCTGCGGAAATTTTATAGGCCATCATTCTATCCGGTTTTAACCAGATTCGCATAGAATATTCTCTGTTCCCTAAAATATCGGCAAACCCTACTCCATCAACTCGTTTCAGTTCTGCCAGTAAATTGATATCGGCAAAATTGTATAGGAACTTTTCATCTAAATTGGGATCTTTACTATATAAGTTAATATACATCAGCATACTAGACTCTTCCCTTGTAATTTTAACCCCTTCTCGCACAACAATTGGCGGCAATTTATTGATAACGGCCGCTACTCTATTCTGAATATTTACAGAAGCAATATTGGGGTCGGTTCCTAATTTAAAAACGACTTGTATAGATGCTGTTCCGTCGTTACCTGCATCAGAGGCGATGTATTTCATACCCGGTACTCCATTAATAGCACGTTCTAATGGTATTACAACCGATTTGATCATCAATTCGCCATTGGCTCCGGGATATTCTGCAGCAATATTTACTTTGGGAGGAGAAATGGAAGGAAACTGTGTAACCGGTAATTGCGTTACGGCCAAAACACCCAATAGTGCAATGACGAGTGAAATAACAATAGAAAGTACCGGTCTATAGATAAATTTAGTGAACATATTTTTTTACTTTGTAATGATGATGGATCCTATTGTTTAATTAATTGCAGCTGTTCTATCACTTGTTTTGAAGGAATCATGACAGTTAAGATTTTATCATCTTCTTTTACGCTTTGAATACCTTCTAAAAGAATCTTATCCGTTACCGACAGCCCCTTTTCAATCACATATAGATTGGGGAGTTTCTGTTTGATCGTAATATTCCTGGATTTGACAACATTGTTTTCGTCTACTATATAAACAAAAGTTTTGTCCTGTATTTCAAACGTGGCTTTTTGTGGTATGATTAATGCATTTTTTATGTCAACCGTTAACTGAACTTTACCGGTTTCACCGTGTTTGAGCAATAAATCCGGATTGGGAAATTTTGCCCTGAAAGCAATGCTACCGGTGTTTTTATCAAACTCACCCTCAATCGTTTCAATGGTTCCTTTGTATTTATGGGGTAGGTTATTGGCCAACAAAAGAGTGATTGCATTTTTTTCCTCTTTCTTTGTATGGGTTTTATAATCTAAATATTCTTGTTCAGAAACATTAAAATAAGCATATACATCTTTATTGTTTGACAAAGAAGTTAACACAGTACCTTCGTCAATCAGACTTCCTATTTTAAATTTAAGTCTATCGATCGTTCCACCAAAAGGCGCAGCGATTTTGGTAAAGGAAAGGTTTGCTTCGGCAATACCTGCTTCTGCTTTTGCTTCATTCAGTTTTGCAATTGCCAACGAAAGTTCAGTTTGCGAAACGATGTTTTTTTCTGCCAATGTCTTAACATTCTTCATTTCAAGTTCTGTCGTTTTCACTTTAGCCTGTGCTTTTGCTAGTTCTGCATCATATTCTCTAGATCGAATAGTAAATAGCATTTGCCCGGTATTCACCAATTGACCTTCGTCAACAAGAACCGTCTCTAAATACCCTTTCACCTTTGCACGCAATTCTATATTTTGTATTGATTGAATTTCTGCCACATATTCTTTGGTAAAGGATGTATCCATCATTACCGGGTTAGTTATTGTAAGTTTGGCTTGTTCCGGCTTTTCTTCTTTTTTTATTTTACAAGCAGTAAGACCTATGAACGCAAACAGGCAGATAAAAAGTATTGATTTATGCATTGTATAAACTTTTTTGAGAATATTTGATTGCTGGGCTCGAAATACTATTCAGTATTTTGATAAATGGTATTTCAATTTCATTATAATAACTTGTAATGAATTGTGCAGAAAATGGTTAGCGTAAAAGATAAATGATATCAACTGACTAATTCAAGATAGCCAAGTGAGTTGCTGTAAACGAAATCGGCAACCGGAAGTAAATTTTAAATAATTATCAGATCCTGAAGACGCTTAACAAAATATAAAGCGAGGATGGAAGATAAATGGAATTGCTTGTTGACCGATATTTTTTAAGGCACTTACCGGTATTGTATGTATCAATATAAAAAACGTCTTTATTCAATGTTTTCTGAAAAGGAATTACTTTCCTCTCATTATCATTTATTTCATCATCAACCTCAACTAATGAATTATCATTAATCGTGGTGTTTTCACTTTCAGAATAAACAGTAAGGGGCTGTGGTTGGTATTTCGGATGAACCAATGCAAAATTGGAAGAAGACAATAAATTCTTTGCGTCAGAATGAGTTGGAGAGATAACTGCCAACAAAACACTAAAACAGAATAATATAATTTTCATATTCAATTCAAAAGTACGAAGAGATATATTAACAACTTACAAATTTAACGAAATACATGTATATTAAAATATGCAATATATTGATTTTGCATAATTTGCGCATAATATTTACCTATGAAATTTTTAACGCAATTCCTTATTCTCAAGAAAAGTAGAATGCACGAATAGAAAAAAGAGATGCACAGTTAAACATATCTGCTTTTCGTTCGTCAAAGATGAAAAGTATCTGCATTCGATCTTTTGAACTATTTTTAAACCATTGGATTTTATTATCATCCCTTTTTGCAACCTGTTTTAATTCAAAGATTTTCCAAATTGACGTGACAAACCAAGTATTATGAATAGTAAAAAAAACATTTTTTTCATTTTATTGTTGATTTGCCAATATTCCAATTTATCATACGCCCAAAACTCCTCTTCTATTGCCAGCAGCAATCATTCTTCTTTTAGACTCTCCGGCAACTATTTATCCAATACCGTTTTTTATGGGCGCAAAGATTCTTTGCCCTTGCCCTATCTAACGCCGGCTATCGGATATTATGATAAATCCGGGTTTTATCTGGTAGGTTCCCTCTCTTTCTTAACGGCCAAAACAGGCAAGGGG
>JANOVY010000111.1:0-5055 GCA_031417635.1 Bacteroidota bacterium | reverse complement strand
TGTGTGCCAAAACAAATCAGTTCAAGCTTAAAAAAATCATCCGCTTCCAGTGCTTTCAGTAATGGGAAATAGATACTGTAATCCGCCCTCGAGCTGGTTAGCACCCCTATTTTCATATGATATCCTTCATAGTAATTTTATGATCGGCAGCGAAATCAGTTACCACTTTTTTTCCGAGAATGGAGTCCATTAGCATAGGCGAAATGCCATCTCCGGGCCTTTTCATACAGAGATCGTCTACTGTAATGATCTGTCCTGCTTTCATATCATGGCAGATATGAATACTTTTTCGGGCAATGGAAATGTTTTTCCTTTCAGAAAAAGTTACCTTCTTTATTCCATTACCCATTGCATTCTCGATGTTCCTTATCGCAGTTACCATTGCCGCCAATTCAGCCGGCACAAGTGAAGCTTTATGATCCGGACCTATCATAGACCTGTCTAGTGTAAAATGTTTTTCTATAACCGTGGCACCCAATGCCACTGCTGCTATTGCCACTTCAATTCCATTTGTATGATCTGAGTATCCCACCTTCACGTCAAACTTTTCTTTAATTGTTTGCATTGCATGAAGGTTTACATCTTCCATTGGTGTAGGGTATTCTGTATTACAATGCAGAACACAAATATTATCTTTTGGCGTACCTGAAGCTATCAGAACAGATAAAGCTTCTTCAATTTCATCAATCTCGCTCATGCCAGTAGACAAAATAATCTCTTGTCTAAAAGCACCAATTTGACGTAGAAAAGGAAGATTGGTTATGTCACCGGATGGTATTTTCCACATCTTGATACCCAACTCATGAAGCATTTCTATACTTTCAGTATCAAATGCAGTTGACCAAAACCGTATTTTCTTTTTATTACAATGTTTAATAAGTTCCAGATGATCTTCTCTACTCAATTCAAGCCTCTTTAACATCTCAAATTGCGACTCTACAGAAGCCGAGTTGGTTTTTTGATATGCTGCTTTTTCAGCGGCCTTGCTAACCAGATTCTCTGTTTTGAATGATTGGAACTTTACTATATCCGCACCTGCTTCTGCAGCAACATCAATCAGTGCCTTGGCTAAATCCAAAGAGCCGTTATGATTTACACCTGCTTCTGCTATGATGATTGTTGCCGACATTTGTGAATGTTTTCTTAATGAAAACAAATTATTATTTATCAATTTAGAATTACGCTGCTGGGTATATTAACCAACCTGTCAGAAATCCATTCTGCGTCTGGAATGTCTTCACATATATCATTCCTGAACATGGCTAATGTATTCATTAGTGCCCAGGTAGGCCTCGTCATGATTGATCTATCATTCATATATTTCAGAAAAGAATCTCTTTCTACCTTATCATCAAGTAATACCGCATTGAGCCAATAATTAGAAAAAGAATTCTGTGGTTCAGAAAAAAAGCGAATCGGGCTCGTTTTGAAATATGCAGCATACTCATCAGCTAGTCTACGTTTTGCATTTACAAACTCATCTAGCCGTTCCATTTGAGCACAGGCAAGAGCTGCATTCAAATTGGGCAGCCGATAATTATACCCTATGGAATCGTGCACAAAATCCCAGGGATGCGGCACTTTAGCCTGGGTAGTCAGGTGTTTACCTAATTTACGAAGTTGTTCGCTATTGGTTATGATCGCTCCACCACCACCACAGGTAATGGTCTTATTTCCGTTGAAGCTGAAAGCACCCAGCAAACCAAATGTTCCTGAATGTTTTCCTTTGTATTTCGAACCAATAGATTCAGCTGCATCTTCAACTAGGACAATATTATAGTTTCCGCATATTTCAACCATCTTTTCAACGTCGCCAACATGACCGAAAGTATGCATAGGAACACAGGCCTTTATCCGTTTTCCACTTTCAATGTGAATACAATTCCCCGACCTTTGTTCGGTCTTATGCTGCAAAAAATCCAGTAACTGATAGGGATTGAGACTTAAGGTAGTTCTATCAATATCAATAAATATTGGATTAGCCCCAATATAGCTGATCGCATTGCAGGTAGCAATAAACGATAGTGGCTGTGTAATAACTAAATCATTCCTTTTAACATCAGCTAAGAGGAGGCTCATATGTAAAGCTGCTGTTCCATTTACTGTGGCAACAGCATATTTCGAACCGGTAAAATCACACATCATCTGTTCAAAACGATCAACATATTTACCTACAGATGAAACATAAGTTGAATCGATTGCATCCAGCACATATTCTCTTTCATTTCCTACAAAAAGCGGTTCATGCAAAGCAATAAATTTCTCAGGCTCCTTAAAGGTCTTTCTGATAAAATTTACGGTATTGTTAAACATCATCTCATTATTCATATTTAAAGCCCATATATGGATGAGATCAATTTCATTGTTTGCAGTGATTCAGCAAGATCAGGTAACTGATGCGGTAACCCTTTGATTGCTTTGATAGCTTCCTGTGCCTGCAACCGCAAACCGGGTTTAAAATCAGTATCCCAAGGATGTGGTTCTACAGGATTCAGTTTCCGAGTGCCATATTCCTGCCAGTAGGCCTGCTCGAGAGGCCTCATTTCCCACCTTTTGGAATCTGTGGTTACAGAAACCAACCACGGTGAAGGCGCATTCCAAACTGCCTGATAAATGCCAATATCACCTGAATCAAAATCAATCCTTGATACAACCAATGAAGGATGTTCAGGATCAAACTTCACCAGATTTTCAACATTGATGATTTTCCCCCTGCCAAGTGAACTAAAATAATCCACCAGGTGTATAGAATTGGCATACATCCAATGTTTCACCAATTCTTCTGTAGTACCTATCTTCCTTTGTATCAAAATATCCTCCTGGTCACTGACCTGAATAATTCTTTTTTCATTTGAAGTATTCAAGTCAGCAAGGGCCGTTTTGGTTGAATGATAATGCCGTCTGTTAAGTGCTACAAATACGCGCGATGATTTTTTTTGTACCAAATCATGTAAGAAAAGTGCTTGTTGATAGTCTATACCAACCGGTTTTTCGCAGAGACAGGCCCACGGAAAATTCATGCATTTTGTGAGTACTGCTGCAACAGAGAGTTCTGCAACACTAACCACCACCAAAGCTGCATGAGTGCCGTTATACAGGCTTTCTACTGAATCAAATATTTTTAAATCAGAATATACAGACTGCAACCCAACGGCTTTTTCTCTGGTTCGGGTGTATATACCTGCTACTTCCACCTCTTCGATGTCTGAGAAAGCTTTCATGTGTGCAATCGTCATATTCCCAGCACCAATGAAGGCTATAGGAATTTTTACTTTTTGCATATTATAACTCCCTGATAGTTTTGATTGAGGAATCTGATTCCAGTTCGTGAAGCATTCTTAACTGAGAAGGAATATCTCCAAGCGATCTATTTAAAAGGGAACAGACTTTTTTATTTGAAATACTCAGATCCATTGGCCGCCTGGTAAGACCGGGTTTATCTGCAAAATGGATGGGTTTGATATTATTAGAGTCTAAGTTAAATTCTTTTGCAAGTAATCTGCCAAATTCATATTTGGAAATTCGTTCATCACCAACTATATGAATAACTCCTGACACACCTGCTTCAAGTATTTCATGAGTGGCCATAATCAGGCTTTGTATTAGAATGGGGGTAAAATAAACATCTTCAAAAAGATAAATGTCCTTCCCGGCTCTGATCGTATTCAAAATGCTGTCACTGAAAGATGCACGATAAGAAGGCCCCCATCCAAAAAAATTGGTACGAATGATCAATGCATCCGGGTTTATTGCTGTAATTTCCCTTTCAGCCAGTAATTTGGTACGGGCATATTCATTCAGCGGTTGAGGAGGGGTTTTTTCAAATGGGAAGGGTACAGATCCGTTAAACAAATGATCTGTTGAAATATGTATAAATTTGGCAGATAATGCTACACCGATTTTAGCCATAGTAGCCGCCAGTTCTGTATTGATACTTAAGGCCAACGCAGGATCATTTTCACATCCTTCAACACTGGTAAGCCCTGCTGTATGAATAATTATATCAGGAGCAATTGCTCTTAACTGCCCAAATAAAGAATCATATGAAGTAAAATCCAACGTTATACATTCAACTCCCTCAACAATCAGTTGCCGTTGATGCAACCCCAGTGTTACCTCATAATTCTCTTTTATGGCCTGAGCCCAGTTTAACGCTAATAAGCCAGAGCCGCCTGTGATAAGAACTTTTTTCCTTCTTAGATTCATTAATAAGTTTAACTTTTCTTTATTGAGCGGTTGAAATTTTAAATTAATTTGAAATAGAATTTTTAACTATTGGCAGGTTGCCGTGACGTTTAATTACTTTTTTTATTTTCTCCCAATCGTTAATGTAATCCGGATTCTCCGTGAAAGGAAATGGAAATTGTCGCTCATTTCTAATACGTTGAAATATTTTTGGCACCATGTATTTTGCAAATATTCTGAATTTCACTCTAACATTTAGAGGTATTAATTTTTTAATATAAAATGTAAAAAAAATCTGTTTTACAGGCATTTCATTTATTTGTTGCTGCACTGTTACATGATTTTGAGGAAAATAAATTTCAAAAAAAACTTCATCAAAGATTTTCTTACTCATTTCTGGTGTATTACCGGTCACTTTTGTTAAGAGTTCTGTAAATTTTATTTCATAACTTTTCCCTTCTTCAGATAATAAAAAATTTTTAAGACTGTCGCCTCTTACTACTGTAGTTAGATTGGCTCCTGAATAATTATATTCCGTATACCTGGCCGAATCCCGGGCCATCCAAAATACAGGCAACATAATGTGTTTACCATAAAACATCCCAACCAAGTTAGAACTGTATTCAGCAATAGTGGAATTTGTTACTTTTCTACATACTTCGAATATTTTCCGTAGGATTTCGGTTCTATGGAGTGAATATAATTGCTGCATACCGAAACGCGCAGAAGTAATAATCCTTATACGAGGATTTATATCATCAATATGCATACCATATATTTTATAATATAATGGGACACAAGTGATGGATTTTCCGGATAATGCAAATTGTATGTAGCGGCCCTGAACGGAAACATAGTCGGAATTTTCAT
>JANOVY010000110.1:0-7493 GCA_031417635.1 Bacteroidota bacterium | reverse complement strand
GCCTTTCTTATGAACTGGCTTTCTAAAATCTGGCACTCAGTTGGAAGAATCACATTTTCCTGTCCCTGTGTTTGTCTTTTTGCATCATTCAATGCATTGGTTATATCTGAACGAAGAATGATTTTATCTCCAACCTGCCCTACAATTTTATCAGCTACAACCCTTTGAGTTTGTGCAATTGCAGACACGATCGTTAGACTACTCAATAAAAAAATAAATAGGAAAATCTTCTTCATACTTCGCTATATCTATCAAAATTAGTTAAACAATGGCTTTAAAAAGGTAAAGAAAGCGTTAAAAGGGTTAAAATAGTTAAAGGGGTTAAAATAGTCGAAAGAGGTTAAAGTAGTTGAAAGGGGTTAAAATAGTTGAAAGAGATTAAAGTAGTTGAAAGGGGTTAAAGTAGTTGAAAGGGGTTAAAATAGTTAAAGGGATTTCTCAACTATTTTAACCCCTTTAACCCCCATTTAACTATTTTAACCTCTTTAACCCTTTTAACTTTTTTTAACTACCCTACAGCGTTCTTTTCACTTCCTCTACTTCAAATGCTTCCACAATATCACCTACTTTAATATCATTATAATTTTTAATGGTTAATCCGCATTCCATATTTGAGGCAACATCTTTTGCATCGTCTTTGAAACGCTTCAGACTACCTAGTTCGGCGCTTTGACCTTCTCCTTTTGGATATTCCACAATACCATCCCGGATAATCCGGATTTTACTGTTTCGGGCAATTTTTCCATCGAGAACAAAACAACCGGCAACTGTGGCCTTGTCAAATTTATATACTTCCCGTATTTCAACGTTGGCAATAATTTTTTCTTGCAGTTTCGGTTCTAGCATTCCCTCCATCGCGCTCTTCAGCTCATCAATGGCGGTGTAGATGATAGAATATAATTTGATTTCTACGCCTTCTGTCTCAGATAATTTATTTGCCTGAATAGATGGACGAACATTAAATCCGATTATGATTGCATCAGAAGCAGTGGCTAATAAAACATCGCTTTCCGAAATCTGTCCCACACCTTTGTGTACTACTCGGATGGCAATTTCTTCTGTTGACAATTTCTGCAATGAATCGCTCAATGCTTCTACAGAACCATCCACATCACCTTTGATAATAATATTAAGCTCTTTAAAGTTTCCAAGTGCCAAACGGCGACCAATCTCATCAAGGGTAATATGTTTTCTGGCTCTCAAACCTTGCTCACGTAATAATTGCGCACGTTTGGTGGCCATTACTTTTGCTTCGGCTTCATCTGTGTAAACCTTAAACTTCTCTCCGGCTTGTGGAGCTCCATTGAGTCCTAAAATCACAACCGGTGTTGAGGGTGGTGCTTCTTCAATACGCAAATTTCTTTCATTGAACATGGCTTTCACCCTTCCGTAATGTTGTCCGGATACAATTAAATCGCCCTGCCTTAATGTTCCATTTTGAACAAGGATGGTGGCTACATACCCACGTCCTTTATCTAATGATGCTTCAATAATTGTTCCAGAACCTTCTCTTTTAGGATTGGCTTTTAGGCTCAATACCTCTGCTTCCAATAAAACTTTTTCTAATAAAAGATCTACATTCAACCCTTGTTTGGCAGAAAGTTCTTGGTTCTGGTATTTACCACCCCAAGCTTCAACCAAAATATTCATTTGCGATAACTGCTCATAAATTTTCTGCGGATTGGATCCGTCTTTATCAATTTTGTTCACTGCAAAAATCATAGGCACACTTGCTGCCTGCGCATGACTAATGGCTTCCTTGGTTTGCGGCATTACTGCATCATCCGCTGCCACTACAATAATGGCTATATCGGTTACTTTGGCTCCACGAGCACGCATGGCAGTAAAGGCTTCGTGACCAGGTGTATCTAAGAAAGTAATGGCTTTGCCATTGGGCAGGGTTACTTCATATGCACCGATGTGTTGTGTAATTCCACCCGCTTCACCTGCAACAACATTGGCACTGCGGATATAATCCAATAAAGATGTTTTACCATGATCTACGTGACCCATGATAGTTACAATAGGAGGTCTTAGTACTTGTTCCGCCTCATCATCATCTTCATCGTCATCATCTAAATCATCCACTTCTTCCAACCCAATAAACTCAACTTCAAAACCAAACTCACTGGCCACCAATTCAATTACTTCTGCATCTAAACGTTGATTAATAGACACCATGATACCGAGGTTCATACACTTGCCTATCACGTCTGCGAAACTTACATCAATCAAGTTGGCTAGTTCACTTACCGTTACAAACTCGGTAACCTGCAGTTTATTATCAAGGGTTTCTTCGCCTGTAGATGATTCTGCAGCTTCATCACGTTTGGCACGGCGATATTTAGCTTTCAAACTCTTACCACGTCCACCGGTACCGGCAAGCTTGGCTTGTGTTTCGCGTATTTTTTCTTGTATTGCTTTTTGATCTATTTCTTTATCCTCCTGACGAGCCGGGGCATTTCTATCTCCACGTCCACCACCTCCACTACGGTTACCACCACCGGCACCACCGCGATTAAATCCGCCACCCCCTGTTCCACCACCGCCGCCTCTGTTATCACGTCCACCGCCACCATTGTTATTGGCAGGAACGATTGGGCGATTAGGGCCTGATGGTTTTGCATTAGGGTCGCGAACCGGGGCATTGGCTCCAGCATGTCCACCACCACCCGGTGTACCCGGCGCTTTATCTACGGGAATACGTTTGCGTTTACGCTTTTCATCCCTCCCCATAGGTTTAGGTCGGGTATCACTATTAACGGGTAGCTCAATTTTTCCAAGAATTTTAGGTCCCTCTAGTTTTTCTGCCTTAATATTTTCAATGGTTGGGCCATTCGTTTCATCAGCACTTATTTCAGACACCTCAATCGGCATGGGCGGGGTTGCTATTTCTTCCTCTATTTGTGCTGCTTTCTTTTTTGATTTAGAAGTAGGCTTTGATTCAGGTTGAACTACTTCTACCGGTTCTTCTACTTTCTTTTTTGCAGATTTTTTGGGTTTGGTAGATGAATCAATGGTGGATAAATCAATCTTATTTACGACTGTCATACCTGCCAACTCCGGAGCATCAATTTTGACATGACCCGTTTCAACTACCGCCTTTTTTTCTACAATTTCCGGTTTTACTATTTCAACCGGCTCAGGCTTTGGAACTTCAGCTACCGGTACTTCTACAGCCTTTGGTTCTTCTACAGGTGTTGGCTTTTTCACATCTTTTCTAAATGTGATTTCTTCCTCGTCTTTTTTCTTTTTACCCTCTGCTTGAGCTCCTTTTGGAATTTCTACCTGATCTGCTTTATTCTTAGCAACTTTATCGCCTTGAAACTCTGCCTGCAGTGCATAGTATTGATCGTCTGAAAGCTTTGCGGTGGGCTTCAGTTCATCACGGTTAAATCCTTTTTTCACCAAAAATTCAATCAGGGTATCCTGACCGATATTAAACTCTTTGGCGGCTGCTAACAGTCTTGTTGATTTCAGTTCTGACATTCAATTTTTTTAAGTCCATGGACCATGTTTTGATAGTCCATGGGCTATGGACTATTGTCCATGGACAGTTTAATTTTATTATCTCTACACTTTATCCCTTTTTGCAGGATTCTGCATCACTAGACAAAGATAGTCTCTTACAAGTTGCTTATTCTTCCCTATCAACTTCTTCTTGTAATACCCTTCTTACTTCAGCAATGGTTTCTTTTTCCAAGTCAGTTCTTCTTTCCAGTTCTTCGTCGGTAAGTTTCAGAATACTATATGCCGTATCGCAACCAATGCGTTTCAATTCTTCAATTACCCATGGCTCAATCTCATCACTAAATTCATCCAAATCAATATCAAACTCATCGGTAATTTCTTCATCTTCGCGATAAACATCTATTTCATAACCGGTTAATTCACAGGCTAATTTAATATTAACGCCTCTACGACCAATGGCCAAAGAAACTTGATCCGCTTTTAAATATACCGCTGCATGTTTTTTGTCATTGTCAAGATCCATATAACTAATCTTGGCAGGTGTTAATGAACGTTGTATTAACAGTTGAATATTGGTTGTAAAGTTAATTACGTCTATATTCTCATTTTTCAATTCGCGAACAATTCCATGAATACGGCTACCTTTCATTCCTACACAAGCACCTACCGGATCAATTCTATCGTCGTAAGATTCAACCGCAACTTTGGCTCTTTCTCCCGGATCACGAACAATCTTTTTAATAGCAATCAGTCCATCAAATATTTCAGGTACTTCAATTTCCAATAATTTAGAAAGGAATAAAGGGCTGGTTCTGGACAAGATAATTACAGGAGAATTGTTTTTTAAATCTACCCTTGCTACCACTGCACGAACATTTTCGCCTTTTTTGAAATAGTCTTGCGGAATTTGTTCTGATTTAGGTAAAATCAATTCATTGCCTTCTTCATCGAGCAATAAAACTTCTTTCTTCCAAACTTGGTATACTTCTGCACCAATGATATCGCCAATACGGTCGCCATATTTCTTAATCAACACATTTTTCTTTAGGTCGCTGATACGGCTGGCCAAGGTTTGTTTGGCAGCCAGTATGGCTCTGCGGCCAAAATCAAGAATATTTACCTCTTCATATAATTCTTCGCCAATTTCAAAATCGGGTTCAATTTTTGAAGCATCGGTATAACCAATTTCAGCCAAAGGATCCAACACTTCTCCGTCATCTACAATCATTCTACGACGAATAATTTCAAGATCCCCTTTTTCTGCGTTTACGATTACATCAAAATTTTCATCGCTGCCGAATTTTTTACGTAGCAATGTTTTGAATACATCCTCCACCACTTTCATCATCGTGGGACGATCAATGTTTTCTGCATCTTTGAACTCTTGGAATGCCTCAATTAAGTTGATACTAGCCATATCTCATTTTTTTTGTTCCTTGCTTCCGGCTCATTGCTCAATGTGATGAGCTAAGCGCTTTGGGCTCAGAATTTAGTTTGAACGGTTGTTGTTTTTATATTGTCAAATGGTATAACGATTTGTTGAATAACTGCTTTTTTTCCTTTTCCTGTTGTCTGTTCAATCGTAATGTCTGTGGCAGTTACCGTTAGTAACAAACCCTCTTTAACTGAATCATCTGTTAACACAACTTCTACATTTCTGCCAATATTCTTTGTATACTGGCGATTCAATTTCAGTGGTTCATCAACGCCGGGTGAAGAAAGTTCCAACGAATATTCCCCTTCGGGATACATACCACTTTCTTCAATCAGCTTATACAATTTTCGGTTGAAACGAACACATTTTTCAATGGCCAATCCATTGTCTCCATCAATAAAAACTTTTACATTATTGGTGGGTTTAATACGGACAGATACACAAAAGTATTCAGGCTCGTCCACCATAATGGACTCAATCATCTTTTCTATTTCTGTTAAAGCTGCTTCGTTTGCCATACCTAAAAAGGAGAAGGGAACGGTAGCCGTTCCCTTCTATTGATTCTTATCTGGTGCAAATGTAGGTAAACTGTGGGTAAACTTCCAAATTTTTCCTTTTTTTCCTGCACTGCCATTTTTCCTCACCCCCGGCCCCTCCCACTATGTGGAGAGGGGAGGTAGTACTTCCATGAAATTCTTTACTTTTGCATTCTTATGTCAAAGATTATTTTATACGGAATCTTATTCTATCTGTTGTACAAATTTGTATTTGAGTTATTGATTCCTGTTGGCAAAGCCACATCGCAGGTAAAAGATAAATTGAAGGAAATGCAGGAGCAGCAACAAGCACAGCAGCGTCAACAGCAGCAAGCAGCACCTACACAGCAGGCCCAGGCCACTAAGGCAAAGGATAGTGATTATATTGAGTTTGAGGAAGTGAAGTAACACTCATCCCCTCCGCCCTTTGGGCACCTCCCCTTTGAAAAGGGGAGGAAACATTTGTGGTCTATTTTTACAACGTATTCTAATCAACCCCATTGCTAAAGTTTCTCTCCTTTTTTAAAGAGGGAGATGCCCAAGGCAGTGGGGGTTAAGATCTAACCCCTCCGCCCTTTGGGCACCTCCCCTTTGAAAAGGGGAGGGAAGTTTAGTAGTCTATTTTTACAACGTATTCTAATCAATTCCATTGCTAAGGCTTCTCCCCTTTTTTAAAGGGGGAGATGCCGAAGGCAGAGGGGGTTAAACTAAGGTATATTATAACCCTAGATCCAGCAAAGTCATAGGTGCCACCAAATGAATAGTCTGCATACCTGCTTTATGGGCCCCTTCAATATTTTTTGCGGTATCGTCTATAAATACAGTTTCTGAAGCCAGTAGGTTCTGCTCCTCAAGTATTTTTAAATAGGAAGTTACATAGGGTTTTCTGAGCCCAAGTTCGTGTGAATAATAGGCTTTTATGAACAGTTGATTGAAGTTTGTACAAAGATTCTCCTTTTTCAATTTTTCGATAAAAGCATCATAATGAATAATATTCGTATTAGAAAAAAGATAAATGTTATATTTTTGTCTAATTTTTTGCAACCATTCCAATCTTTCTTGCGGAAAATCTAATAGTAATGCATTCCAGCCTGTTTTAATTTGTTCATTTGTAAGACTAGTGTTGGATTGTAAACGAAAAGCATCATAAAATGCTTCTTCGCTCATACTACCGGTTTCCAATAGTTCAAAAAGGTCATTAGAATGATGTTGGTTATACATTTCAGAGAATTGTGTAACCCCCATATCGATAAATGCCTTTTCTGTTAGTTCGTATTCAATATTTAAGAATATACCGCCGAGGTCGAAAATGATGTTTTTGATGGGTTGCATGGTGCAAATCTAAAAGAGTAATCAAAATAAAACGGTTGATTCGTATTGTTTTTAGACTATTTAAGTTAGAATCTACCCTTTGGAAGATGTTTTGTTTTGTGGTGTGGCTAATTTTTCTATTTTTGCCGCCTTATGATATTCGGGAAACCGAAATTCAGGGCCTATAGCTCAGTTGGTTAGAGCATCCCGACCAAAGTCGGGATGGTCCTAGAGTCACTCTCTTGCTTTTAATGTATTTCGTTTATATATTATATTCTCCTGATATTGATAAGTATTATATCGGTTCAACTGAAAACCTTACATCTAGGTTAGCAAAACACCTTTCGCAACATTCCGGATTTACGGGTAAGGCAAAAGATTGGATAATGGTTTATTGCGAACAATTACTAACCAAAAATGATGCCCTAAAACGTGAGACTGAGATTAAAAAATGGAAAAGCAGGAAAATGATTGAGCAGTTAATTCTCTCAAACAAAAAATAGTTCTTTTCGATATTTGCTATATTTCTCTATTTTTGCGCCTCTTATGATTTTCGGGAAACCGAAATTCAGGGCCTATAGCTCAGTTGGTTAGAGCACCTGACTCATAATCAGGTGGTCCTAGGTTCAAGTCCTAGTGGGCCCACATTGAATATCAAAGGGTTACAGAAATGTAGCCCTTTTTTTATTTTCAATTACGCCACATTTACGCCACATAATCAATTTAAGCAAGGTACTGGA
>JANOVY010000109.1:0-2358 GCA_031417635.1 Bacteroidota bacterium | reverse complement strand
GGTTTGCCCGATAATACTCAGCAGGGTTTCCTCAAGGGTATCTGCCGCATTATATACTGCTATTATTATCGTAACCAAAGGCCTGTAGCCCTTTATATTTAATGTACCGGTGGAATTCATTTACTCTATGCTGTTTGCTATATAAACTACACTAAACAAATACTTGCACAGTGTTTTTAATTGTTCATAAATGGTTGCCAAAAATGTCTGCCATTTTTCGCCCAGGCATGGCAGCCAAAGGGTATCTTTTTCCCGCTTAATTCGAAACAAATATCCGGATTCGCATCAAATGAAAAATTTAATGCATTGTGAGAATCTGAAATTGTAAAAGAAGGAAAAAGTTCAGGAACAAATATCGACCAAAAAACATCTTCGTGTGTATATTCATTTGCAAGATAGGCCCTTACCATTCTTAGCTTGAATAAAAACTTATCTGGCAGGATACTATCAAATAAGAACAATGCTCTGAGCATAGTCCCTGCTTTGATTTTATCAAAGGTGCCGGCAATGCGCATAAATATATTTACGTCAGTTAATACCAGAATACATTTCTGAATATTCCTGAGTGAAAAGCCGGAATTACCTACACCGGTGATCTGTTTACCGGTTACTTTTTCTACTTTATTATACTTATTAAAAAATGGAGCTCCGATATAATCAAACCTTTTTTCACACCAGAAAGATAATTCATCTCTGAAAACGTAAGCATCAGGCTCGTAGGTAAGCATATATTCATAATCTGCGAAAAGCCTATAAAAAACAGGTGATACCTTCATTTTATTATAACACTTCAAGCTGGATTGCCAATAGCTGTCGATATATTTTATATGATATTTTTGTTCGCCGGCCAGTTTAGTGTATTCGTTCAGTTCCATCTTTTCGGGGCACAAAAAAAATATATCATATTTCCCTAAAATATCAAAACACCGTTTAATAGATATTTTTTCCTCTGTTGTTGGAATGTTCCGGTGTACGGGGATTACTATACACACCTGTTTTAATACCTGCACGAAATAAAATTAAAAATTGAATACGTTATACCCAATAATCCGGTTATTCTGCCGAAAGTCTCTCTTTTATCTTATCAATGATCCTATATGTGAGGGCGATAATCGTTAAAGTTGGATTAGAATGTCCACCCGTAGGAAATACGGAACTACTGGCAATATATAAATTGTCAACTGAATGCATCTTGCAATCCTCGTTTACCACTCCTGTGTCTTTTGTTTCACTCATACGTGTGGTTCCCATATGATGGTTACGGTCAACGGTGAGTTTTCGCCAGTCAGAATTATTTGCTGAAATCTCATCAAACAGCGTTATCCGGCCAAGTCCAGTCCGCTTAAATTCTTCAACAATATTATCAGCAAATTTCAATGTGGTTTTCCATGTAAGATCCGTTAATTTCCATCTGATCTTGGAAAGCGGTACGCCTAATTCGTCCAGTTCTCTACTTAATTCAACCCGGCTATCCGGATTGGGTTCCTGTTCCATGATAACATCAATATTTGGTATGGTACCGGGTTTGTACATTCTGTTCTTAACCAGATAATAATATAGCGGAATAACCAGATCAGGGCTTTTTTTAAAGATGTTCAAAATATCTTTGATCTTTACCATCGAAAGTTCATTTCTTCTGGCATGGTTGGCAATCGTATTGATACTACTGTATACACTGGCTTCGTCAAAATCAAAAACAACCCCTGCCGATGCATTTAATACTTCTTCTTTTTTCTGTGCCTGAGGACTGAGGCTGAATCTCACCGAGTATTTTCGTCCCTCATAATAATGGACATTAAAATTTTTTTGAATTTCCCGGTACGACTGATCTACCGGCAAACTGCCAATTCTTAATCCGGGATGATCCTGCAAATATCTCCCTACGAGATCCTTTTCATTACCTATGCCACAACTTACCTGGTCTTGATTACTCAGTAATATCCTTGCTGTTTCTACTCCACCAGTACATAGTATGTAATATTTGGCCTGCAGGTTAACTGTTCTGCTTTTGGTTATTGTAACAAAATCAAGCCTATTAACAGCACTATGATTGGGTTGTAATGAAACCTTAACAAGGTTCGCGTTGGTAAGTAACGTAAGGTTGGTTGATTTTCGAATTAAAGGCAGGTAAATGCTACGCAGATCGGGATGAGTACTCCATTTAGAAAAATGATATTCGAGTTGTTCAGGGTCGAACAAAGGTGGAGTTATATTCAGTTTTTCGTACAGGTCATCTGAATAATTAAATTGATCTACATTCAGATATTTATGGGCTTTTGAGTAATAAGGCACAAGTTCCTCATATTTGAGCGGCCACCCACTTTGTGAGACCCATGGCCGCTTCTCAAAATCAAAAGC
>JANOVY010000108.1:0-2908 GCA_031417635.1 Bacteroidota bacterium | reverse complement strand
GCCGTATTGCCAATAATTGACTGATAAATTAAATTTGCATAAATGGAAGACTGTTTACCATCATACTTTGTTAAACCATAATAGGAATTGTTTTGATAATTAATGGCTGAAAAAATAAAGCCAATGCTTTTGTATTTTTGTTGTGGAAATACATACCCTAATTTTCCTGAGAACCCTTGTTGTTGCACATCTATCCCCACACCATATCGATTGGTCGTTAATTTATCGGTTTCAGGGTTAAATCCAATTTCACCTGCTTGCCTTTGATCATTCAGTGCTTTTATAGCAAACTGCGCAATTACCCCTTTTGCGTCTTGGTATTTCCAACGGTTGATTACATTAAATTGTCGGCCGATAGGAATATCCAAAAAACCATCTTTGTTATTATCAATTTTAGCCACGGTGCCATTTGCATGCATGAGTAAAGCAGTACTCCATTTGTCACTAATGAGTTTTGATAAATTGACACTCGATTCTAACCTACCTAAATTATTGGCATAGGCATTTACGAAAAGCTTATCCATTTTATCCGGTTTCTTTTCTTCAATATTTATTTGCCCGGCAATACTTTCATATCCATTAACCACGGACCCTGTTCCTTTGGTGACTTGAATATTTTCTAACCACGGACCGGGAATAAAAGTAAGTCCGTAACTGCCCGCCAATCCCCTTATTTCCGGTGTATTTTCAGTTAACAGTTGCGTATAGTTTCCGGATAAACCCAGTAGTTGAATTTGTTTCATGCCGGTTACTGCATCCGCATAACTGACATCAATAGAAGGACTGGTTTCAAAGCTTTCACTTAAGTTACAGCAGGCAGCTTTGGTTAATTCTCTGGGTGTTATATAAAGTGTATTTAATGTACTAAGCGTAGAAACATAGGTAGCTCGGTTTCTTGAATTTACTACGATTTCTTTTAGTTGGTTGTTCAAGGCATTTTTAAGTATCACTTTTATTTCGGTAATAGATGTAATGGTAATGGTATCCGGTGGGTAACCTACATAGCTTACCATTATTTGAAAAGGCACATTACCGGAGAGTTGAAACATACCGGTACTATCTGTAATACTGATTTGTTTGGAGTGTAAGCTTTTTACTGTTGCATTTGGAAGGGGTGTCATTTTGCCTTTTTTGTCTTCTTCTAATACGAGTCCTGTAATAGCTTGCAAATCTTGGCGTATGACACTAGTCAATGAATTTATATTTGAATCCGTGTTCATTTTTTTAGCGCTCCATCTCTCATAAAGGCAACAGGCGGGTAACTTTTTATAATCTTCTTCGGTAGATTGAAATTCTTCTGAATCATGGCCTACCAAAGCTAATCTTTGTTGAATCTTAGCTTTGGTTAATCGGGTGCTATCATAGCTTACTGTTAGCATATTGGTTTCAATTACCCAATTTGACTGATACGTTTTTAATTTTTGTAAAGTTGATTCAATTCTATCTTTACATTGTTCACAAACGCCTAAAACTTTAAAAGTTTCGGTTTTATTATTTTTCTTTTGCGCAATAGTCATAAAACTATTCAATGTAAAAAAAACGAATAATAAAATGATGATTCTAGTTTTCATAAAAATTGTAATGAAGCGCAATAAAGAAAAAACATTCCCTTATTGCGCTAATATGATTAACCTTTTTTGTTGGAAGGTTTTGATTTTACTTCAGTTAAATCCATGCCACATTTAGTGCATTTATCCTTCTTATTACTTACAATATCAGAATGCATAGGACAACTATATGTCTTTGCTTTTGAAAGATCCATGCCACATTTTTGGCATTTACCCGGCTGATTACTTACAACGTCTGAATGCATAGGGCAAACATATTTCTCCATTTTTGTAGAATTTGCCTTAGCCGGTTTATCGGTTTGGGAAAATAGGGTTATGCTCAATGTTACTGCCATTAAAAGCATGATTGTCTTTTTCATTTGTTTTGATTTTTATTTCCAATAGATGTTTAAAACTTTTATTAAGCCTAACATGCAAAATGGAAAGTGATAATAAATAATAAGATAATGTTTGTTTAGATTGATCAGACTTGTTAAAAGTTGTCTGATAAAAAATTATATTCTGTATACACAATAAAGAATCTGCCTAGAGGGAAGATAGCCGGGTGGGGGATTTATATAATTAGTTGTATGCTCAAAAGATTGTATTAGAGGGTTCTGGGTAAAATTTGGAAAATAGGAAAGTAACGGAGAAAACGGAATATATAAATTAATGCCTTCTTTGGTATTATCTTTTTGATCAATCTTTAACTGAAGTGTAACTACTTTATTGTTGCAACATATTTTTTTTGATTTTCCTTTACATTTATTTTCATTTGTGTTTGCAAAAAAGGAGATTGATTTTAGTTTTCCGCAGCAATAAAAGTAATTAAGACTTACGCCAAAGGAGGCAACACTGTAAGAGAAAAGAATGCATATCAGTAATACCTTTTTCACATAACAAAGTTACTAAGATTAGTTGATTGGATTTAATACGAATATTTTTGAAAAGTGATTTTCCTGTTAATATAGGTATTGAGGAAAAGTGTAAATCGGAAAATCTGCAAATACTTGTAAAATGTAGTGCTAATTTCAACAATGTATAAATAGTTATTTATCTGTAAGTTGCAGAAAAATTAAGCCCATACCTGCTGCAAACATTATTAAGAAAGCCATTATACCTATCACATTGGCAGTACGGCTATTTGTATATTCACCCATCACCTTTTTATTATTAGAAATATGTAAAATGATTGCTATTAAAACTGGCGCCGTTAAACCATATAAAATAGCAGCATATAGTAAAGCTTTAATGGGTGAAATGCCAACATAATTTAATGATAATCCCAGGATAAGTGAAAGGGCAATCACTAAATAAAATGCTTTGGCTTCATGAAACTTCTTGTTCAAGCCTTGTTCCCA
>JANOVY010000107.1:0-55249 GCA_031417635.1 Bacteroidota bacterium | reverse complement strand
CAACACCTATCAATTATTTACAAGCCAACTCAGCCGACAGTGCAGACAATTGTTTAAGTTTAAAACGACACAACATCGGACAAATAGAAGCACGAACCGATAATACAGGTTTGGCAAAAGAGGCGGTTCAGTGCTCCGCAGACATATTTATGGTTAATCATCTGCCTAAGGCGGACTCCGCATCAATCCCGAAGCTTCGGGATGGTGAAAATCGCCGCCTTCGCCAAGTCCGAAAACGTTGTACGAAACTGCTAGAAAAATGTTAACTAAAAGTAGACACTTGCCATGAGAAAGAAAACTTGGACAATTTTATACTGGATACTTCTAATATGTTGGGTGACTGGAGCGGCATTATCCATGGCTAGGGTGAAAGGAGGTTTTTTGACTAATTATTTATCAGACTTAACATTTCCTGCTTGGTTTTACATTGTTATTCGAGGCCTCTCAACTAAAGACGATATACTGCCTAAACTATTGGTTTTTAAGGACTGGTTTGGTGTCACTCCGCAGCGAGCGTTGATATCAATTCTTGTTGTTGGAATCATTTCTGAGTTCAAGACTTTTTATTGGCCAGCAGGTGTATTAGCCGGTACTTTTGACTATTTAGATATTGTAGCATACGCACTTGGACTTTTAGTTTGCTATTATTTTGACTTAAGACAAGTTCGACAAGATGTTAGGGTTCTAGATTAAGCAGCAGTGTACAACAATGCATTGCCAAAAGTCAGGGCTTGACGAGCAAACATCGGGTCATCAAGGCACTGTTTACCGGAAACTGAGGCCAAGTATGGGTAAGTAGAACCACATTCATAAATGTGTTATGATTCGCTAGGGAATTCGTATTTTGCCATTAAGCGAAAAACAATTTTTATCATAAATAGTTTACAATGAAAAAAAACTTAGTTTTTATCTTGTTGCTTAGTTTCCTTTGCAGCCATGTTTTTGCACAAACAGATTCCATCCGAAATTATTCCAAGAAAATATATATGATACCGATGCGGGATGGGGTAAAACTTTTTACGGTTGTGTTTGCGCCCACTCAGTCTAACAAGCCCTGTCCTTTCCTAATCCAGCGAACACCCTATGGTGCTGATTTTCCTATACCCGAAGGAGTAGACATACCGTTAAGTAAAATGGGTCGTTTGAAACCCATGGCTTCTGAAGGTTATATTTTTGTATTTCAGGATATGCGTGGCAAGTTTAAAAGTGAAGGCAGCTTTGAAATGACTCGCCCGCTTTATCATTTAATTGATAAAACCAAAACGGATGAAAGCACCGATGCTTATGATGCGATTGACTGGCTTGTAAAAAATATTAAGAACAACAATGGAAAGGCGGGTATCAATGGTGTCTCTTATCCCGGTTATCTTGCGCTGGATGCTTCTGTGGATCCTCACCCTGCACTAAAAGCAAGCTCGCCGCAGGCTTCACCTGCGGATATGTTTTTAGGAGATGATTTTCACCACAATGGTGCATTCCGTTTAAGCTATGGTTTTGAATATAGTTATCTTGTTGAAAATGATAAATTGGCTAACAGCAATTTCCCTTTTCCCCAATACGATCTTTTTAATTGGTTTTTACAATTGGGTTCTTTAAAAAATGTAAATGATAAATATTTTAAAGGCCGCCTGCCTGCGTGGAACGATTTTACCAAACATCCCAATTATGATGCTTTCTGGACAAAAAACTCTACGCTCACTTATATTCAAGCACCGCAACTACCCATTCTACATGTAGGCGGTTACTTTGACCAGGAAGATTTGAATGGACCACAGCTCATGTATCGGCATCTTGAAAAGAAAGACAGTGCAAACCGCAATTTTATTGTACTAGGCCCTTGGAACCATGGCGGATGGGAAGGGCCAAAAGCGGATAGCCTTGGTGAGATAAGCTTTGGCAGCAATACAGCAACTTGGTTTCAGGCATTGGAAAAGCGTTGGTTCGATTATTGGCTTAAAAACATAGGCGATGGTAAATTTGTTGAAGCAAATTGTTTTCAGACAGGTAGCAATAGCTGGAAAACATATAATTCATGGCCTCCAAAAAATGCCGAGATAAAAAAATTGTATGCAACCGCCGATCATAAAGCAGGCTTTATAAAACCTGCATCCGATAATGGCGTTGTAAGCTATGTAAGCGACCCCGCAAAACCCGTGCCTTACCGAAGCTTACCTATTGAAGCTACTTATGGTGAAGGCAGCCGTTGGGGCACCTGGCATGTAGAAGATCAGCGGTTTGTAACCACAAGGCCTGATGTGATTAGCTTTATGATGGATAGCCTTTCAGAAAATGTTACCGTTACCGGTAAAGTAGTCGCACATCTTTTTGCATCCACCAGCGGCACTGATGCAGATTTCGTAGTAAAACTGATCGATGTATATCCCGCATTTGACACGGGTAACCAGAAGATGAGTGGCTACCAATTGCCTGTTGCCATGGAAGTAATCAGGGGCCGTTTCCGCAAGAGTTTTATACAACCTTCGCCACTTGTGCCGGGCAAAGCTGAAGAATTTGTTATCGACCTGCACGATATCAATCATACATTTTTAAAGGGCCATCACATAATGATACAGATACAAAGCTCTTGGTTCCCGGTTATTGATCGTAATCCGCAAAAATATGTTCCTAATATTTTTGAAGCCAAAGAAAGTGATTTTATAAAAGCAACAGAGACGATTTATTGTAATAAAAAATATGCAAGTTATGTGGAGTTGCCTATTATGAAAGAATAAACAAATACTTAAACCTACCACTAACAAGTAGAACTCTTTATGGGTGTAACTTTAAAAACATTAAATGCAACTTTTATGAAAAAGCTATTCTTGATTACTTTACTAATTTGTACTTATGGGTCTCTCCAAGCGCAAACCGATCAACAAAAAGCCGAAGCACTGATAAAAAAAATGACCCTGGAAGAAAAAGTCGGACAAATGACGCAAGTAACATTGGCTGTAATAGCCAAAGGCGGTTGGGCCAATACCGATGGCAGTTTGGATGCAGCTGCTTTAAAAAAAGCCATTGTAGATTATAAAGTGGGTTCGGTATTAAATACGACTGCACATGCTCTGTCGCAGGATACCTGGTGGAAAGTAATTACCCAAATTCAAGATGAAACAAAAAACACAAAATTAAAAATTCCGGTGGTGTATGGCTTGGATGGCATGCATGGCCAGACCTATACATTAAACTCCACTTTGTTTCCTCAAAACATTGGCATGGCGGCCACACGCAATATATCTTTGGTAAGTGCCATGGCAAAAGTTACTGCCAAAGAACTAAGGGCTTCGGGTGTTCGCTGGAACTTTGCACCGGTTTTGGATATTGGTCGTCAGCCATTGTGGTCGCGCTTTCCGGAAACTTTTGGTGAAGATGTGTTGATTGGTAAAACCATGGGTGCTGCGGCTATTCAAGCATACGAAGAAGATGGTTTAAAAAATCCAACAGCCGTAGCCAGTTGTATGAAACATTATCTGGGATATTCTAATTCCAGAACCGGGAAAGATAGAACACCTGTTTACATGCCTGAGATAGAAATGCGTGAATACTATCTTCCACAATTTCGGGAAGCCGTTAAAGCGGGTGCTTCTACGATTATGATCAATTCGGGAGAAATCAACGGCGAGCCGGTTCATGCCAGCAAATATTTATTGACCGATTTACTAAGAAAAGAATTGGGTTTTCAAGGCGTGATTGTTACCGACTGGGAAGACATTAAACGAATTCATGAAAGACACAATGTGGCGTCTACACCCAGGCAAGCAGTGGTCATGGCCATCAATGCAGGCATTGACATGAGCATGGTACCCGGTGATTTTTCTTTTTACGATTTGTTGATCGAAGCTGTAAAAAAAGGAGAAGTACCTATGAGCCGTATTGATGATGCAGTAAAAAGAATATTGGTTTTAAAATACAAACTGGCGCTATTCGAAAATCCTTATCCCGAAGCTTCTGCCAAAAACAATTTCGGCCAACCCGAATACCAAACATTGGCATTAGCGGCTGCACATGAGGCCATGACCTTATTAAAAAATCAAAACAATGTATTGCCACTAGCCAAAAATAAAAGGGTATTGGTGGCAGGCCCTTCTGCACAAAGCATTAGTGCCATGAATGGATGCTGGAGTTATACCTGGCAAGGCAAAGAAGAAGAATGGTACCCGGCAGACAGCAAAACAATTTTACAAGCCATCAAAGATAAAATTGGTGCAGCAAATGTGTCAACTTCTACCGGAAAAGGTTTTGAGGATCCTATGAACTATGATGCTGCAAAACTTTCCGCTGCCGCTGCAAATGCTGATGTGATTGTATTGTGTTTGGGCGAAAATGCGTATGCAGAGAGTCCGGGCAATACACGTGAATTGGCTTTGCCGGATGATCAATTGGCATTGGCCAAAGCTGCCGCTGCTTCGGGAAAGCCCGTGATATTGGTACTTACAGAAGGTAGACCCCGGTTTATAACCGGTATTGAACCTGATATGAAAGGGATATTAATGACCTATTGGAGTGGGAAAAAATCAGCAGAAGCCATTGCCGATGTATTATTTGGCGATTATAATCCGGATGGCAAATTGCCTTTTAGTTATCCGCGCAGTATGGGCGAAATTGTGTTGTACGACAGAAAGCCTACTGAAGAAGTGAGAGAAGTATTCAACGATAACGTAAAAACCGGCTATGACCCATTGTATGCTTTCGGGCACGGATTAAGTTATACGAATTTTGATTATAGTGATTTACAATTGAGTAGTAATACACTAACTGCCAATTCAAAAATAACCGTCAGTATTACTTTGAAAAATTCGGGAAGCAGAGATGGAAAACAGGCTGTTGAATTGTACAGTAGAGATTTGTATGCGAGCATAACCCCATCTATGCTACGATTGCGCGCATATCAAAAAATAAACCTGAAAGCGGGAGAATCAAAAAAAGTTTCATTTGTGATCGATAAAAACGATCTGGCATTTGTAAATGCGAAATTAAAAACGGTTACAGAGCCGGGTGAGTTTGAAGTAATCATTGGTGGTAAAATGGCAAAACTTATGTATCAATAGTCTCATACATAACAAGTTTATAAAAATACTCCTCTCGAAAATTTGTGAGGAGTATATTTTTTTAAAGAAAATAATAAAATTAAATTCTTTGAAAATTCATTTTATTTTATTCACCCTTTGCTTTGCGTTTACATCTGTCTCTAATGCGCAGTTGCAACGTTTTTCTTATTCGAAAGAGAAAATGGGCTCCCCATTCAATCTCATCTTTTATGCGAATGATAGCAAACAAGCAGATTCATTGGCAAAGAATTGTTTTGTATTGATTGATTCTTTGAATGCGCATTACAGTGATTATGATTCTTCGAGTGAGCTTAGTAAACTTTCTAAGTTTGCCGGTGTGAGGCCCCTAAAAGTGTCCCCTTTGTTATTTGATCTATTGTTATTGTCTCAACTGGCGTATAAAAAAAGTCAAGAGAGTTTTGATATCACCATTGGACCCCTTAGCCGATTATGGCGCAAGGCTAGGAAAGAAAAAGTATTTCCGGATAAGAAAGCTGTATTAGCAAAAAAGAAACTGGTTAATTTTTCGAAAATTAAATTGAATACAAAAAAAAGAGAATTGTATTTGCCTATCAAAGGGATGCAGCTTGATCTTGGCGGTATTGCAAAAGGCTACACTGCCGAAGCAGTCATTTCATACCTGAAAGCCAATGGAATTGTACATGCATTAGCAGATGCCGGGGGAGACATGGCAATGAGTGGAGCGCCACCGGGCTCTCCGGGGTGGACCATTTCAGTAAATGTGCCCGAATCAACGGAGGAGGTATTAAATAAAAATCTTTCCTTACAAAATCAGGCGGTGGCAACATCGGGGAGTGCATTCCAGTATATGGAATACAAAGGAAAAAAATATTCACATATCATCGATCCCAGAACCGGCTATGGCATCACTAGCTTACGAAATGTAACCGTTGTTGCCAAGGATGGGGCAACTGCCGATTGGTTAGCAACGGCTTGTAGTATTGCCTCATTCAACTTGATCAAAAAGATGGTTGCCGAGAACAATGCTTCTGTTCTCATTACTGAAATGGAGAAGGGAAAGATCGTTTATCATTCTTTTGGCGCCTTTGATCAATACTGGAAAAAATGAGCTGGTATATCGTGAGTAGTGAGACGTCAGACGTGAGATATTTTTTTATTCACGACTGACGTCTCACGACTCACGTTAAATAATTCCTTACCTTAACATCCTAAAAAAATCATGTGAATCGATTGGTACTTTTGCTAGCCATTTTATTGATTAACAACCTAATCAATGCACAATCCGGTAGCACTGCGTTTAGCGAATATGAGCAAAAACTTCCCGGTTCTACTCTTCAATTTAAAATGGTTCCTATTAAAAGTGGCAACTTTATGATGGGAAGTGCCACCACTGAAAAAGGTAGATTGCCAAATGAAGGTCCACAAAAGAAAATTTCAATAGATGCATTTTGGATGAGTGCGCATGAAGTTACCCGAGATTTATTTGATGTATTTCTGAAAGATGAATCCACTAGTTTAAATTCTGATGTAGATGCAATTACTAGGCCAAGTCCACAATATGTTGACCTAAGTTGGGGAATGGGTAAAACGGGTGGATACCCGGCTAATAGCATGTCGCAATATGCCTGTATCATGTATTGCCGATGGTTATATCAGAAAACAGGTATCTTTTATCGGTTACCTACTGAGGCTGAATGGGAATATGCTTGTAGAGCAGGTTCAAACACGATGTATTATTTTGGTGACGACGCTAAAAACTTAGACATTTATGCATGGTATAAAGATAACAGTGATGATAAATTTCAGAAAGTAGGACAAAAACTTCCCAATGCCTGGGGTTTGTTTGATATGCTGGGTAATGTGATGGAATGGACACTGGATCACTACATAGAAAACAGATACGAATCCATTGCAGAAAAGAATCCAATAGTGGCGGCCAATACAGCCAAATATGCAAAGGCCATACGTGGTGGAGGGTTTGTTGATGATATAGAGGGTTTACGGATTGCTAAACGTATTAAATCAGATCCCATCTGGAATAGACGTGATCCACAAATACCTCGGAGTAAATGGTGGTTAACGGATGCCCGTTCAGTTGGATTTAGAATCATCAGACCACTGGAACAACCGACAAAAGAAAAAGCAGAAGAATTTTTTAATCAATACTTTGACAGATAATTTTCAATTTTTAAAAACAAACCATATGACTAACGATGCTTCCAACAACTCGAGAAGACAATTTGTAAAACAAAGTTCCCTTTTAGCAGGGGCCATGCTAACTGCACCCATTCTTTCTCAAGCCAACTTTTTTTCGGGTGCCGATGATGTGATTAAAGTGGCATTGGTGGGATGTGGGGGTAGAGGAACGGGTGCTGCTATGCAGGCGTTATTAAGTAAGCAGAATGTAAAACTGGTTGCCATGGCTGATGCGTTTAGAGACAATGTTGACAAATGCTTAAAAAGTCTAATGACAGAAGAATCAGCCGAAGCAGTGAGTGCCAGAAGCCGGATAGATGTTCCGGAAGAAAGAAAGTTTACCGGATTTGATGGATACATAAAAGCCATTGCTTTGGCCGATGTGGTGATTTTGACTACGCCACCCGGTTTTCGTCCCATTCATTTTGCCGAAGCGGTAAAGCAGAATAAACACATTTTTATGGAGAAGCCTGTGGCCACCGATCCGGCAGGTATTCAAAGTGTATTGGCTACAGCTGCTATTGCCAAGCAAAAGAAATTGAATGTGGTGGTGGGTTTGCAAAGACACTATCAAAATTCTTACAGGGAACTTTTTCAAAGAAAAGATTTAATTGGTGATATCACTTCTGCGCAAGCATGGTGGAACAATGATGGCGTTTGGGTAAGACCTCGCAAAGCCGGACAAACCGAAATGGAATACCAAATGCGAAACTGGTATTATTTTGTATGGCTTTGTGGTGATCATATTACCGAACAACATATTCATAACCTGGATGTGATTAACTGGTTCAAAGGTGGGTATCCTGTAAAAGCACAAGGAATGGGTGGAAGAGAAGTGCGCAAGGGAAAAGAGCATGGAGAAATTTTTGATCACCATTATGTGGAATTTGAATATGCGGATGGATCTATCTTGAATAGCCAATGCCGTCATATTCCGGGTACGATGAGTAAAGTTGATGAATTATTAATAGGTACCAAAGGAAAAATTCATTGTGGTGCCGGTCGTATAACAGATGCAAGTGGAAAATCCATTTATCAATTTGATCGTAAAACTGAAAACAATCCTTATCAAACAGAGCATGATGAATTGTTTGCTGCCATCGCCAAAGGCGAATACAAATTTGCGGATACTGAGAATGGTGCCTATAGTACGATGACTTCTATCTTAGGAAGAATGGCAACCTATAGTGGACAAGTAGTTGATTGGAACAAAGCCATCAACTCAGGTATAAACCTTACACCCGACAAATTTGATTGGAATGCGAATCAACCCATTTTACCCTTTCCAGGTGCAGATGGAATATATCCTGCTGCCATTCCGGGGGTTACGAAATATGTGTAATTAAATAATTCTACTTTTTAAAAAACAGTTCTGTTAAGAACTGTTTTTTTTGGCATTTATAATCTGAAATTTTATATAAAATAAATTTCAGATTTTAGTAGAAGCCGTTATTATGTTTATATTAATTCAATGTGAGGTGCTTTTTAAACACAAAGAGAAACTGGTTAAGCATTAGCACAAATAGCATACAACTTATCTGCCCAGTGGATTTCCAATGTATGTGTTTAAAAAGGTACGCGTAAGTGTATATAGTATAACCCTAAATTATAAAAAAAACAAGAAATAGGAGTAGAGGAAAGTAGCACAATACATTTTTATTTTATCTTTCTAATCTCACTAGCTGTCATTTTTTTAACATCGTATTTACATAACATTAACATCATATTTACATAACATTAACAACATTATTTGTTAATAGTGCCCCAATAATTTCGCCTTCACAAATAAAATTTTGTTTATGAAGATGCAATTAATTCCAAAACTATCATTATGGTTGGTACTACCATTTTTGTTTTTTTTAGTTCCAACGGTACATGCCCAAACATTTCAGGTCAAAGGTAAAGTAGTAGAAAATTCCTCTAAAAAACCTATTGAAGGGGCTAGTGTTATTCTTAAGAATAAAAATTCAGGTGTATTTACAAACGAAAAAGGAGAATTCACCATCTCAGCTGTAGATAAAAATAGTCAAATACTCATTAGTTCTATTGGTTATGCAACTACGCAAGTAAATGCATCAACTGAATTCCTAACTGTTTCTTTAATTGAATCAGTACAACAGTTAAATGATGTTGTTATTACCGCTTTAGGTATTAAAAAGGAAAAAAAATTAGTAAGTTATGCTACCCAAGAAGTGAAGGGAAGCGATCTAATTAAAGCTCGTGAGCCCAATCCCATCAATTCGTTAGTAGGGAAAATTGCCGGACTTACGGTTGGTGCTTCAGCTGAAATGCTAGGACGTCCTCAAGTATTGTTACGAGGTTCAAATATCGATCTATATGTAATTGATGGAATTCCCATTAACTCGGATACATGGAATGTTTCACCGGATGATATTGAAAACATCACCGTATTAAAAGGGCCTGTTGCCTCAGCTTTATATGGGTATAGAGGACAACGCGGAGCCATCATCATTACAACCAAAAAAGGATCTAAAGACAAACGTGGATACTCTGTAGAGTTAAACAGTAGTACTATGTTTGACAAAGGTTTTTTAGCCTTGCCTAAAACGCAGGATCTATATGGTCCTGGAGACCATGGTAAGTATGGCTTTGTTGATGGCAAAGGGGGTGGATTGAATGATGGAGATTATGATGTGTGGGGACCTCGTTTTGATGGTCAGCCTATTCCGCAGTATGATAGTCCGGTTGATCCAATTACAGGTGTAAGAAAAGGAACGCCTTGGTTAGCTAGGGGTAAAGACAATCTCAAAAAATATATTGAAACAGGACTGCTAACCACAAATAATATTGCGGTTTCCTCAAGTACCGATAAGTATGATATCCGTTTTTCAATGTCACACACTTATCAAAAAGGAATTGTCCCCAATACACAACTGAATATTACCAATTTTAACATCAACACCGGCTATCGCTTTTCTGATAATTTAAAATTTGATGCACAATTAAATTACAATCGTCAGTATACGCCCAATTTTCCGGATGTTAATTATGGTCCGAATAGTATGATATATAACATCACCATTTGGGGCGCAGCCGACTGGAATATCGACGATATGAGAAATTATTGGCAACCTGGAAAAGAGGGGGTACAAAGTTTGTATGCCGAATACCAGCGTTATCACAATCCTTATTTTATGGCTTATGAGTGGCTACGAGGACATTACAAAACAGATGTGTACGGTTATGCTTCGTTAACCCAAAAAATTGGAAAACATACTGAATTAGTAGGTAGAACGGCCGTTACCACTTATGATATTGTTAGGAATGAAAAAATGCCTTTTTCTGCACACCCTTATGGACGTGAAGAAGGCAGAGGAGATTACAGAGAAGATAAGCGCACCTTATTCGAAAATAATACTGAATTAATGGCTAAATATTCTAACAAATTTGGGATAATTGGATTGAACGGTTTTGTTGGAGGAAATATTAGGAATTTTGCCTATAAATCTAGCTTTATCACAACCGACTACCTCAACGTACCGGGCGTGTACTCATTTTCAAATAGTCGTAATCCGGTAAAAGCGTATAGTTTTAATAGTGATATGCGCGTATTGAGTGGATATTACTCTTTTGATGTATCAATTGGAAAATATTTTAATTTGAATACAACGGGAAGAGTAGATAAATTATCAACGATTGGAGAATCATACTTCTATCCTTCCTTTTCAGGTAATACGGTTATCTCAGATTATGTGCAATTGCCAAGTGCTATTACATTTTTAAAAGCTAGGGCATCTTATGCAAATGTGAAAAGTGGTGGTTCTAGTGTTACTTCTTATATAGGTGCTACGCCAAATGCATCTTATCCGATTGGATATGGTGAACAGTATTCTTCATCTTATGATGGACCTACCTATTCTTTGGCAACACCTTACAATACTGCATTAGGTTATAATAACCAACCCTTCGCTACTTATCCAAACAATATTATTGATCCTTCCATTAGCCCGGATAGTCGGAGTACCATTGAAATGGGGCTTGATGTGAAATTCTTGAAGAATAGACTTGGATTTGACTTCGCTTATTATGCGAATACCGATGGACCACAGATTTATAATAAACCACTTTCACAAACCACAGGTTACAATTCTTATGTAACGAATGCTGTAAAAACAAAGACAGAAGGCTTTGAAGTCACTTTGAGTGGACAAGCGATTAAAAAGAAAGATTTTAGCTGGGATGTCTTAGTTAACTGGAGTAAATACAGAAGAACACTATCTGAACTTCCAGAAGGCGTTTCAGTTTTAGATAATTTTTATAGAAGTGGGGATAGATTAGACAAAGTGTATGTCAACTCTTTTGTAAGAAGCAACGATGGGCAAATAGTAAATGATGCAGGTGGAAGACCGATTGTAAATCCCATTAGACAATTTCAAGGACATGCTGATCCAGATTGGGTTTGGGGTGTTAATAATAAATTTTCCTATAAAAACTTCGGACTTTCATTTCAATTTGATGGACGTGTAGGAGGCATAATGGAGAATTATGTAAGAAGACAAACTTTCCGTGGCGGCAGACATATAGAAACAACGGAAGGAATCATGGGCGATGCACGATACCAAGATGTATTAGGTGTTAAATCATTTGTTGGTCAGGGTGTATCTGTAAGCAATGGGGTTGCTATTAAATATGATCCGGCCACGGGTGCAGTAACCAATTTGGACCAACTTAAGTTTAGTACAAATACAACCAAAACATTTTTACAAGATTATATAAGTCGATATAATGGAACGGCTGAAGGTAATTTGATGAGTAAAACGTACCTCAAGTTAAGGGAAGTGGTGTTCACGTATAATTTACCTGTTTCTATTTTTGGTAAAAATAATATATTCAAAGCAGCTACTATATCATTGGTTGGTAGAAACCTAATCTATATTATTAAAGATGGTGAGCGTAATAAAGATGTTGACATCGATCAATATGCGGGTAGCCAAACATCCTCAAATTTACAAACACCTACTACTCGTAGGTATGGTTTCAATTTAAACATTACTTTTTAAATTATAAAATAGTTGAAAATGAAAAATATTTTAACCTATACAGTAATCCTTGCATCGATTCTAATGCTTGGATGTTCTAAGAAGTTCGAAGACCTTAAAGCTGATGCAAATCGCCCTGAAGCGGTTCCGCCTTCCTTGGTACTTGGTGGCGTTATGAATGATTTTACTGCCGGTGCATGGACATTGGCTCACCGATGGAATCAATTTAGCGCATGTAATTATAACTATTATGGTAACCAGGAATATAACTGGACCAATGTTTCCTTTGCTCCATTTAATACGATGAAGAATATTGTTAAAATGGAAGAAGAAGCAATAAAAGGCGGGGCAGCTACGCAGAATCCTTATGCCGCATTAGGTAAATTTTTTAGGGCTTATTTCTTTTATGATCTTACCATGCGTGTAGGTGATTTGCCAATGACAGAAGCAATACAAGGCCTCACATTAGCGACACCAAAATACAATACGCAAAAAGAAGTATTTATCCAGGTTTTGAATTGGTTAGAAGAAGCAAATGCTGATCTAAGTCAATTAATTGACAAAGGAAACAATACATTGTCTGGTGATTATTATTTTAATAACGATCTTAAAAAATGGCAAAAAGCAATCAACACTTACAAGTTACGAGTGTTAATTGCATTGAGTAAAAAAGAAACAGATGCTGATCTTGGCGTTAAGCAGAAATTTGCTGCTGTGTTTACAAATCCTGTGAAATATCCAGTGATTGTAAATATGAACGATAACCTTCAATATGTGTACAACAGTACCTTTAATAAATATCCTACGAATCCTGATAATTTTGGATTTGATGCAACGAGATATAATACGAGTGCAACTTATTTGAACAATTTGGTCGTATTACAAGATCCAAGAACCTTTGTAACTGCTGAACCCGCTTTAAAAAAATTGACTGCTGGTATTGCACCTACTTCGTTTGCAGCTTTTGTTGGCGCAAGTAGTGGGGAGGATCTAGCGGATATGAGTACCAAAGCAAATAATGGAGAATATTCTTTTATTAACCGTAAAAGATATTATAGCACTTATACTGCAGAACCCAATATTCAAATTGGTTATATCGAAATGTGTTTCAACATTGCAGAAGCGATTAATAGGGGTTGGGTTACAGGTGATGCCGAAAGCTGGTATGTGAAAGGGGTTAACGCTTCTATCAGCTTCTACGGCATTGTAAACGGAAACAATACCGTTTTCTTTCAAAAACCTGGTGGCACATTAAACGACTATAATACTTATACAATAAACTTTGATGCAACTGCTTATTTCAATCAAGCAAGTGTTAAGTATGCAGGTAATACCGCTACAGGGCTTAACCAAATCTTACTCCAAAAATACCTGGGCTTTTTTCAAAATAGCGGATGGGAAGCTTATTATAATTGGAGAAGAACAGGCGTTCCGATTTTTTTAACAGGTGCCGGTACGGGTAATAGCCAACGGGTTGCTAAAAGGTTTTTGTATCCCACCTCTGAAATAGCCACTAATAAAGTAAATCTTCAGGCGTCCTTACAAAAGCAGTTCACTGGTGGAATTGATGATATAAATTCCGATCTGTGGATAGTTAAATAAACTTTTGAGTATAGTTTTAATGGCAGTTTTAATTATGCGGCGAAGCTTTTTTAAGCTTCGCTTTTATTATTTTTATATATACTTTTGATTATGCAAAATGGCAAACTTATACTTCTCACTTTATTTTTTTTCAATTATTCTCTACATGGCCAAAATGCAGCAACCATATTGCAAGTGCCTGGCGTTAATGAATTTAGCAAAATAAATGAAAAGGGTACTTCGATATTACCAAGTGGTAGGTATCTGACACCAGCTGGGGATTTGGTAAGAATTACCAATGACCCTTTCGGAATGGCTATTTCTCCAAATGGGAAAAAAGCAGTCACCTTACACAATGGCGTTTTTTCAATAATTGACATTACATCTCTGAATACCATTCGGGTTCCTAGTTATGATAAAAAAATCATCTCTCCACTATCAAGCGGATCATTTTTAGGAGTAGCTTTTGCGGAAGATTCCAAGACTGTCTATTTAAGTGGGGGCGATAATGGGGCAGTCATCGTTTATGATATTGAACAATTGCAACGAATTGACTCAATTTCCCTAAATGGCAAAATTGGCAATATTGATTTCGAAGAAAGTTTTACCTCAGACTTATTACTAAATAACCATGAATTATTGATATTAGATCGAGCTAATTTTAGACTTGTCCGGTATAACCTAATCGAGAAAAAATTGACAGCTTCTATCCCGGTGGGTCGCCAGCCCTTTGGTATTTCTTTAAGTTCAGATAAACAAGTAGCATTTGTATCCAATGTAGGTATGTATTCATATTCTTTGATTGATGGCGTTAACAAACTTAATTACGATTCAATGCTCATTCCACACCATCCCTATGGTGATAATACCGCTGAATCCATTAATGGGACTATCATTGATGGGAAAAAAATACCCGGTGTTGGAACACCCTTGTCATCGGAAGGCATGAGTGTTTTTACCATTAATCTACAATCCAATCAGGTAATAGATAAGTTTAAAACAGGAAATCAAATAGGAGAAATGATTGATGAAGTGGAAGTGGTGGGTGGTGCGAGTCCCAATTCTATTGCAGTTGGAAAAAAATATGCATTTGTCAGCAATGCAACGAATGACAATATATCAATTATTGATTATAAAAATCATAAAATTATAGGACACATACCTATTCGAGTTGATAAGCGCATTGATAAATTACGTGGCTTATTGCCGTTTGGAATAACGCTTAGTAAAGATGAAAAAACTTTGTATGTGGCATTATTGGGATTTAATGCGGTAGCTGTAATCGATTTGGAAACTAGAAAGACAAAAGGATTGATTCCTGCCGGTTGGGGACCTACTCGCGTTCTTTTATCGAAAGATGAAAAAGAAATCTATATCATTTCATGCAGAGGCTTGGGTGCAGGGCCCAATGGGGGTATTGGCTTTGTTAAGCCACCGCAAGGAACTTACATTGGAGATATTCAATTGGGGAGTTTTCAAAAAATTAGCATGCCCAATGCAATCGAATTAAGTAAATTAACAAAACAGGCAATTGCCAATACTTTTGAATCTGTAATCGTAAACAATGATAATCACAACCCATTACCGGCGTTACCGGGTTTAGGGGAAAGCCCCATAAAACATATCGTATACATTACGAAAGAAAATAGAACGTATGATGAGGTATTTGGGCAGTTAAAAAATGCAAATGGCGACAGCAGTTTAGCAAGATTTGGTGTGAATTGTGAATATACTTTTCCTGACTCAATTAGAGAAAACTTTAAACAGGTAAAAGTTTCCCCTAATCATCACAAAGCTGCCCAAATGTTTTCATTTAGCGATAACTTTTATTGCGATAGTGATGCGTCTATTCACGGTCATCATTGGATGATGGGTGTTATTCCGAATGAATGGGTTGAAGCCAATTCGAGTGTAGATAAAACCGCTAATGTTTTTTCAGACGCTCCGGGACGCCGCTTCCCGGGTTCTACCGGTAGTATGGATCCGGAGGATTATGGAGAAATAGGAGGTCTGTGGGAAGCATTGCAAAGAAAAAAGTTGACTTATTATAATTTTGGAGAAGCCAATGAAACTGCCCATGTTCGCGAAAACTGGGATGATACGGCAACAGGTGCTTCACATGGCGTAATGGTTCCCATGCAAAAAGCATTGTTTACAAATACGAGTAGAAATTATGCCGGCTATAACACGAATATCCCTGACCAATTCCGAATGAACCAATTTGAAGAAGAATTTTTAAAAAAATGGATTAACGGGAATGAAACAATGCCTTCTTTGATTGCCATGCAAGTACCCAATGATCATACCGCGGATATTAGACCGGAAGATGGATATTCTTTTCGTCATTCTTATATGGCAGATAACGATTTAGCAGTTGGTAGAATATTACATTTTCTTTCACGAACGAAGTACTGGAAAAATATGCTTGTCATTATTACCGAAGATGACCCACAAGGAGGCGTTGATCATATTGATGCACATCGCTCTATTTTAATGATGGCGGGTCCGTATGTAAAACGCGGATTTGTTAGTCATACACATGCAAACTTCGGCTCTGTTTTAAAAACAATCTATAATATTTTGGGAGTACCTTATGTAAACCAGTATGATGCAACTGCCACATTATTACAGGATTTCTTTACCGCCAAACCCGATTTTACAGCCTATACACTTGAAAAAAATGATGAAAGAATTTTCGATGTTAATAAGGCTATGAAAAAATATAACAAAACAATTGACTGGAGAAAGATTATTAACGGACCTCATATGGATAATGTAAACGATATGCGAAAAGAGCATTATCAACAACAAATACAGTTATCCGGATATAATAAATAAAAGGGAAAGATGAAAAGTTTGATATTACATATTTTCCTTTTTCAACTAATATTTTTGAATGTAATTTTTTCGCAAGATTCTATCGGTAAAAAAACAGATACTACACAAATGTTAGCGGAGGTAGTGGTGACAGCAACCCGAAATGCAACCAAAGTGTTTCAATTGCCTTATTCTGTTAATGTAGTATCCCAGAAAGCGGCTTCTCAAAAAGGGCTTCGTACAACCCCCGAGGCATTAATGGGTACGGTTGGTGTGTTTGTTCAAAAAACAAACCATGGTGGAGGTTCTGTTTTTATTCGGGGCCTCACCGGTAACCAGACATTGATGATGTTGGATGGGATTCGATTGAATAATGCAATTTTTCGATATGGCCCAAACCAATATTTGAATACAATTGATTTATATTCTTTAGGGAAGATTGAAGTGATCAAAGGAAGCGGTTCTGTACAACATGGATCTGATGCATTGGGAGGGGTGATTCAATTATTTACCAAAGACATATCATTCGGTAAAAAATCTTTTTCAGCAAATGCCATAGGTAAAGTTGTTTCACAAGATATGGAGTATACAGTAAGAGGAGAAATGAATTATACATCAGAAAACTTTGTATTCTCAGCAGGGTATACCAACCGTAGATTTGGCGATTTGATAGGCGGAGATACTACCGGTCGTCAATCTCCATCGGGATATACAGAACAGGCAGTTGATCTGAAGATGATGTATCGATTGGGTAACCAAACCAGCCTTACCCTAGTTCACCAAAATGTTTCTCAAAAAGATGTACCACTTTATCATAGAATTCAACTAGAAAATTATAACAGATATCATATCTCTCCACAAGAACGAAAACTGAGTTATCTTAAAATTGAATCCAACACATTGCATCCTATTTTTGAAAAAATACATTTTGTACTGTCTACTCAAGAGAGTTTTGAAAATAGAACTTATCAAAAGAATAATAATGTAAATAAGTTTTCAGAGCAGGACCAATTAAGAAATTATAGTGCTACACTAGATATTTTTTCTAGGTTTAATAATAATTGGACATCAAATTCTGGGATTGAAGGGTATTTTGATAAAGTGTATAGTTCAAAATGGCAAGAATCTGCCACAAGCAATTCTACCAAATTACTTAGGGGTCTATATCCTAATGAAGCTACGAGTAATAATTATTCTATATTTTTTTTGCAACACTTTGCATATAACAAATTCGATATTGAGGCAGGGATACGATATAATCAGTTCGAATTGAATATTCCTGATTCGAGCCAAATAAATAATGCGATTGAGAATGTAAGAATTACACCTTCATCACTAGTAATGAATTTTGCAATTGGATTTCAATTGAGTAACCAATCTCGCATTTATAGTTCTATCAGTTCGGGATACCGAGCACCCAATATCGATGATATGGGAAGTTTAGGATTGGTTGATTTTAGATATGAGTTACCTGCATATAGCCTAAAACCGGAAACTAGTTATCACACAGAATTGGGATATCGCTATCGGGATGCTAAAATGCAATCCTCAGTTTCTCTTTTCTATTTACATCTTACCGATTTGATTACAAGAATTCAAATGCCGGGTCAACAAGTAAATGGATACAATGTATATAAAAAAGTAAATAGTCAGAATTCTTATATAAGTGGTATCGAGTTTGAATTGGATTATTTGCCAATATCTTCTTTGCATTTTAATATCGGAGCGACTTATATCTACGGACAAAATCTTTCGGCAAATGAGCCCATGCGTCGCATACCTCCTTTTAATGGCAAAGCACAATTACAATATGATATTAACAAATGGTATTTTATTTTGGAAGATGTTTTTGCCGCTAAGCAGAGTCGATTGGCCAAGGGTGATATCGACGATAATAGAATCCCGCTGGGTGGAACACCCGATTGGAATATAGTTAATTTTTCTACCGGTCATACACTTAAAAAACTAACAATAAAAAGCGGCATTTATAACTTATTTAATATTGATTATAGAACACATGGGAGTGGCATTAATGGTATAGGGCGAAGTGTTTGGCTTTCTTTCCAATGGAGTATATAAAAACAGCTAAATGAAAAATTATCAATATGAATGAACAATTGGTCCAAGAAATTATTTCGCTATACGAAAAATTCGGAAATGAAGATTACATCGGAGAACCAGTTTCTCAGATAGAGCATATGTGCCAATGTGCTCAACTGGCTGAGGCAAACGGAGCTGATCCGGAAACCATTTTAGCCGCTTTTTTTCATGACATTGGCCATTTATGTGAGTTCGCTTTTCCTGATGCCAATTTGAAGCATATGGATAACTTAGGTATCATAGATCACGAAAAAATTGGAGCAGCCTTTCTATTAGAGAAAGGTTTTTCAACTAAAATTGCCAAGTTGGTTCAAAGTCATGTTCAAGCTAAAAGATACTTGACTTTTAAGTTCTCAGACTATTTCGATAAACTATCTGAAGCCAGTAAAGTAACCTTGGAACACCAAGGTGGACGAATGACTGATCAAGAAGCGGCCATTTTTGAAAAGGATCCCTTATTCAATAATTACATTTCTCTAAGAAAATGGGATGAGCAGGCAAAAGAACAAAGTAAACCTTTACCTACATTAGAAAAGTATCGGTTATTAATGTTGTCTCATTTAAATGGACAATAGTTGTTTTCAATTTTTTATTCATGTACTTAGATAATAAAAAATATATTTTATGATTAAGATGGCGGTTTTCGATATGGCGGGTACAACTATACAAGAAAACAACATAGTATACAAAACCCTTTGTAAAGTAATCAATGATTTCGGATTCAATGTTAGTCTAAGCCAAGTTCTCACAATTGGAGCGGGAAAAGAAAAACTAACTGCGATTAAAGATATTATTTCAAATGAGTCAATTCTAAAAGACGATTCAATCTTTAATAAAATATACGAAAGCTTTATTTCTGAACTTAATACTGCATATGAGCAAAATGTGATTACTGCTCAAGATGGTGCTGAAGAATTGTTTTCAGCGCTCCGAAAAAAAAATATATTAGTTGTGCTCAATACAGGATATAATGAGTCAACTGCATTAAATATCCTACAAAAAATTGGGTGGCAAGTGGGCGTGGATATTGATGGATTAATCACTGCAAGCCAAGTATCGAAAAACCGACCAAATCCGGATATGATAATATTGGCAATGCAAAAATTTGGCATTGCTGACCCAAATCAAGTTGTAAAAATAGGAGATTCAATAATCGATATTGAAGAAGGAAAGAATGCAGGTTGCAGATTAAGCATTGGCATTACAACGGGTGCCCATACACAAGAGCAATTGTTATCTGCCTATCCTGATTATGTAGTGCATAAGCTAACTGATCTATTGTCAATCTTATAATCATTCGTTTTGTATTCTGCAAATAGATTTACACGAAATAAAACTTTGGAAAAGTGGCTCAATAGTTCGTCTATTGTTTTTGTAATGTATGTTTCCTTGTGTGTCTTTATGGTGTATACTTGTATGTATGGGTTTAGAAAACCATATACAGTTGGGTTATATGAAAACCAGTTTTTTTTAGGAATTTCTTATAAAGTTTGTCTGGTTGTTGCACAGGTTATTGGATATATGTGCAGTAAATTTTTGGGAATCCGCTTTATTTCAGGAATGCAACCTTTTAAAAGGGCCTGGTATATTGTATTTTTTATTGGAATTTCATGGTTGTCACTTTTCCTATTTGCCATCATTCCGGCTCCCTATAATATTATTTGTATGTTTCTGAATGGTTTGCCATTGGGAATGGTTTTTGGCTTGGTTTTCGGCTTTTTGGAAGGTAGAAAAACAACTGAAATAATGGGTGCATTTTTAGCAACCAGTTTTATCTTTGCATCCGGGTTAGCTAAAACTGTAGGCAAATATTTATTGCTACAGTTTAATATAACTGATAACTGGATGCCATTTATAGCCGGTGCTTTGTTTATTTTCCCTTTGTTACTCTCTGTTTGGTTATTACAGCAGACTCCAAAACCTACTGAAGAAGACATTACTCTTCGAGCCATTCGAAATCCAATGACTAAGTTGGAAAGAATTACTTTCTTAAAAACCTTCGGGTTTGTGATAGCACCGGTTGTATTGGCATATACTGTATTCACGATTGTAAGAGATTTTTCTGAAGATTTCTCTAATGAGTTATGGATCGAAACCGGTTATCAAAATAATGCGTTCATTTTTACACAAACAAATACTGTTATTTCACTATTCATTTTGGTGATTGTTGGGAGTTTCTTTCTTGTAAAAAATAATTTTAAGGCATTAACCTTAACTCATTGCCTAATAATTTTTGGGGTGTCGATCTCGGCAGTTGCCACTTTATTGTTTAATAATCATATAATATCACCTATTTTATGGATGTTGATGGCAACAGCAGGATTGTATTTAGGGTATTTGCCTTTTAACTGTTTATATTTTGAAAGAATGATTTCAACCTATCGGATTAAAGGGAATGTTGGTTTTGTAATGTATATAGCAGACGCATTTGGATATTTAGGTACTGTGCTAGTTTTATTGATAAAGGAATTCATTCATATTAAATATAGTTGGGTCGATTTCTTTTCATTTTTATTTTATACAGCAGGTATTGTGGGTATTATTTTGTTATTTATTTCCCTCAGATTACATTTCTTTTTATTTAAAAAATATAAATCATTGTATGAAAAATAATGCAATAGTTATTGGAGCAGGAATTGTAGGCTTGGCAACAGCAAGGGCATTGTCATTGAAGGGATATTCTGTAACGGTTATTGAAAGAACAGAAAAAGCAGTTGGGGCTTCTATTCGAAATTTTGGGATGATTTGGCCGATTGGTCAACCCGATGGTAATTTATATAACCGTGCTATTCGCAGTAAGTTTATTTGGAAACAAATAGCAGATAGTATTGGTCTTTGGTATGATGAAGTGGGTAGTTTACATGTGGCACATCATACCGACGAATGGGTTGTATTACAAGAGCTTTATCAATCATTTTCTGAATCGGGTAGACCTGTTTCTCTTTTAAAACCCGATGAAATTGAAAAGGCATATCAAGGAGTCAATCCACAACATTTATTAGGAGGGTTATTTAGTAATTCAGAAATGATTGTAAATCCGCGCGAAGCGATAGCTGCCATTCCTATGTATCTGCATGAATATTTGGATGTACAATTCATTTGGGGAAAACAAGTAAATTCAGTTGAATCCGGCAAAATTTACATTGGCAATGAAGAATATAAGGCCGACTTGATTTGTATCTGTAGCGGAGCTGATTTTGAAACGCTCTATCCTCAAGAGTTTGCTACTATTGGGATGATTAAATGTAAATTGCAAATGATGCGATTTGCTCCATCTGATGCTAATTGGAGAATTGGCACCTCTGTTTGTGGCGGACTATCATTGATCCATTATAACAGTTTCAAAGCTGCCCCTTCATTGTCAATTTTAAAGAAACGATATGAGACAGAAATGGCTGAATATTTACAGTGGGGTATCCATGTGATGGTATCTCAGAATGAAAGAGGTGAATTTACAGTTGGAGACTCTCATGAATATGGACACACTTTTGAACCTTTTGATAGCGTTTATGTAAATACCCTAATAATTGACTATCTGGAAAAAATGATGATATGCAAGGATTGGAAATTATCTCAAACCTGGAATGGTATTTATCCAAAAATGAGTAATGGTGAAACAGACGTTTTATTACAACCGGCACCTGGTGTATATATAGTAAATGGATTAGGGGGTGCCGGTATGACTATGTCATTCGGGTTTGCAGAAGAAATTGTCGAGTCATTTTAATGTGTAATATTTAATTTTTATTAAATCTTTTTTATGAAAAAATACCTCTTGCTTATTTTTATCACTGGTTCAGTCTTGACTGCTTCCTCACAAACACTGCAATCAATGGAAGCCAAAAGAATCGGTCTTCCAAATGGCTGGAGTTTAACACCGGTAGGTAAAAGTTTGCCGGTAGGTGATTTGCCATTACAAATGACTATCTCTCCATCAAAAAAATTAATGGCCATTACTAATAATGGGCAAAGCATTCAGTCATTACAATTGATTGATCTAATAGCACAAAAGACACTCGACACCATTTCAATTTCGAAATCATGGGTAGGATTGAAATTTAGTGCCGATGAAAAATTCTTGTATGCATCAGGCGGAAATGATAATTGGATAGTAAAATATGCATTGAAGAAAAATAAATTGATACTGGTAGATAGTATCAAACTTGGCAATAAATGGCCCAATAAAATATCTCCAACCGGATTGGATATTGATTACACTGCCAATAAAATGTATGTTGTTACAAAAGACAATAATTCTTTGTATGTGATTGATCTTAAGACTAACAAAATTATCAAACAGCTCAGTTTGCCCGGTGAAGGATATACCTGCTTGTTGTCACCAGACAAAAAAGAGTTGTATGTCTCTTGTTGGGGTTGTGCCAAAGTTGTTGTGTTTAATACCAACAAATTAGAAATTTCCACAGAAGTTAGTGTGGGTAGTAATCCTAATGATTTATGTATTACCGCTAATGGCAAAACTTTATATGTAGCCAATGCAAATGATAACAGTGTATCAGTGATAGATACCAAGAAAAGGATGGTTCTCGAAACACTCAATGCAGCATTATATCCGAATGCTCCAACAGGGTCTACAACCAATAGTGTAGCATTAAGCCCGGATGAAAAAACTCTATACATCGCCAATGCAGATAATAATTGTCTTTCTGTATTTGATGTAAGTAAAGTCGGAACGAGTATTTCCAAAGGATTTATTCCGGTAGGTTGGTATCCGACTTGTGTTAGAACACTAGGTAAAAAAATATATGTTGCCAATGGAAAAGGCTTTACATCAATGGCAAATCCGGATGGTCCTAATCCGGTTGATAAAAAAGTACAATTGGGTTTTCAGAAAGGGGATATCACAAAGCCAAAGGAAGTACAATATATCGGTGGATTGTTTAAAGGAACTTTGAGTATGATTGATGCGCCAACCAATCAGTTATTAAGTATCTATTCTCAGGCGGTTTATCAAAATACACCATATAATAAGACTACTGAACTACTTGCAAAAGGAGAAGAAGGCAATCCCATACCCATGAAAGTTGGGAATGCTTCACCCATAAAATATGTTTTTTATATTATCAAAGAAAATAGGACCTACGACCAAGTTTTAGGTGATATGCCTGAAGGAAATGGTGATAAAAGCCTATGTTTATTTGGAGAGAATATCACACCCAACCAACATGCATTGGCTCGTGAATTTGTATTGCTCGATAATTTTTATGTTGATGGTGAAGTGAGCGCTGATGGTCACAACTGGAGCATGGGAGCCTATGCCAATGATTATTTAGAAAAAACTTGGGTAACGAGTTATGGAGGAAGGGGAGGAGATTATGATGCGGAAGGGAATCGGGCGATTGCCAATAATAAAAATGGATTTATTTGGGATCATTGTAAACGAGCCGGAATTAGTTATCGAACCTATGGTGAATTTGCTGATGATTACAAACCCAATATTGATGTATTAAAAAATCATTTTTGTCCTTACTATACTAGTTGGGATCAATCTGTTAGAGATACCACAAGAGTGGCACAGTGGAAAAGAGATTTTGATTCGCTGCTTTCAATGAATGCATTACCAAAACTGAATACACTAAGAATTATCAATGATCATACAGAAGGTTTGAGCAAAGGAAAACCTACTCCATTTGCACATGTGGCCGACAATGACTTAGCGGTGGGAATGTTTGTTGAATATTTGAGTAAGAGTTCCATATGGAAAGAAAGTGTTGTATTTATTTTAGAAGATGATGCACAGGATGGCCCGGATCATGTGGATGCACATAGAACAACGGCATATGTAGCAGGTGGATTTGTGAAAAGAAATTATGTAGATCATACTATGTATTCTACTTCTTCCATGCTTCGTACAATTGAATTGATTTTAGGAATCGGCCCCATGAGTCAATACGATGCAGCTGCAACTTCCATGTGGCGTTGTTTTTCAAAAAATGCTGACATGAAAGGTTTTGTTGTGAAACCATTACAAGTTAATATTAATGACAAGAATACGATAGAAAATGCATGGCAACGAAAGAGTGAAAAATTTGATTTCACAAAAGAAGACAGAATACCCGACAGGGAGTTTACAGAAGTTATTTGGAAAGCGGTGAAAGGTGAAAAGGCAGTCGTGCCATCTCCCAAAAGAGCAGCATTTATTAAAACAACAAAAGTAGATAAGGATAAGGATGGAGATTGATGAAGAATATACATATTTGTCAATATTTTTCGAGTGCTATAAAGTACCTAAATGCACTCCTTTTTTTCCAATATTGAATCATATACACTATTTACACCTATCTTTTTCGAATCGACGTATAAAGGTTTGCATGCTCCCTGATACCTGCTAACATAAAATTAAAATCCGAACTTATTTTTGCTTTGCTGGATGCGATGTAAATGGTAAAAATCATTTTTGAAATGGTCCAGAATAAAAGTAAAGATGTTGTAAACTTGTAATCCACAACTTTTTCTGTTTTTGTATCCTTCTAGTTGAAAATGGGAATCAGCTTTCGGCACGACTTTTTATTTTCAGAATGTTTTATGATTTGTGGGCGGAAGTTGTAAATTTACTTTCGGCAAAAATGGTACCTAATTGATGAAAATAGTATACGCTTTAATCAACTGCTTTCTATTTTTCTGCTCTGTAACGTCATGGTCACAAAGCAGACCTAATATCATTTACATTTATGCAGATGATTTGGGTTATGGAGAATTGGGAAGTTATGGTCAGCAAAAAATTAAAACCCCCAACCTTGATCGTATGGCCAAAGAGGGAATGCGCTTTACCCAACATTATGCGAGTGCCCCTGTTTGTGCACCCTCTCGTTGTATGTTAATCACCGGAAAACATGCAGGCCATTCTTATATTCATGGAAATTATGAATTGGGTGAATTTTCAGATGATAAAGAGGGTGGTCAAATGCCCTTACCCGAAGGGACTTTTACCATAGGAAAAATGTTACAGCAAGCAGGTTATCAAACAGCTGCCATAGGAAAATGGGGTTTGGGCATGGCCAATACTACCGGTAATCCGCAAGAGCAAGGATTCGATTATTTTTATGGATACCTCGATCAAAAGCAAGCTCATAATCATTATCCCACACATCTTTGGGAAAATGGCCATTGGGATACTTTGCAAAATCCTGTGATAGCTGTTCATTCAAAATTGGATTCTACTACTGCCTCAGATAAGGATTTCGATTACTTTAAAGGAAAAGACTATGCAGTAAATAAAATGACCGAGAAAGCAGTTGCCTTTATTGAGCGGAGTACAAAAAAACCATTCTTCCTATATCTTCCATACACCCTTCCCCATGTTTCATTACAAGCACCTGATTCAGCAGTGAAAAAGTACATGGGTAAGTTCAATGAACGTCCATATTATGGGCAGAAAGGGTATGCTTCAACCAAATACCCATTGTCTACTTATGCAGCCATGATTACATATTTGGATGAACAAGTAGGTATTATTTTGGCCAAAATTAAAAAAATGGGTTTGGATGATAATACCCTCATTATGTTTTCAAGTGATAACGGAGCAACATTTGATGTAGGCGGCGCAGATCGATTTTTCTTCAACAGCAATGGGGGTTTAAGGGGTGCAAAAATGGATTTGTTTGAAGGAGGAATTCGGGAACCCTTTATTGCCAGATGGCCCGGAAAAATAGCACCCGGTACAACAAGCGACCATGTTTCTGTACAATTTGATGTAATGGCAACACTTGCAGACCTTACCCAACAGAAAATTGGGAAAACAGACGGGATTTCATTTTTACCGACATTAAAAGGCAATAAAACTCAACAAAAAGAACACGATTATCTTTATTTTGAATATCCGGAAAAAGGGGCTCAATTGGCTATTAGAATGGGTGATTGGAAAGGGGTAAAACTAGATGTTAGACAACATCCTGAAAACAAATGGATGCTATTTAATCTCTCAGCAGATCGGAATGAAACAAAAGATTTAGCTGAGCAATATCCGGCTATCATTAGCAAAATGGAAGCGATTGTAAAAAAAGAACATCGAAATACGCATATCAAAGAATGGGAATTTGTGAATCCTGCATTTTCTACTAAAAAGATTCTCGAATAAAAAGCATTGTCAATAATGGATAGAAGAGAGGTGATACGAAAATTCTTATTCTCACACAGCAAATCAGAAACGCTTTTGCGCAAAAATGAGGTATCAAAATGGTCTTCAAATTCTGCTTTAAAGAGTAACGCTTTATATTTTCGCAGCAATTGGCATGAATTGCTTAATAACCAACCATTAGGACAGGGAATGATATCACCAAATATGAATGTGTGGTATATTGAAAAAGGGGAATTGTATTGTAAAAACAGTGAACCCGAATCATTACTAATTATCAATACCCATTGTTTGAGAGACATCACTAAAGCAGTTACAGCAGAAACTGTTATAAGATTTATGAATACAAACTCGACATTACATGATGCGAAAAATTTTGTAGGGTTTAGAATTGGAATACAACCACATGATGATCCCCGGCACCTGGTAGCTAGTAATATGAGCGGTATCAATATGGGCATCACAAAGCAAGGTTTCCTGTTGATGGATGATAAACTAAGTACTCAAATGATACCCCAAGAAACCCTTTATTCGGCAGTAAGATTGGTTTTGTCAATCAAGCCACAATCGATTGAAAAAATGTTTATAAAATTAACTGCCATTGACAATGTAGGTAATACCTTAGCAATAATTTCGGGAGAGCATAACCCGATAGATTGTATAGGAAGTATGGGTCTAGTATTTCATTCAGTAGCACATTACGATACAACAGAGCAAGCTTCGGTTATTTTTAAGTATCTTGAAATTGCCGGGGAAGGAATGGAAAAAAATACTGCAGCTTAATAAAAATATATTTATCAGAATCACTTATAAAACAGAAATAATGCAAAGAAGGAATTTTCTACAAAAAACCGGTATAGCGTTTACTACCATTGCTACCATGCCTGCTACTAAGTTATTTGCCCATTCTAATGATGCGAAAGTGAAAATGGGCATCATTGGGGTTGGGTTACGTGGTCAAAACCACTTAGATCTTTTATTAAACAGGACAGATGTAGACTTGGTTTGTATTTGCGATGTGAGTGATCGAATGCTTACCTCTTCAAAAGAAATCATCACGAAAAGTGGCAAGAAAATGCCTGAAATATTTACCGGTGATGACTATGCATGGAAAAAAATGTTAGAAAAACATAAACTCGATGGAATTATTATTGCCACACCCTGGGAATGGCATAATAAAATGATTTTGGGATCCATCGATTCTGGAATCAAATACGTAGGATCTGAAGTTTGTATTGGTATCACACTTGAAGAGCATTGGAATGTGGTGAAAGCTGCAGAAAAAAACAATGCACACGTTATGATGATGGAGAATGTTTGTTATCGGAGAGATGTGATGGCCGTATTAAACATGGTTAGGCAGGGTCTATTTGGTGAAATGATTCATTTACAAGGAGGGTATCAACATGATTTGAGAGAAGTAAAGTTTAATGATGGAGTAAGTCCCTATGGAAAAGGAGTTGAGTTTGGTGAGAAAGGATTTTCAGAAGCCAAATGGAGAACGGAACATGCTATACATCGGAATGGCGATTTGTATCCCACACATGGTATCGGACCCATTGCACATTATGCAAATATAAATCGCGGGAACCGTTTTCTTTCTCTGTGTTCCTTCTCTTCTAAAGCAAGAGGTCTACACAATCACATTGTTAAACAAGGAGGAGAAAATCATCCCAATGCAAAAGTGAATTTTAAATTAGGCGATGTGGTTACAACTTCTATTAATTGTGTGAATGGAGAAACGATTTTATTACAACACGATACCAATCTTCCCCGTCCGTATTCTTTAGGTTTCAGGGTACAGGGGACAGAGGGAATATGGATGGATGTGAACAAAGGAATTTATATACAAGACAAATCGGCAAAAGCACATCAATGGGATGATGCCAAAACTTGGTTAGATAAATATGATCACCCATTATGGAAAAGATGGAGTAAGGATACAGCCGGTGCAGGGCATGGGGGCATGGATTTTTTTGTGGTACACGCGCTAGTTGAATCCATCAAAAGAGGAACACCCACACCGATGGATGTGTATGATGCTGCATCATGGAGTGCTATCACGCCATTAAGTGAGCGATCAATAGAATTGGGTAATGAAACGGTTGAGTTTCCGGATTTCACAGGCGGACAATGGATGTTCAGAAAACCGGTTTTCTCGTTAAAGGATGATTATTGATTGGTTTACTAATTACAAATATTGGAAAAAATGATGAGTTGAATGGAGATTTTGCATGAAATTTTAACAGCGTTTGGCCTTGATAAGGAATCGATTGCCATTGAACAATTAACGACCGGACTCATTAATAATACTTGGAAAGTTTCAGATAACAAATCAACTTATATTTTTCAGCGTGTTAATAATGCAGTTTTTACAGATCCCAATAAAATTGCATCCAATATTGAAAAGATAGCAATGTATCTTTCAAAACAGCATCCTGCTTATTTTTTTGTTGCGCCAATAAAAACAAAAAATGGGGATTCATTAATTTACCGGAAAGGCAATGATGGCGGCTATTTTAGGCTATTCCCTTTTGTAGAAGGGTCACATTCAAAAGATGTATTGCAAACAGCTGATCAAGCCTTTGAAGCTGCTACACAATTTGGTAGGTTTACTAAATTATTAGGAGCATTTGATGTATCAACTCTTCAAACAACACTCCCTCATTTTCATGATCTTTCATTCAGGTATCAACAATTTAAAGAGGCACTTACAAATGGGAATAGAGAGCGGATTGAGCAATCAGCAGCGTTAATTAATGTAATCAAACAACATGCTGATATCGTAGCACAATTTGAGTCAATTCAAAATGATGCCTCTTTTACATTGAGGGTAACACATCATGATACAAAAATCAGTAATGTTTTATTTAATGACAATGAGAAAGGTATATGTGTAATTGATCTTGATACGGTAATGCCCGGCTATTTTATAAGTGATGTGGGCGATATGATGAGAACCTATTTATCGCCGGTTTCGGAAGAAGAAAAAGATTTCGATAAGATTATCATTCGAGATGAATTTTATAAGGCTATTGTAAAAGGGTATTATGGGGAGATGAAAGAAGATTTATCAGAAAAAGAAAAAACTTTCTTTTTCTACTCAGGTAAGTTTATGATTTATATGCAAGCATTACGCTTTTTAACGGATCATATAAATAATGATATCTACTATGGCGCAAAATATTCGGGGCACAATTTTGTAAGGGCGGGTAACCAGTTAGTGTTATTGAATAAATTAATTGAAAAAGAAGCCACCCTGATAAACTGAGAACATATCTACGAAAAGCATCTGAAACCAAGTTCTTTATTTTGCTTTTTTGCTTTTCCCCATTAAATTTTCCTACATTTCGTATGTATATAATTTGTAACTTCAAAACTCTTTCTTACTCAATACTTGCTTGTTATGTCAACGGATTCCTCAAGAATTGTAACAAAAAATAATAAAGCTACTGCTAACTCTTTCGATGCTATTGTAATTGGTTCTGGCATTAGCGGTGGTTGGTCTGCAAAAGAACTATGTGAAAAGGGACTTAAGACACTACTTTTAGAAAGAGGTAGAGATGTAGTTCATGTTAAAGATTATCCAACTGCCACAAAAAATCCTTGGGATTTTACACATAGAGGAAATATCACACCAAGTGTTGCAAAAGAAAACCCGATTCTCAATAAGTGCTATGCTTATGGAGAAGCCACGGAGCATTTTTTTGTAAAAGACAACGAGCATCCATACATTCAAGAAAAACCATTTGACTGGATTAGAGGTTACCAAGTAGGTGGTAAATCATTGTTGTGGGCAAGACAAACCCAGCGCTGGAGTAAATATGACTTTGAAGGACCCGGTCGTGATGGCTTTGCAGTTGATTGGCCCATCCGTTATGAAGATCTGGCACCTTGGTATACTCATGTAGAAAATTTTGCCGGAATCAGTGGTAACAAAGATGGTGTAGAAACCTTACCGGATGGTGATTTCCTACCTCCCTGGGAAATGAATTGTGTAGAAAAGGAAATGCAGCAAAAAATAATGGCACAATATAAAGATCGTCATGTGGTTCAAGGCCGCTGTGCACATCTTACGCAGCCAAGAGAGATTCATATACAACAAGGCCGGGTTCAATGCCAAGCAAGAAGTTTATGCGAAAGAGGATGTCCTTTTGGGGGTTATTTTAGTTCTAATTCATCAACCATACCATGGGCACAAAAAACAGGCAATCTAACTTTAAGAACACAATCAGTGGTTCATTCAATTATTTATGATGAGGTCAAACAAAAAGCAATCGGTGTGAAAGTGATTGATTCAGACACAAAAAAAGAAATCGATTTTTTTGCAAATATTATTTTTGTAAACGCAGCTTGTTTGAACACCAATTTAATATTACTGAATTCTGCTTCTAAACGTTTCCCAAATGGATTAGGGAATGATAATGGATTGTTGGGCAAATACATAGCTTTTCATAATTACCGCGGAAGTTTAACTGCCAAATATGATGGGCCCGATGATCAATATTATTATGGAAGAAGACCCACAGCCGTAATGATGCCCAACTTTCGCAATGTTTATAAACAAGAAACTGATTTTCTTCGAGGTTATATGGTTCATTTTACAGCGAGTAGAGGCAGAGCCGAAGCAGAAGGAATTGGAGCAGAATTTAAAGAGGCCATTTCTGAAGCAGGTGGTTGGCATATTTATATGATGATGCAAGGTGAAACCATTCCCAAAGAATCCAATCATGTTCGTTTGAGTACCGATCAGAAAGATGAATGGGGCATTCCACAACTAATAACATCTGTTGATTATGATGAGAATGATGAAAAATTATTGAAAGACTTTTTAACGCAAGGGGAAGAGATGTTACAAAAAGTGGGGTGCACAAATATTCAACCACATGATAGCAAACAAGCCCCCGGTTTGGATATTCACGAAATGGGAGGTGTGAGAATGGGAAAAGACCCTAAGACATCCTTATTGAATCAATGGAATCAATTACATCATTGTAAAAATGTATTTGTTACAGATGGGGCTTGTATGACATCCACCAGTACACAAAATCCTTCATTAACCTTTATGGCTATCACGGCTAGAGCCGCTAATTATGCGGCTGATGAGTTAAAGAAAGGGAATTTGTAAGGAAGGATGCTGGATGCTGGATGCTGGATAAATCAACTGTGAAATTAGTAATTTTTAATTTTTAATTTGTAATTTTTTATTCGTATTTCATATTTTTTTTACTCTTTTTATTAAACTTGAAAATATGCCCAACGATTCTACAAATCTCAATAACAAAGCCAAAGCTCAAAATACCTATGATGCCATTGTAGTAGGATCCGGTATTAGTGGGGGATGGGCAGCAAAAGAACTCACTGAAAAAGGGTTAAAAGTATTGATGTTGGAACGTGGCAGAAATTATGAACATATAAAAGATTATGCTACTGCTAGTAAAGATCCATGGGAATTTACACATAGAGGTAGAACCACGGTTGAGCAGAAAAAAAAGTATCCTGTCATTCATAGAGGGTGGGCTGCCAGTGAAGCTGTTATGGATTCATGGACAAATGAAGAAGATTGTCCCTATACAGAAGTAAAACCTTTTACCTGGTGGCGTAGTTATCAATTAGGTGGACGTTCTATTTTATGGGGTAGACAAAGTTATCGTTGGAGTGAAATGGATTTTGAAGCCAATGCAAAAGATGGCCATGGTGTTGATTGGCCCATACGTTATAAGGACATAGCACCATGGTATGATTATGCAGAAAAATTTGCAGGAATCAGTGGATCAATGGAAGGGTTAAGTCAATTACCCGATGGACATTTTCTTCCACCAATGGATTTGAATTGTGTAGAAAAAGATGTAGCAGCCAGAATTAAAGCGCAATACAAAGGAGAAAGACATTTATTTATTGGCAGGGTTGCTAATCTAACAGCACCCATAGAAGGAAGAACACAATGCCAATTTAGAAATCGTTGTTGGGAAGGTTGTCCATTTGGTGGTTATTTTAGCACACAATCTTCTACTTTACCTGCCGCTATGAAAACAGGTAATTTAACTGTTCGCCCTTTTTCTATCGTTACTAAATTAATTTATGACAAGGATTCAAAAAAAGCAAAAGGGGTTGTTGTATTAGATGCTGAAACCAATCAAACCTACGAATACTTTTCTAAAATTGTATTTGTGAATGCATCTGCTTTAAATTCAACCTGGGTGTTGTTTAATACAGCCACTGATATTTGGCCGGGTGGATTAGGGAGTAGTAGTGGAGAATTGGGACACAATGTAATGGACCATCATTATAACTTAGGTGCTTCAGGAACTGTAGATGGTTTTGAAGACAAATATATTAGTGGACGAAGAGCCAATGGATTTTACATCCCTCGATTTGCCAATGTAGGAAATGACAAAAGAGATTTCCTGCGGGGTTATGGTTACCAAGGAGGGGCTAGCAGATCGGGTTGGAGTAGAGAAATAGCTGAACTGAATATTGGAAGAGATTTTAAAGAAGCCTTAACTGAACCGGGTAAATGGAGTATTGGAGCCGGAGGATTTGGAGAAATATTGCCTTATCATGAAAATAAAATTACACTAGACGAAAAAGTAAAAGATAAATGGGGCCTTCCTGTTTTATCGATGGATTGCGAATTAAAAGAGAATGAATTAAAAATGCGCAAGGCCATTGTAGAAGACCTTAAAGAAATGTTAGAAAAGTCCGGAGTGAAAAATGTGAAAACCCATGATAATGGACATGCCATCGGACATGGTATTCATGAAATGGGGACCGCACGAATGGGAAAGGATCCGAAAACTTCCGTCTTAAACAGCAATAACCAAGTTTGGGATGCAAAAAATGTGTTTGTAACCGATGGAGCCTGTATGACTTCATCTGCATGCCAAAACCCTTCACTTACATATATGGCGCTTACTGCTAGGGCAGCAGGATTTGCGGTTGAAGAATTGAAGAAAGGGAACCTTTAAAGAAAAAGTGAAAAGTGAAAAGTGAAAAGTGAAAAGTGAAAAGTGAAAAGTGAAAAGTGAAAAGTGATAAGTGATAAGTGATAAGTGATAACTGATAAGTGATAAGTGATAAGTGATAAGTGATAAGTGATAAGTGATAACTCTCTTTTCTTTTGTAACTAGTAAGATACGGTTTTTATGATTAAAATATTATTGTCTTTATTCCTTTTTTGTATTTGTGAAAATGATTTATTTGGACAATTTGATTCTGTCCAACTTTATCCAAATGGTGTTCCCGGTGCAATACTGAAAAATATTCCTGAAAAAGTAACTGTGAATCCTCAGGATGGTGTTACTGTAACAGGGAACATTCAAATACCATTGCTGTATATACATACGCCTAAAAAACCCAATGGGACTGCTGTGTTAATTTGTCCGGGTGGTGGGTATTTTGTTTTGGCTATGGATCATGAAGGTCACAGCATTGCAAAGTGGTTTACGGACAGAGGAATCACGGCTTTTGTATTAAAAAGTAGATTGCCGAATGATGAATTGATGTTTAATAAATCTATCAGACCCTTGCAAGATGCCCAACAGGCTTTACGTTATATTCGGAAGAATGTTTCTACATGGAATATTGATACACATAAGATTGGTATCATGGGTTTTTCAGCCGGTGGCCATTTGGCATCTACTGCCGGAACACATTTTGCGAAACAATATGGAGAAATGATAGACACTTCAATAAGTGTTCGTCCCGACTTTATGATCTTGGGCTATCCAATGATATCCTATCAAGAAGGGATTTATCCTACCGGCATGGAAAATAGATTACTAGGAAAAAATCCCTTGAAGCAAGAAATAGATTTATTTTCTAATGAGTTGCATGTAACACCAAAAACACCTCCTACTTTTATTTTTTTATCAGCAGATGATTTTTTATCTCCATCAAACAGCATTTCTTTTTTTACGGCATTACAAAAAAACAAAGTCCCTGTAGAATTGCATATCTATGAAAAAGGGGGCCATGGATATGCCATGACCAAAAAACAAAGAGGTCATGTTGAACAATGGGATAAAGAAATGGAAGGTTGGTTGAAAGATCGTAAGTTATTGTAATCAAATTTCAATAACACTCTCTTTATACTCCAACTGAATCATACACAATTACTTTTTCCCATAAGTGTTTACAGGTATCTACAAAATGTAAATGGATAGGATCTATTTGATAAGCATCTTGCGCTTCTTTTGTTGGAAATACAGCCAACCATGAAAAATCGTATGATGTTTCAATCACATCTCGGTTTGTTGAAGCAGGCACACCAATATGAAACTGTTGAATGGATGGCACTTTACTTAACGCATGCAATCCCGCAGACAAAGCTGCATGGTCTTCAGTAATTTCAGGATTCGCCAACCAGAAATAAACATGATGGATGAAAAGGTTTTGTGATAACATAGTTGATTTTTTTAAGTTAAATTGGTTAAATTGGTTAAAGAGGTTAAATTGGGTTAAAGAGGTTAAAGAAGTTAAATTGGGTTAAATAGGTTAAATGGTGTTAAGGAATTATTTACTACTTTAACTACTCTAACCTCTTTAACCTTTTTAACCCCAAGTAACTATTCCATTCCTCCCAATGCGAAAGCAACATAGCTATCGCCCGATGGTTTTCCTAATTTACCGCCGCCACAGGCAATGACTATATATTGATGTCCATTTTTTTCATAAACAGCGGGTGTAGCAAATCCGGAGGCGGGCAAAGCATATTCCCATAAAAGTTTACCGGTTCTTTTATTAAATGCTCGAAACATGTTATCGCTAGTTGCAGCAATAAATAATAAACCACCGGCGGTTACCACAGAGCCCCCATAGTTTTCAGTTCCTGTATGAATACCCTTGGCTTTGAATTCGGGGTAATCGCCTAGTGTTGTTTTCCAAACAAGTTTTCCGGTATGTAGGTTTATTGCATTCAAAGTACCCCAAGGGGTATCAATAGCAGGATACCCTTCTTTGGTGAGGAATTTATGATAGCCCGTTCCGTTATATGGTATCTTAAGATAGGGGTCTTCTTTTTTTATAGGAGCGATAAACTCAATATTTTGTTTAGTTCTGATATCTAAAACAAATGAAGCAATGGCTTCCTGCTCCGTTGAACTTAATTGTTTAAAAGCGGGCATCATTCTTCTACCTGTAACAAACAATAATTTTAATGAGTCCTCATTAAATTTTGTATTGATATTTATCAAAGAAGGGTTGTTTCCGGATCCCTTTAAATCCATACCATGACAATTCATACAAGTTGTTTGATACAATCTTTTTCCGGCATCAATATTTTTCTCTTGTAGCGGAATTTTGGGTTTCACGTCTACCATGGTTAGTATCCAGGCCATTTCGTTGGCATTCACATAGAGTAAGCCTGTTGTTGGATCGAAGGAAGCTCCGCCCCATTCGGCTCCACCATCATATCCCGGAAAGATAAGGGTGCCCTGTTTGGATGGGGGTCGAAACATTTGATCATGTTGGGTGGCATCCCACCGCTTTTTGATATCCTGATAAGAAATGGCTGATACCAATTGATTCAGGTCTTTTTCAGTAAAATTTTGTCTTACAAAAGGTTTAGGCCATTCCGGAATCGGTTGTGTTGGCCAAGGTTTCTCACCGGTTAAATCAGAAATGATGGGCACAGGAGTTTCTTTAACTGGATAGATAGGCTTTCCTGTTTTTCTATCTAAGAGGAATACAAAACCGGATTTGGTTGTCTGTGCTACGGCCTCTATTCTCTTACCATCTTTTGTTATTGTGACTAGTGTAGGAGCAGAAGGTAAATCCCTATCCCAAATATCGTGATGTACTGTTTGAAAATGCCAGATCCGTTTACCGGTTTTTGCATCTAAGGCAACAATGGAATTGGCAAATAGATTTCGGCCTAACCTTTTTCCACCATAAAAATCATAAGATGCAGATCCGATGGGTGCATATACAATTCCTTTTTCTTCATCCATGCTAAAACCAGACCATGCGTTGGCTCCACCAATGTGCAAATAAGCATTTTTATCCTCCCAGGTTTCATATCCCTTTTCTCCCGGATAGGGTATGGTATGAAAAATCCATCTGAGTTTCCCTGTATATACATCATAAGCACGAATATGGCCCGGTGCAGCTGCGGCACCTTCATCTACCCGTGTGCCAATGATTAACATATCCTGATAAATAATTCCGGGCGTGGTAGAAGCAACAAAGAGGTCACTAACGTCTCTGCCGAGATAATTGTGCAAATCTATCTTTCCCATTTTACCAAAACTAATCACAGGTTCCCCTTTTTCAGCATCAATACAAAAAAGGGTAGATCCCACAGAATAAAATATTCGGGAATCTTTACCTTGCTTGCTATAAAAAGTAACCCCACGGCAAACATTCATTGCAAAAAAACTGCCACCCGTTTTTGTTGAGATAGAATCGAAAGGGTTAAATACCCATTTAGTTATCCCTGATGAAGCATCCAAGGCAAACAGCTTTAGTTTTGGGGATACACCATAAAGGATACCATTGATCACAAGGGGGTTAACCTGTATCTGTGTTCCTATATCAGCATCCCCCGTGCGATAGGTCCATACAGGTTTAAGTTTGGAAACATTAGCAGTATCTATTTCAATTAATGGAGAAAAATGAGTTCCGTTCTTATTTCCTCCATATACCACCCACTCGTGAATGGGTTTGGTATGATAGGATAGCGTAATGGCTGTTAATAAAATAATTAGGACTCGTTTATTTTTCATTATCAAAAATGTAAAAAAAATAAATGTCAATATATTCTAATCAACATCTATTTTGTATGTCCACATCGGTTATTCCATTATACGTTCTATGATTTTTCCGGAAGCTTTATTTTTCAAAATCAATTTCTTTGTACCATAATGTGTCATTTCCTCTTTCACTAAATAATGTTCGACATCATATTCTACCAAATGACTTTCTTTTGTTAATCCTGTCTTGCCTCTCCAGATATCAAGTTTTACGGGTTCCCATAATTTTGTTTTTGCTGAGCGATACGCCGCATCTAGAATTGCATTTACTACATATCCATCATAAAATGTTTCTTTAGGGGGAACACCTTTTTCCATTGCATTGAACATATCCATAAACATGTGGTTATAGCCCAATTCATTTAATTCATCACCAACAGGGAATAGCCATCCGCTATTGCTTTCTGCTTTTTCAGCGATGTAATCACCCCCTTTACCTGTTGTGAACATGTCAAAGCCGGTTCTTAAAAAACTATTTATCCAAATAGTACCCTCTGTTCCCATTACTTCATCACGTAGATCCAGTCCACCTCTAAATGTCCAACTAACTTCAAATTGTCCTATGGCACCGTTTTCATATTTCACCAATCCAATGGCATGGTCTTCTGCATCTATGGGTTTTACTTGTGTATCTGCCCAACACATCACTTCAATGGGTTTAATGTCTTTACCAATATAACTGCGCGTAATTTCAACACAATGACATCCTAAATCAAGAATACATCCGCCACCGGCTTGCTCAATATCCCAAAACCAATCACTGTGTGGGCCAGGGTGCGTTTCTCTTGATTTAGCCCACAATATCCTGCCCAATGCTCCATTTTTAACACTCTCGTTTGCTTTGATAAATTTGGGTGTATATACCAGGTCTTCTAAATATCCATTAAAAATGCCCGCTTCTTCCACTGCCAATAACATGCGTTTGGCCTCTTCGGCATTTCTTCCCAAAGGCTTTGTGGTCATCACAGCCTTCTTATGTTTGCAACATAATAAAACAGCAGTTTCATGCAGGTTGTTTGGTAAAGCAATACAAACAATATCTACATCAGGGTGAGCAATGGCTTCTTCCATATTTAATGTCCAATGCAAACAGCCGTAGTCTTCTGCAAATTTTTTAGCACTTTCTTCTCTTCTGGAATAAATGCTGATTACTTTATCCCTGCTTCTGTATCCTTGTAATGAATCTGCATAAAAACGGCCGATGAAACCGGAACCTAGCATAGCTATGTTTTTCATAATCGAAATTTGTTTTTGTTGACTAAATTATTAAATTGGGTATTAAAATGTTACAATATGTTTTCCGTGAGTGGTCAGGTGTGAATCGTGCGTATTTTTCTCACTACTCACAATTCATGTTTCACGCATCATGAGGAACTCGTTGTTGTTCTTTTTTCTTTGAAAAATAGAATGAAGTATACAAGCACCCCTAAGGCAATATATGCCGGCACATACCAGATATTTTGCCAGTTATGGGTTTCGTTTGGTAATTTGTTTTGATCAACAATATACCCAGAAAACCAAGTGCCAATGAACATGCCAACACCATAAGTGGCAAATGTAAACAAGCCTTGCGCAGCATTCTTTATTTTTTCACCCGCTTTTTTCTCCGTGTACATGTAGCCGGTTACAAAAAAGAAGTCGTAGCAAATTCCGTGTAATACAATTCCACCGTACAACATCCAGGAATTGTCTTCTGCATTTCCATAAGCAAAGCAGATATAACGCAATATCCAGGCTGTCATACCCATTAATAACATCTTTTTTACGCCAATTCGATTAAATAAAAAAGGGATGGCCAAAATAAAAACAGCTTCTGATACTTGTCCGAGTGTCATTTTGCTTGCCGCATTTTCAAAATGAATTTCATTTAAAAAAGGGTTGGCAAAACCATAATAAAATGACAAAGGGATACAGACAAGTATGGCAGCAATAAAAAATATCAAATAAGGTCTTTCTTTAAACAATACAAATGCCTCTGTTCCCAATGCTTTTGAAGCCCCGGCTACTTGTGCTTTGGGTGGTGTATTGGGCAAAATAAAACTTAACAATCCTAACCCCCCCGAAACAGCCGCTGCCATATAAAATGTGGAAGAAGTTTTTTCTATTCCTAATTGGCCAATTAATACACCAGCAACAATCCAGCCTATGGTACCAAATACCCTGATCCATGGGAATTGCTTTCCAGGATCCGTCATTTGAGAAAAAGCTACACTATTGCTCAATGCAATGGTAGGCATATATAAAAGCGAATAGAAGAGAATAATCCAATAAAAAGTATTGCTGTCCTCAATTTTTGTAGCTAAGAATAATAATAGTGCCCCAATTAAATGCAATACACCCATAATTCGTTGGGCAGCAAAAAAACGGTCAGCGATCATGCCCACAAAAAAAGGTGATATCATGGTAGCAATCGCTAAGGCACTGTATGCAGCACCAATCTCAATACCACTTGCATGAAGATGTTCGCCCATATAAGTACCCATCGTTACATACCAGGCGCCCCATATAAAATATTGAAAAAACATCATAGAGGCAAGTAATATGCCGGTTTTTGCTTTCATACAGTGTTTGTATTTGGTTTTCTTTCGTTAGATTTAGCCTGCTATTCGTCAGAAATTGAATGTAAGAATATTTAGCAATTAATATATAGTTATTCCTAAATATTTGTAGCTTCTTTATTTAAAACTTGCATTTTTATTAGCATTGAATATATAAACATGAAAAAAACATTGATATTATACTTGATTTTCTGCAGTTTCACTTTGCCTGCTGATTTATTTGGGGCTGATAGTACCTACGCAGAAAAATTAGGGTACCCAAAAGGATCAAAAGTCTTGATTTTGCATGTTGATGATGTTGGTATGTCATTTGACTCAAATGAAGGCGCAATCAAAGCCATTTTAAAAGGGGTGGCTACTTCCTGTAGTGTGATGATGCCATGTTCATGGGTTCCGGCATTTGTTCAATACATGAAAAAGAATCCCGGAATTGACGCCGGTTTACATTTAACATTAACCTCAGAATGGCAGGGTTATCGTTGGGGGCCCATAGCAGGTAAAAATGCAACTCCCGGTTTGGTTGATGGAGAAGGTGCTATGTGGCATAGTGTAGCAGAAGTAGTAAAGCATGCATCCCCGGATGAAATCGAAAAAGAAATTAAGGCACAATTGGATAGAGCCCGAAGCATGGGTTTTGAACCCACTCATCTCGATAGCCATATGGGTACTTTATTCGAAACACCTGAGTTCATGTCTCGTTATGTAAAAACTGGGATTGAAAATAAAATTCCGATTATGATGCCTGCGGGTCATGTAACATTGATTCGCGCACAAATGAACGCACCGGATGCTCAAGTAAAGCAATTGCAAGAAATTGGCAAATTGCTTTGGACTTCCGGTTTGCCGGTATTAGACGACTTGCACAATGTAAGTTATGGATGGAAGCCCTCTTTAAATATAGCATCTGATGATAAAAAATTACAAGCTTTTAAGACCGGTAAATATATCGAAGCACTTAGTACTTTGCAACCGGGACTTACCATGATGATCATGCATTGTACAGCAACTACTGAAGTATTCCCCAATATATCTGATTCCGGACCCACCAGAAGGGGAGATATGTTGGCTATGATGGACCCTGCACTAAAAAAAGCCATACATGATCAGGGAATCATTCTAACAACTTGGAGAGAAGTAATGTTGAAAAGACAAAAAAGTAAAAATTAAAAATGATAAAATAGCCAATTATGAAAAAAGTAACCATTTCTCTTTGTATGCTAAGCATTGCCATATTTTCAATGTCATTTATCATGAAAAAGAAAATGCCAAGGATATTGGTCTATTCCAAAACCAAGGGGTTTCATCATGCTTCTATTCCTTCCGGTATTGCTGCAATTATGAAATTAGGTGCTGAAAATAATTTTGCAGTAGATACAACTACCGATTCTAGCTATTTTGTTCCCGAAACATTAAAAAAATATGCTGCTGTGGTTTTTATGAGCACAACAGGCAATGTTTTGAATAATGAACAGCAAACTGCATTTGAAAAGTATATTCAATCCGGCAAAGGATTTGTAGGCGTACATGCCGCGACAGATACTGAATATGATTGGCCTTGGTATAATAAATTGGTTGGGGCTTACTTCAAAAGTCATCCAAAACAACAAGAAGCAGTTTTGAATATTGTTGACGGAACACATATTTCAACCAAACATCTTCCGGCCACTTGGAAACGATTTGATGAGTGGTATAATTTTAAAGATATTTATAACGGTTTACATGTATTGATAACCATTGACGAAAAAAGTTATACCGGTGGTGCCAATGGCGATGTACACCCGATGGCATGGTACCATGATTTTGATGGTGGAAGATCGTTTTATACTGAATTTGGACACACCAATGAATCATTTCAGGATCCGATGTTTTTGCAACATTTATTAGGCGGGATTCAATATGCCATAAAAAAATAATAGGATCGTTCTTTGATTTGTAATGAAGTAATAAGGATTTCTATTATAGCAATTTTTGAACTAGTAATGTCAATCTTGATAATGAAGGGTAGCAAAAACAAATCAAATCATATGTTCGATTATAAAAAACGCTTTGTTAGTCATTATTTATTTTTTATTCTCTTTTTTTATGGTTGTGGACATATTGAGAAACATTTTGAATCAAATAATACTTCAGACACAAATCATTTTTGGGCCTTAATTCCTTTTAATAAAGTAGATGAAGCCAATCCTGTATTGTTACCCGGCTCGAATACTTTTTATGATCCGGTATCTAATAAAAAGATAGCTTGGGAAGAAAAGGATGTATTCAACCCCGCCATTGTTGTGAAAGGAAATAAAGTATACATGCTTTATCGTGCGCAAGATAAGGTAGGTCTGCCGGGTGGAACTTCACGCATCGGTTTAGCTGAAAGTATGGATGGTCTTCATTTTACAAAAAAATCAATCCCTGTTTTTTTTCCTGACAATGACATGTATAAAAAGTATGAATGGCAAGGGGGGTGTGAAGATCCCAGAATAGTAGAAGATGAAAAGGGAATGTACTATATGACCTATACTGCGTATGATGGAAAAATAGCCAGGTTATTAATAGCTACTTCGAAAGATTTGGAGCACTGGACAAAATTCGGATCTGTATTTGCTGATGCATATGAAGGGAAGTATGTAAACAAATGGTCAAAATCCGGGAGTATTGTATCGAAATACATCAATGGTAAAATTATCGCTACAAAGATAAATGGCAAATACTGGATGTATTGGGGGGATGTTTTTATTTGGGCGGCTACTTCAGACGATTTAATTCATTGGACACCTGTTGAAATGAAACCGGGAGAGAAGCCCCTAGCATCGCTTAAAAATGAAGCCCTAAATTTGCCTGATTTGAAAATAGTGGTTACCACTCGCAATGGTAAATTTGATAGTGATTTGGTGGAAGCCGGTCCTCCTGCCATGTTAACTGATCATGGGATTTTATTATTATACAATGGACGTAATATTAAGTCCATTGGCGATACCTCCATGGCTGAAGGTACGTATGCTGCCGGACAAGTGTTAATGGATAAAACGGACCCGACAAAAGTAATTAATAGATTGGATACAAATTTTATGCAACCCGATAAGCCATATGAATTAACCGGTCAGGTGAATAGGGTATGTTTTATTGAAGGGCTGGCTTTTTTCAAAAATCAGTGGTTCTTATATTATGGAACAGCAGATTCGAAAATTGCTGTTGCCGTAAAGAAGCAGTGATTACATTTTTCGAAGAATCTCATTTAAAATACTTTTTGATCTCATGTAACACATGGTTTATGTCTTCAATTATCCATTTATTCTCAAAACGAACAATATGAATATCCATGTTATCTAAGTAAAGGGTTCTTTGGAGATCATATTGTATACCCTCTTGCCAAAAATGACCTTCACCATCAAGTTCAATTACTAATTTTTGTTCCGGGCAATAAAAATCAACTATATAATTGCCAATACTATGTTGGCGCCTGAATTTTCTTCCGTTTAATTGTCTTTGTTTAAGTTTATTCCAAAGTATGGCCTCTGCTGATGTGCTGTTATTGCGTAGATTTTTTCTTTGTTGTTTTAATTCGGGTCTATTATGTATATGTAGCCATCTCATTCCTAAAAATAGAAATCCTAGCGTAGTTTTATTAAGTATTACTACAAGAATAAATACGCAGTATTTATTCTTGTAGTAATACTTAATGGTTTCCCCTCCTTGCGAAGCAAGGAGGGGTGCTCAAGCGGCTTAGCGAAGAGCGGGGTGGTAACTGAGGTTACTAAATAAATCAAACAAGCTTCTATTCTTGATAAAAAAAAATTATAAAATAATCTCTGGTAATTCTAATAACCACCCCTGATTATTTTTGAAAAAAATAATCGTCCCCTCCTTGGAAAGGAGGGGAAACCTTTTGTAGTACAGAAAGGAAAACTTTTGCTGGCTAACTTTTTTCAAGTGCCTGCAAAATATCCTGAAAAATATCTTCTTTGTGTTCCAAGCCAACACTAATTCTTATCAGCCCGGGTGTAATATTTACCGACTGTCTTTCTTCCTCAGATAACTTCGCATGGGTTGTACTAGCCGGATGTGAAGCGATACTTCTGGTATCTCCCAAATTTGCCGTGAGCGATAACATTTGTAAACTATCTAAAAATTTTTGTCCCGCTTCTATTCCGCCTTTCAAATCAAAGCAAACAATGCCACCCCCATTTTTCATTTGCTTTTGTGCAATTTGATAGTGTGGATGACTTGGTAAAAAAGGATATCGAAGTGATTTTATTTTTTCGTGATTCTCAAGTGATTTTGCAATGAATAGTGCATTACTGGCATGTCGTTCCATACGAACATCCAACGTTTCCAAACTTTTACTTAAAACCCATGCATTAAAGGGTGAGAGAGCCGGACCGGTACTTCTACAGAATAAAAATATTTCTTTGATTAAGTCTTCTCTTCCCACTATCACACCACCCAATACTCTACCCTGTCCATCAAGCCATTTGGTAGCGGAATGAACAACCAAGTCGGCGCCAAACAATATTGGTTGTTGATTAACAGGCGTGGCAAAGCAATTATCAACGTTTAATATGATGTTATGTTTTTTGGCGATTCGTCCAATCATTTCAAGATCCAAAATATCTAAACCCGGATTGGTAGGGGTTTCCAGATAGATCATTTTAGTATTCGGCTTGATGGCTGCTTCCCAAGTAGCTTCATCAGCATTCGCAGTAATATATGAATAGTCGATACCAAATTTTGGAAGATATTTGGCAATCACCGTGTGCGTGCTGCCAAAAATTGAATTGCAAGAAAGTAAATGATCTCCTTGTTTCAGTAAAGCCATGAAAGATCCAAAAACAGCACTCATGCCGGATGCTGTCGCATAGCCGGCTTCAGCACCTTCCAGTGAACACATTTTATCAATGAATTCTTGTACACCGGGATTGCTGAAGCGACTATAAATATTATCATCCGATTCATCTGCAAAAGCAGCCCGCATATCCTCCGCATTATCAAAACAAAAACTACTGGTTAAAAACATGGGTGTTGAATGTTCCATCTCATTGGTCCGTTCTGTTTGAATACGGATTGCATTCGTTTGTTGATGTTTTGACATGATATTTTTTTATTTCAAATTATATAATTGCGAATTTTTGGATTAGCGGATTGGCGGATTTTCGAATTTGATGATTAAATAATCCGTCAATCCGAAAATCCGCCAATTCGTCAATCATTGATTATCTCTACTTTCCATTCAATTTTACATCCGGCTGCTCTAAGGGTTGCTGCAACAGAACAATATTTATTAATAGAAAGTGCACAAGCTTTATATGCTTTATCTTCTTCTATTTCACCTCTAAATTGAAAAGTCAGGTGAATATGGCTCCATAATGAGGGTTCTTTACCCGGTTCTCGTTCGCCATCGATGATCATATTGAACTCGGTTACTACTTGTTTTTGCTTTCTTAGAATGGAAATGATATCCACTCCCCCGCAACCTCCTAAGCCCATTAACAGGGTTTGCATAGGTCTGATGCCTGAATCATGACCTCCAATGGCTTCAGCAGCGTCCATTCTCATCAAATGCCCATTACTATCCATGGCCTCAAAAGCATAATCATTGTCTATTCTTTTTATTAAAATTTTGGCCATTTTAAAGATTTATGCAAATGTAATTTATCCATGCCCTTATTTTGCTACTGAAATGCGGAATAATCCTTATGAAAATATTTAACCATTCTCACCCTCTTACATTAGAAAATCACGTGATTTTACCCAATGTACAAATCGCATATGATACTTATGGTGAATTGAATGCAACCAAAAGTAATGTAATATGGGTTTGTCATGCTTTAACCGCCAGTTCAGATGCGGCAGATTGGTGGAAAGGTTTGGTAGGGGAAAGTTGTTTAATTAACCCAAACGATTATTTTATTGTTTGTGCCAATATGTTGGGGTCCTGCTATGGTTCAACGGGGCCACTTAGCTTGGACCCGGTTACAAATCAACCCTATTATTCTGATTTTCCACAAATCACCATTCGTGATATGGTTCAGGCGTACATATTGCTTCGGAAATATTTAGGGGTTGATCGAATCCATTTACTAATGGGTGGAAGTATGGGAGGGTATCAAGTATTAGAATGGGCAGTGATGGAAAGGGAGAACATTCAAAAAATATTTTTAATTGCAACATCTCCTTCTGAGAGTGCATGGGGTGTAGCAGTGCATACTGCCCAACGATTAGCCATTGAGGCCGATCACACTTGGAAAGATCATGCAGCCAATGCAGGGGCCAAAGGATTGAAAGCTGCCCGTGCAATAGGTATGCTCACTTATCGAAATTACAGTACATTTCAAGAAAAACAAACTGATCCGGATCCTGAAAAAGTAGATGATTTTAAAGCCTCTTCCTATCTCAATTATCAGGGGGATAAACTGGTAAAACGATTCAATGCATACAGTTATTGGTTGTTGACGAAATCAATGGACAGCCACCATTTAGGTAGAGGAAGGGGCGGTGATCTGAAAAAAGTTTTACAATCCATTCAACAACCTACTCTAATCATCGGAATTCGGAGTGATATATTATGTCCCTTAGATGAACAACTATTTATGGCTGATCATATTCCTAATTCCAAATTGATTGAAATTGATTCTGCCTATGGTCACGATGGATTCATTATCGAAACGGCTCAAATAACCCAATTTCTGGGTGATTGGCTACGCGATTGATTTCAGAATGCAAAGCGAAATGATTAGCTATTGGAAAAATTAGTTTTTAGTTTGGATGATAAATCCGTTTAGCATTTTTGTACACTTCCTCTTTATTTAAAGACATTTTTTTAGTTTGTTGATGAGTATACATTTCCATTTGGTCGGTATAATGTGGGGAATCTTTTTTACTGGAAGCACCATATGTATTCATTGTTTCGATAATAGGTCCATCTTTTGTAAATCGAACCAATTCTACATACGCATCACCCTGTGTTCCCATCACCATCCCATTTTTGTAGGGTTTCGATTGCATGGCAGCCAATACGTCAGGGAGTCCTGGAAGGGGTATTTCTTTTTCGCCTCGAACAAGTTTCTGAATATCCCCTAATTGTAAATTGGTCCTTCCAAAATCTTTCATCATTTGTTCTCGAACAGCGGTGAATACTTCTACACATTCTTGAGTAGTCATCTTTTCATGTATTAAAAATTTTCTGAGTGATTTATTTACAATGGTATACACAAATAGAAATGTACCCGCACCAATACTTTCTGCATCTGCTTTTTTATCCCAATTTTTTAAATTATTGATTAAGTCGGCAATTTCCGGATATTGTTTTGGGTTTAATAAAAATAGGGAATCAATATTAGGCGGAAATGCAAATTGGGTAGGGTACTGCCTATCAAATTTTATCTTTTTGAAATTTTCATATGTAACTTTCGGATACTGGGCCAACATTTCACTAAAACGTTTACTGCGGTTATTTTCTAAGGTTTCATAACCCATGGTAAGGTACTTATTGACAGGGTTTTCAGGGCCTTCTGTTGAATGAAATGGAGAATGGTTGGTGTTAAAGACAAATCCACTCGCAGGTTGCAGAACTTGTGGCAAATCAGCCAAAGGATGCAATTCTTTCCATAAAGTAGCGCTGGTATTACCGGGCAAAGTCGTTTTCCAGTTAAACTTTGGATCCCTTATTGGAAGGCGTCCATTACTCAAATAATATACTGTATCATATTTGTCGGCATATACTAGGTTATAGCCCGGTATTGCCAACATATTTAGCGCGGCTTTAAATTCTGTAAAATTTTTCGCTTTATTAAATCGATACCATTGCTCCAATCCTCTTATATCCATTTGGGCAGGCATTCGAATTGAAAAAGTTCCTTTCTCGGTAATTAATGTAGGGCCATATTTGCTCCAATATACTTTTTATGTTTACTCGAATGGGAATACCCACAATCTTCACTTTTAAGGGTGCATTTTTTTCATCTAATGTTTCCCATTGTCCATCAAACTTGTATTGCATTTTGTTAGAAGGATTCATTTCTAATTGGTACACATCTAATTTGTCGGGTGAATTAACCGTATGTGCCCAGCCCAGGTATTCGTTGGCACCATGTAAAATGCAAGGAGCACCCGGAAAATTTGCACCCAGAATATTCCAACCTTCTTCACTGCATAAATGAGCTTCATAAAAAGCAACCGGACCTTCTAAGGGTTGATGGGCATTAATGTTTAGATATACTTGTCCATCAATTGTTTTTTTACTATTGAAAGCAAATGCATTGCTTCCCCCTGTTTTATAATTGTCTAATAAAGGAACCGTGCCACCAAAAATAGAAGACAAAGCTCTATCGGCACCTGATAATACACACAATTGCAATACGGAATATTGTATCATGTCTTTGGGCGTAACCGGAAATGCCTTTTTTAACAATACTTCTTCAGGATGTTTTTTGGCATAGGCATTAATGCCTGCACAATAGCCCTCGAGCAGTTTTTTAAAATCCGGACTTAAATCAGTTTCATATTTTTCTTCAACCAGTTCAGGTATTCTAAGCAAGTGAATAATATAATCTATTTGTGCACCTTTCTTTCCTTGATAAGAGGCTAACATTGCTTTGCCGGCCATAAGAGATTGTTGAATAGTGCCAAAATCATCTTCTGAGGCAGCCCAAGCAAGTCCATAAGCGACTTCAGCATCTGTCTTAGCAAAAATATGTGGCACGCCATATTTGTCGCGTACAATATCTATCTTCTCTGTATTAAATTGAGAGAATCCTGAGATCATAGACAATGACAGGCAAAAAGCAATGAAAAGTTTACGAAACATGGCATATTTTTTAAGTGTAACAAATCTAACAAGAATATGTTTGTATTGTAAAATCAAATTACTCTGTATTACATTTGTATCATTAAGTGCTACATTAAACCAATAAACCAATAAACCAAATGGGTGTCTGGAAACAAATTGCCGAATATCTGTACATCAAAAAAAGAGACCCAAACGAGCCTCGTACACAATGGATGAAGTACATGCATGGGATGAATCGTATATCCTTATTGATGTTCATTGTTGCACTTCTCATCATTATTTTTAAATTGGTCATTCTACCTTTGTTTAAGTAATAGGTTCGTAGATATGAATAAAACAGCCATTTTAGTTTTTTTTCTTCTGGGGTTTATTCATTCTTATGGCCAGCGGTGTGATAGTATTGAATGGTCAAAACGACATGATCTTAAATGGAAACATTTCAAAGGAAAGCCCGACAAAAAAATAAAAGCCACCGCACTTTCTGAACCCCATATTTATTTTGAATATACGACTACGGCAAACACCGCCAAATTCAGATTCTCATGTAATTTCTCTACTTGCCATTCTTGGCTAAAAGGTAAGGGGACAGATAATTTGTTGCAACACGAACAAACCCATTTTGACATTGCAGAATATTATAAGCGAGTTTTAGTAAAAGAAATCATTGATAACAAATATTCCAATAAGGATTTAGTTGTGCGTGTAAATGAAATGAGCAAGCAGATACTTAAAATCAGGAAAGAAACCGATGAGTTGTATGATAGTGAAACCAATCATTCTATCAATGAAGAACAACAAAAAGAGTGGACGAAAAAAATTAGGAAATTAATAAAGAAAATGGATGATTATGATAAGGAAACTTATACGATAAAGCTGCATTGACGTGAGATGTGAGACGTGAGACGTGAGTCGTGAAAGGTGAAAGGTGAAAAGTGAAATGGGGGTCGAGAGTTTTTATTTAAAAATGAGCCATTATTCAATATTCACTACTGACGGCTCACGACTCACGATTGATATCATCCTTCAGGATTTTTCTAAAAAGTGAATGATGCTTTTTGCTGCTTGCGAAGAAGCATTTCCTCCTTTAGAAAGTAATTCTTTCAATTCGGAATAATCGGATTGCAATCTTATTTTTTGGGCATCATTGGATAACAGTTCAGTTAGTTCTTTTACCAGGTTTTGGGTAGTTAAATCATTTTGAATGAGTTCTTTAACTATCGGTCTATCCATGATTAAATTGACCAGTGAAATATATTTTATATTTATCAAACGTTTGGCAATCTGATAGCTGATCTCACTTCCTTTGTAACAAACAATTTCCGGAACACCAAATAATGCAGTTTCTAAAGTGGCTGTTCCACTGGTAACCAGCGCAGCACTGACTGTTGTTAAGAGATCATAGGTTTTGTTTTTAACCGATGATACATTTTCATAAGGCGCTAGAAATGGCCCATAGAAATCATCCTCCAAACCCGGCGCCTGTGCTACTACAAATTGATATTCAGGAAAAAATTTTGAGACGGCTAACATAATCGGTAGCTTTTTAGCGATTTCTTGTTTTCGACTGCCGGGGAGGAGGGCGATAAGTTTGGGGTCTGTAGTCTGTAGTTTGTGGTTATGTGCTGGATTGACGATTGACGAATCAGGATTAACAACTCCAGACTCCAGACTTCTAACTTCTAACTGTTTCTCTTCAATCACTTCCACCAACGGATGTCCCACATACTCAACATCCCAATTCCATTTATTTTTGTAATATGTTTTTTCGAAAGGTAGAATACAAAGCATTTGATCAATGCATTGCTTCATTTTTTTAACTCGGTTTTCTTTCCAAGCCCAAACTTGAGGAGAGATATAGTAAACAGTTTTGTAACCCTGTTTCTTTGCCCATTCAGCTATACGCAAATTAAATCCCGGGTAATCGATTAATAAAACAACATCAGGATGGAAGCTTAGAATATCTTGTTTGCAGAATTTAATATTTTGTAGTATAGCCGGTAGGTTTTTGATGACTTCAGCAAAACCCATAAAAGCCAGGTCACGATAATGTTTTACCAAATTTGCACCTGTTGCTTGCATCAACTCACCACCCCAGCATTTGATGTCTGCTTTGGCATCTAACTTTTGGAGCGCTTTAATTAGATTACTCCCATGTAAATCGCCACTGGCTTCACCTGCAATGATGTAATATTTCATACCCCCTAGCCCCCTGAAGGGTAATTTGATTGAGGATGCAAAATAAGACTTTAGACCGGAATTGGTCGGGACGCTAAAGCGGCCTGAACGATTAACAGAAGTATGTTTTGAGGGCTAGTTAGGATTCAGGTCACTCTAGCGCCCCAACTCCTAACTAAAAAAATAGTTTGTAAACTAAAAAATTAGTTTATATATTTGTTTTGTCATTAAAAAGCACATCATGAAACCACTTACCAAAGCAGAAGAACAGATTATGCAAAGCATCTGGAAACTAAAGGAAGCATTCCTGAAAGAGATATTAGATCTGCAACCGGAACCCAAGCCACATTCTAATACAGTGGCAACCATTGTAAAAATATTGGTAGACAAAGGTTTTGTGGGTGTAACACCCATTGGTAGGGTGCATCGATATTTTCCATTGGTATCTAGAGAAAAATATTCCTCAGGTACTATGAGAAACTTGGTGGAAGGATATTTTGAAGGTTCTTTTAGTGATGCGGTGTCGTTCATGGTAAAACAAAAAGACATCAGCGTGAAAGAACTGGAAATGTTATTGCAACAGATCAAACACAATAAAAAATAATTGCCATGTTAGCTACTACCTACTACTTCTTACAAGTGCTGCTCTGCAGTGCATTGATGATGGGATATTACTGGCTGGTATTGCGCAACAAAAGATTCCATCAGTACAACCGTTTTTATTTGTTGATGGCGGCTATAGTGAGCTGGCTGGTGCCGTTGGTCAAGATCCAATGGGGTCATACAGAAGCCATTCAATTCCTGAATGTGGTGGCGAATAACAATTCGCAGATGGATGTGATCATTGCGGATAGCGGTTTCCGATTCAACTGGAGTAGCCTCGCTATTAGTGTTTATTTTTTGGTCGCAGGAATTTTGTTGATCGGTATGTTGCATGCTTTTTATCGTTTGTATCATTTACTCAAAACGCATTCCTACAAATCGGTGGGAGAAGTGTACCTAGTTCTCACACAAGCCAAGGGCACACCTTTTTCTTTCTTCCGTTATATTTTCTGGAATGAGGAGATCGATATCCGGAGCGATTCGGGTAAGCAGATCCTGCAACATGAATTGACCCATGTACAAGAAAAACATTCTTTCGATAAAGTGCTGATGCAGGTGGTATTGATTGCAGGATGGTTCAATCCATTCTTCTGGATGATCAAGAAAGAACTGGAGATGATCCATGAATTCATTGCCGATAGAAAGGCGGTGAAAGCGGGGGATACAGCTGCATTGGCTCAGATGTTACTGGCATCTATCTATCCACAACAACAATTCGCTTTAACCAACCCCTTCTTTTTCTCACCCATTAAACGCAGACTAAAAATGTTAGCCAATCAACAAAACCCGAGATTCAGTTATATCAGACGCGTGGTGGTATTGCCTTTATTGGCGATCGTGATCGTTCTGTTCGCTTTTAGAAATAAGGATCAAAAAATGGCCACAACCATTTCGGTGGAATCCGTGTTGGAACAAGTAGTTATGCAGGGAAAGGAATTGCTGAAAAATTCTAATCTTGATACAGCTAAGCCGAATAAACCAGATTCCCTTGTATTGATACTGGATGGAAAGGGTTCTAAGATCATTTACAGTTCCATAAAAGATACATCTGCAAAACCATTATTGTTGATCGATTATAAAAAAGTAAGTAAAGAAGAAGCTGATCAATTAGACCCTACATTGATCGCTACGGTGGATGTATTGAAAGAAGAACGATCAAAAGCGGTTTATGGGGAAGAGGGAAAGAATGGTGTGATATTGATCACCACAAAAGTATATGCGAATGAACATAAGGCTTCTTCACCAAAAATTTCATCCATGCCAGCCAATGTAGTGTATATAGTGGATGGGGTGAAAATGGATAGTACTATATTAAAAACCCTCGACCCTAATCAAATTCAGTCTATAAATGTTCTGAAAAATGAATCTGCCAAAGCATTGTATGGCGAAGAAGGGATACCCGGTGTGATCTTAATTACAACCAAAGCAAAAGCCAACCCGTCAAAAGGGGCTGCCAAAGTAATGGTATCTGATATTTATCTTGGACAGGCTTCTGTTATTGGCTATAATGATAATCCAGATCCAGCGATGAATGAGTTTATGGCAAGGAATACGAATGTAAAAAAACTGTATTGGTGGGCCTATAGATCGCTGAAAATGCAAATCGAGTTAAAAGATGGAACTGAAGAAACTTATGATCTCAGTAATCCGGAAAGCAAACAAAAAGCAGAAGCCAAATATGGTAAGCTTCCGATTGCACCACCTCCACCACCGCCTACAGTTAGCAATACAAATAGTAAAGTTGTAAAAGGCTTTGAAATTGCTGATGTAAAACTCGAAAAGGTTAATAATGAGATCACTGTTTCGGGCAGCAATCTTGAAAAGACAAAATACCAACCATCTACAACATACAGTGGTCCCCGGCTTAATGGTGTGGTGAAACCGCTTGTAAATGTAAGTGGCCTAACAAATAAGGATACACATGCAACTTTGGTAGGTTTTAAGGCACAGGCAAATGCTAATGTAACAGCAAAAAGAGACACCGATAGCACATATGGTCAGGTATTTACAGTATCACAAGCGCCTGCCACATTTCCGGGTGGAGATGACGCCTGGAAAAAGTATTTGCAACGTAACATGAATTTGAATCTTGTGGTTGAAAATGGAGCTGCACCTGGAACTTATAAAGTGGACCTTTCTTTTATAGTAGATAAAGCAGGAAATCTAAGTGAAGTAAAAGCCGAAAGTGATCCTGGTTATGGAACAAAGGTAGAAGCGATCAAACTCATCTCCAAAGGTCCTAAATGGATCCCAGCCAAACTGAATGGGAAACCGGTAGTTTATCGTGCAAAAAAAACGATTACCTGGGTTGTGACGGAGGAATGAGAAAAAAGAAACTAAAACAAAAATAGTCATCAGAGATAAATAATTAACTTTTGGAAAGTTTGTAAATTTTCCAAAAGTTATTAAAAAATAGGGTTCTTCCGTTTTTCTATACTAAACACCACTCTCTAACCGTTAATAGTAAGTTGATCACTATTTTCTGTTCATAGTATCCTGCCAAAGGCATTTTGCTTTTTTGCGGATGCTTTTTTAATTGAGTCATTGGAATGTCTAGAAAAATACCCTTTATACTATTTTTATGCTGTTTTGTTGGACTATTAAATGCCGCTGATAGCAACGATAAAGGCAAAACCCAAAAGAATCCCTTAAAAAGAATTGTAATTGATGCCGGGCATGGCGGTAGTGCTGCAGAAGCAGGTAAATTTTATGGGGCATCCGGTAAACATGCAGCAGAAAAAGACGTTTCATTGGCAATCGCCCTAAAACTTCAGAAAACAATTGGTGAACAATTGCCGGATGTGGAAGTTATTATGACACGTACAACAGATGTGTATCAAAGCCCGGTTGTAAAAGCCGTAAAAGCCAATTCTGCCAAAGGAGATTTATTTATATCCATTCACTGCAATGATGTGTCGGCCATTCGGCATTCTGAAGTAATTGGGTATAGAACCACTACCGTTAAAAGGAAAGGCAAAAAAGTAACTAAAAAAATACCTGAATACAGAACTTGGACCACCCCAAACCCTGCCATGGGTACCGAAACCTATATTTGGGGCGTAGGTAAAACCAAAGACAAAGAAGAGGCTTTAATGGAGAATAATTTTAGCGATACGGCCATGTTGATTTTAAATTATAATGATAATCCGGTGATGAAAATGGTGAATTCAATGAAGACACTCGATTACGCCCAAAGAAGCAGAAATCTGGCTGAAACAGTCGAAGATGAATTTGTTAAATCAGGCCGTAACAGTAGGGGGGCTAAGCAAAGAGATGAAAAAGGTATCTGGGTTTTGCAAGCGGTGGCTATGCCGGCCATTTTAATAGAAGTAGGCTTTTTATCACACCCGGATGAAGAGCTGTTTATCACCAGTGAAGATGGTCAACAACAAACGGCCGAAACAATTGTAAAAGCTTTAAAACGATATAGACGTTCATTAGAGATGCAACAAAACATAACATCGAGTGGAACAAAATAATTCTTTGTTCTGATCAAGCAAACCATTTTAATCCCAATGCAATAATTGCATAAATACAAGTCGCAATAAAAACCCCTTTTGCCGTTTTGTC
>JANOVY010000106.1:0-24111 GCA_031417635.1 Bacteroidota bacterium | reverse complement strand
CTGCCAAAAGTGCCGGAATAGCTGCTATAAAAAATGCAGGTAATATATAGGGGCCTATTCCGGGTACATTTTTTTGCAACATAAAGGGTACTATATAAATAGAAGCCCCAATCATGGATGAAATGCCCGTTGCCACCAATCATAGGATACTGAAATTTCTTGCTAAATGTACTTGTTGATTTGCCATGATGAAAAGTAGAACTTAAGTATGCGTTATGATTTAGTCATTTTTTTATAAGCATTTTTATGGTAGAGAATCATATCCATTTTTTCGGACCAAAACTCAAACCGGTAAGATACGCACTATGTGGAATTATATTGCTCAAATCAAAAAAGCTAAGCTCTATTGAAAAATGCCGAACCAACCGGCCACATGGTAATGATTACTATTGACCACTTTAAGATTAAACCTTGATAACTACAATTTATCCGAATTTTCATACATCCTTTCCGATGATTGTAAATGATGAATACTCGTTAGCTGTAGTAATTATGTAAACTTCATCTTTGCGATTAAGTCGTTGAAGTATACCGGCGACCAAATGCTCAACGCACTGTCGTCTTTAATAAATCTTACGATATCCTCTCTTATGCTATTGAATGAAACCATTTTTATTTTCTTCTCTAACAGGGTTTTAAATTCCTCCTGTGATATAGTGGTCTTACGCCAGTCTCCGCTATCCCTGGCGCGACTAAGGAAGTGATCAAGATGTAATGGAATTCCTTTTTTAATATACCATTCCATATCATACCAGTCCCTGCCCTTTACCCTTTCTTTCCATTTTCTGAAAAGCAAGGCATGCATTTTACCTGCAAAAAGGTCAGGCTGCGTAAAACATTTCACATAAAATGAAAATGGTTTCAACAATAATTTTTCTTCGGTCTCAAAGCTAAGCGGGGGGTCTGTATCTACTTCTAATTTAATTTTGATAGTAGGTTGCATATTAAGTCCTTCCTGTGGAAACACCCCTTCCAGTATTAATTCTTTCCAAATGGTGTCTGTTTTCAAAAAAGCGGAGTCAATATTATTTTGATTTGATTTAATCTTCTCTTTTACAGATACCTGCATTCCTGCTGATTCAAATTCTTTTATGATAGCATGTAGATAAGGTTCCAGTGAAAAATCCGCATCTGTTTCAAGCAACGAAAAATCAAGGTCCTCGGAAAACCTATCCAATCCATAAAACACATGTAGCGCAGTACCCCCATAAAAAGCAGCTTTCTCAAAGAAACCGCTTCTTTGTAATCCCGCTAGTGCAATTTCCTGCATAATCTCTCTAAGCGCCTGCTCTGCTTCTGTTTTATTAGTAGGTTTATATTCATCGAGCCATTCCTTTATCATAAATTTTTCAATGTTTTAATTAATATTATTAAACTACTTTTTTTGGGTGCTTTTTGAGACCAGGATTCTATTTTTTTAATATTTAAATTTCGCAACATTTCCTTTTCTATTCTCAGGTCGTCTATTAAAAATTCTTTGGTTTGCTTTGCGCTGCGCAGTAGCAAGCCGGATGTAGTAATTATTTTATCACACAGTGCTTTCTCCGGTGTTGCGATTAATACATGTTGTGTGGGTGTTAACGCCAATTGCTGTATGCCGAATGCGTAATAGGGTAATTCAATTTTGATATAGCTAAACCGGCCGGCCGGGGTTTTGTATACTGCTGTTTTCTCCGTGGTGGCTGACGTGATTTCAAATACTTTTTCCGGAATCAATCCCCAGAATGACAAAGCACTTTCGAACGATATATAGCTTGGCCCCATTAAATGATTGGCTAAAAGAAAAGGTTCAGGCTTTTTAACATCAATTTTATCACCGGCCATGTATACTCCCCTCCTGACAAGTGTCAGCTTACCCTGCTTTACCAATTCACTGATCTTGTCGTAAGGCCTTTTATATTTTTTTAATAAATCTAATATTAATTGCCGCGTGATAGGTTGTTCTGCAAATTTTTCTATACTATCCATATGCAATATTTTTATGTAATCATCGGATTATATCCGATAAATATACTTAAATATAACACTATTATGTGATAAAAATATTATATTATCGGAATTTTTCCGATAATATATCAAATAAACAACAATTTAAATCCCCTGAATGAGATAGATATTGGGATAACCAACCAAATGCAGGGCGTTTATGGCATTAGTGGATTTACCACAATGTGAAAAAAATCAAATCCATGAATTGACTATAAAAGAATTCAGTACAAAAAACATAGAGGAAAAAGGCACAAAAAAACCCTCAAAACAGCTGTTTCAAGGGTTAATTTATGTGTTTGTAGTCCACCTACGCCAAGGCTACGGTGGACGATGTAGCGAGAACGAGATTTGAACTCGTACCTCATTCTTGGTCATGTTCAGTTTTCTTCACTTTACTTTTGGCAAAATTCATCAGCTTATGATGTACAGGTGTAAATACCAGCACAAAAAAACCTGACATGAAAGATGAGATCAACACATTGGATAAGTGAAGTGTTTCGGATAACCAATGCAGAAAGTAATGTTCCAATGTATTATACAAAAGGACAATCAGAACAAAAATAACACCGTCTACAATGGTACGTCGGATGAGATAGCCTGTATCAAAAGCATTGGAAAAAAATAAACTCATTAATAAAGATGTGAGAAGCAAACAATGCGAGATGATAGTCAAGATCAATTTGAATACCCGCACATCCCCCGGGTAAAAAGATCCAATGATCAGGCTGATCATGTAAACAAATGTGTAGCTCACCAATCCCCAGAAAAGCCACAAGATCTTATTTCTTTCGGAAGGGGTGGAATTTTTATAGTTTACATAAAGGCTTACAAAAGCAGACAGCAAAACAAAGATATCTACCAGGCCACTCAATGCTGATGTTGCAGAAAAATAATACGCAATTGATATCACAGAAAACAGGATCCATGTGTAGCTTTGCAATGTCCATCTGGTAAATCCACTAATGAATTTACTCCTGGGAAATACCATATTGATATTTGAAGCCGTTAGCTGCCGCGGAAAAGATTGGAATGATTTTATATACAATGTTCCCGCTAATCCTCCGATTATTGAAACCCATAAGACATTGCCCCAAAAAGGCAATGTCATCACTTTTAACAACATTTGCAGGCATATGTTTTGAGAAAATACTGTAAGGAACAAAGCAAACAATAATATCCCTTTATTTGGGTTTGCTTTTATAACGATAATAATAGAAAAAAGAATAAATGTAGGGCAAACGAATATGCGTGGGTAATGTAGCAGAAAAGTATCTGTATTGGTATAATAACCATTGCTAAAAAAAAGGTAGAAAAAAATAACCCATAAGACTAATGCAACAAGAATAGAGCACACATTCAGTAGTCTAAGAAGTTTGAAGTTGTCGGTCATTTACTTTTGGATTTTAGGTGCATATTTTAATTGGATCCTGTTTCCAGTCAGCCCAAATGCTGCTTTTGGCCTTTGGTTCAAATTTAGCTAAACAAATCCTTTAGAAAACAAAAAAGCCCCAATAAGGGGCCGATTTGTTCTGTAGCGAGAACGAGATTTGAACTCGTGACCTCAGGGTTATGAATCCTGTGCTCTAACCAACTGAGCTACCTCGCCGGGTTGGTGATTGCGCTTCCAATATCGAAACGATTTTCACTAACGGGGTGCAAATATAGGCGGTTTGGGTAAAAAGATAAACCTTAGTATGCCAAAAGTTTATGAATCAAGGCCACCAATTTGGCAGGCGTGGGTAACATGGCTGCTTCTAATGCTGTGTTAATGGGCACTGCGGGCAAATTACGGGCACCCAACACTTCTACCTGTGCATCCAGGAAATGAAAACAATTGTGCGAAATACGGTGCGATAATGCCTCGGCAAATGAATTGTTTTGCTGTTCTTCCGTTAATACGATCACTTTCCCATGCCTCCGTACTGCCGCAAATACAGCTTCTTCATCTAATGGAAAAAGGGTTCTTAAATCAATGATTTCTAATTGGCCCGGCAATATATTAGCCGCAGCTTTTGCCCAATACACACCCATTCCATAGGTTATGATACAAACCGTTTCACCGGTTCGGATTTTTGCCGCATCCGCTTCTAACACCCGATTTGCTTTCCCAAGGGGTAAAACATAGTCTTTTGCCGGTTCAATGGTACGTGCATCCTCCGTACCCGGTACTTTGCTCCAATACAATCCTTTGTGTTCCAACATCACTACCGGATTGGGATCGAGAAAAGCAGCTTTCATCAATCCTTTCATGTCAGCCCCATTCGATGGGTATACAATCTTAATGCCTTTGATAGACAATAAAGTGGTTTCGATACTTCCGCTATGGTAAGGTCCTCCCCCGCCATAAGCACCGGTAGGAACCCTTAAAACCATTTGAACAGGAAATTTTCCATTTGATAAATAACAGGACTTGGCAACTTCCGTTATTAATTGATTGATACCCGGATACACATAATCGGCGAATTGAATTTCAACAATGGGTTTGATGCCCAAAGCCGATAATCCAACAGTAGAGCCCACAATATAAGCTTCTTGAATGGCCGTGTTAAACACACGGTTAACGCCAAATTTATCACCCAGCGTGGCAGCTTCTCTAAATACACCGCCCAATCTTGCCCCCACATCCTGCCCATATAAAATGGCTTCGGGATATTCCTCCATGATTTCTTCAACGGCATGTAAAGCGGCATCTACCATCATTACCCTTTCTCCGTTTTTTGGAGACCGTTGGCCTTTCTCATCCTTGATACCGGTTGGTGCAAATACATGCTCTTCTACACTTGCAGGATCCGGTTCCGGTTCTTTTTGTGCTTGATCAAAATCAGCCATTATTTTTTCTCGTATCACTGATTCCGCTTGTAGCATCTCTGCTTCCTGATATCCCACACCCGGCAACATCGACCTTAGTTTGGGCAAAGGGTCAAAATTGGCATGTTTTAGTAAGTCTTCTTTGTCTCTATAAAATTCTTTTCGTACACCACTGGTATGATGCCCCAATAACGGCACTTTGGCCAATACCAATGCAGGTTTTCGTTCATTACGAACATACGCAATGGCTTCTTCCATGGTTTCATAGCTTACGATAAAATCACTGCCATCGCATTGCCAACGTTTTAAACCTTTGAATCCGGCTGCAAATTCATACGCATTCATGGACCTTATTTCTGCTGCCGATGCACTGATGCTCCACTGGTTATCTTGCACTAAATAAATGATGGGTAATTGTTTGGCCACTGCAAATTGAAATGCTTCACTCACTTCTCCTTCTGAAACACTTCCATCTCCTAATGAACAAACCACAATGGGTAATTCGCCGTTTGTAGATTTTTTAAACAATGGAGAACCCGACTGTTCTAAAAACTGTATGCCCTGCGCCAAACCTGTGGTAGGAATGGCCTGCATACCGGTTGCACTACTTTGGTGAATGATAGAAGGTCGAATACCATCCCGATTATTGGGATGACAATAATAAGATCTGCCTCCTGAAAATGGATCCGCTTTTTTAGCCAATAACTGCAGCATTAATTCAAAAGGGGTAAAACCCATCGATAACATAAGACTATCATCTCGATAATAAGGGCTTACCCAATCGCAGGGCAATACCTGCATGCCGGTGGCGATTTGTATGGCTTCATGTCCGCGTGATGTAGAATGTACAAATTTGCAAATCGATTTATTGGTCTCATACGTTTCTGCCATGGTGGAGGCAGTGAACATAAGTTGGTAAGCGTGGAATAGTGAAGATGGGGTTAGCATGAGGGGTGAAAAGTGAAAAGTGAAAAGTCAAAAGTGAAAAGTCAAAAGTCAAAAGTTAAAGGTCAAAAGTGAGGAGTGGGAAATTCACATTTCACTATTCACTTTTCACCATTCAATAAGATAATTCACAATTAAATTAAGATCATCCCATTTCCGCAATAATAAGCTTTTCCTTTTACTTGATTTCGAGGGTGAACATTTTTTCTTTATCGTAATATCCTTCGAGCACATCGCCTATTTTACATGGGCCAACACCGGCGGGTGTTCCGGTATAGATATAATCGCCAATATTGAGTGAAAAATATTGCGAAATATGGGATACGATTTTATTGAAAGAGAAAATCATGTCCTGTGTATTTCCTAATTGTACTAGTTCATGATTCTTTTGCAAAGAAAATACCATGGGTGACCCAAGAATTTCCGGTGTGAAGTCTTTCCATGTTCCGGTTATTGCCGAATTGTCCCAGGCTTTGGCTTTTTCCCATGGGAGGCCTTTTTTCTTCAATTCGGCTTGCAAATCTCTGGCTGTAAAGTCGATGCCGATGGTAAATGCGTCAAAATACTGATGAGCATCTTGCTCTTCTACCCCTTTGCCATTTTTGCAAATACGCAAAACAATCTCAACTTCGTAATGGAGTTCATTCGAAAAAGCAGGATAATAAAACGGGGCGTTCGGCTGCAATAAAGCAGTCTTGGGTTTCATGAAAATAACGGGCTCTTCGGGTACTGCATTGCCCAATTCTTTTGCATGATCGGCATAGTTTCTGCCAACACAAAAAATTTTCATAGGATTGCTCATTTAAAATAGTAACCAAATAGTTTCGTTTCCGAGTCTTGGTATGCAGAATCATCATCACACTACTTGTGCTATATTTCTGCAACACATAACTCCAAAATAGGTTTATTTATTATTCAAAATGCAAGTTATTTGTCATATTCATCGTTTTATCCAATCCAATAGTAGCAAATGACTCAATCACTTCCCCACATTTATTAATTTTTTGTGTAATGATGGGTAATTCAGCAGCTTCCCATTTTGCCAATACAAAATCAACCTGTCTGCCTTTCGGAAAATCATTGCCTATTCCAAAACGCAGTTTAGGGTACTGGTCGGTTCCAAGGGTTAACTGTATGTCTTTCAACCCATTATGCCCGGCATCACTACCCGATCCCCGCAAGCGTAATTTATTGATGGGTAGGGCAAGGTCATCTACGATGGTAAAAGTATGGTCTAGCTCAATTTTCTCTTTGTCCATCCAATATTTAAAGGCCTTCCCACTCAGATTCATATAAGTAGTTGGTTTGATACAGATAAATATTCTGCCCTTCCATTTTACTTCCGCCACTTCTGCCAAACGGTCGGTTTTAAACATCCCCCCATGCTTTAATACAAAAGCGCTCACTACATCAAATCCAATATTATGTCGGGTATGGCGGTATTCATCTCCAATATTACCTAAACCAATAATGAGAAATTTATTCATAGTAAGTGCCAAAAATAGTTAGTAAATCCTTATCCACCATCCACCAAAGGCATTAAAATGAAATATCCTTGGGAATGGGATAGCCAATATTATTTTTAAATATGCTTCATCATTATTGACAATCATGCTGTACTTTCATAGGCAGTAAATTCAAATATCCTTTTTGCATTCGATACTTACATACCTGTTTTCGCTTGTTGTAAAAATTGCCAATATCGGCATAACGAAAGAATTGAATTTTCAAGAAAAAACGAAAACACAGGTATTAAATGTTGCATTAGTAAGCGGGTTACCCGCAAGTTTTACTTTCTGTATACTGAATTACTCCCAAGAAAAGTTATTGTTGAGTCTCATTAATTTTTTACTTTTTGTAGGGGGTATTTTTATTCTTATCATCAACAGCAGACAGCAATTTTTATTGGGTAGATTGATTGCCACTTTTTTAGCCTCTATTTTATTTGTAGCCGGAGCTGTTTTATATAGAAATGGAGGTGAATATTATTTAATTGCCAATTTAATTGTCATCATTATCTATTTTAATGATAAAAAATATTTGATTTTCATTACTATTTTTAATAGCTTTTTATTTATCGGCATTAAACTATTTCTCAATACTTCCATTGTATATGAAACGGTAGCACCGGGACGAATTATTTTTAATATGTGTTGGGCGATGTTCACAGGCCTATTTGCCTTATTGTTCTTTAAAAAAGAACACCTATTTTATCTACAACAAATTGAAGTGAAAAATATTGAATTGCAAAGACTCAACGAAACCAAAGAAAAACTCTTTTCTATTATTGCCCATGACTTACGATCTCCCATCGGCCAATTAAGAAATTCACTTGATTTGGTTAACAAAGAATATATATCTGCCGAAAAATTTATTGACACTTCCGCAAAACTATCCACTGAAGTAGATCAATTACAAGGCACATTGGATAACTTATTAAATTGGAGTTTGAGTCAGTTTAATGGTATTCGTGTAACCCCGGTAAGAACTTCTTTGGCTGCCATTCTAGAAAGAAAATATCTTGTATTAAAACAGAAGTTGGATCAAAAAAATATCCACCTTCAAATAGAAGGTGTTGACCAATTTATTTACATAGATCCCGATCATCTTCGATTGGTAATGCGCAACTTAATTTCAAATGCAATTAAATTCAGTTATCGGAATAGTACCATTACCATTCGGGCACATGAAGAAAAGGATAACATCGTTATTGAAATCATCGACCAGGGAACCGGCATGTCTGAGGAAGAAAAAAAGTCACTGTTTGATACAGAGAAATTCACAACCCATGTAGGAACTGAAAATGAAAAAGGAACCGGACTGGGTTTGAAATTATGTAAAGAATTTATAGAAAAAAACAATGGCAGCATTTGGTTTGAAAGCAAAGCACAGGTAGGAACTACTTTTTTTGTTTCGGTACCAAAAGGTTAGAGGGGATTCTAGGTGCTCGATGCTGGATGTTGGATGTTGGAAGTAGTATAGTACAAATTCACTATAAACTCTTGACCATATACCATTGGCCATAGAAAAATGCTCATACAATACTTCTAAAAATAAATAAGCCCGGCGAAATCGTCGGGCTTATTATATTTTCTTGTTTGATGTAAAGACTTATTTCTTCTTTTCTTCTTTTGCCGGAGCAGCAGGTGCAGCTTTTGCGGCAGCAGGTGCAGCGGTTGCAGTGGTAGCTTCTTCCTGTTTTAATAAACGGGTTAACACTACAGAAGCAATCGGAATACGTGGTGAGTTTAAAATTTCCATTCCGGGAATTTGAACATCTTCCACACGAATATTTCCATTCAAATCTAGAGAAGTAATATCCACCGTGATTGACTCTCTTAAGTCTTTAGGCAATACTTTTACTTTTAAAGATTTCATTTTGGTAATTAATTTACCTCCTCCTTTAACACCAATTGAAGTTCCGGTAAACTTAATAGGTAAAGTAGCCACAACTTTCTTGTCGCCAACCAATTCTAATAAGTCAACATGGATCAATGAATCTTGTACTTTGTCGAACTGCAGATCTTTCAAAATGCATTTGAACGTTTTGCCGTTTACTGTAACATCGGCCAACTGAAATTCACTAGTGTACACCAATGGCTTAAAAGCCTTGGCAGAAGCGTAAAAATTTACCTCTTCGGCACCCCCGTAAATTACACCCGGCACATTTTCTTGAGAGCGAATCTGGCGGGCGGCTTTTTTGCCATGTTCGGTCCTCAAGTGACCTTCGATTGTAATTGTTTTCATTTGTTTTATTTTTTGGACGGCGAAGGTAGGGAAAAGTTTGTGGTTTGGGGTTTGGAGTTTGGGGTTAATTTTCAAAAAAACACCCAACAACTACAAACTCCAAACCCCAAACCCCAAACCTACTTATCCCTTCCTCTCAACTGAGAATGGATAAAAAGGCTCGTAATGCTCTTATTTTCATAGGCATTACGTATGGCAATGGCAAATAGGTCTGCTACGGAAATGACCTTTATTTTGGAGCTTTGTTGTTTAAGGGGGATGGTATCGCAGACAATCAGCTCTTCTAAAACACTGTTTTCAATATTTTCATAGGCTTTCCCGCTTAATACCGGGTGGGTTATTAAAGCCCTAACGCTTAGAGCGCCTTTTTCTTTTAGGAGACTGGCCGCTTTGGCTAAAGTACCACCGGTGTCGCAGATATCATCAACCAGGATGACGTCTTTGCCGCTTACATCGCCAATCACTACCATACTGGCAATTTCATTGGCACGTTTGCGATGTTTATCGCAGATAACCATTTCTGCATTAAAGTAGCTGGCAATTTCCCGAACTCGGTTGGTGCTTCCCACATCGGGTGCTGCAAATGATAGGTTGGCCAATTTTAATTGTTCTATATAAGGTATGAAGATCGCAGAACTATCTAAATGATCCACCGGCACATCAAAGAAAGCCTGAATTTGGGCTGCATGGAGGTCCATGGTAATAATTCTATCGGCGCCTGCAGCTTCTAGTAAAGTAGCAATTAATTTAGCACCTATCGCAACCCGGGGCTTGTCTTTTCTATCTTGACGGGCAAACCCATAATAGGGAATGACGGCAATAATTTTATGTGCACTGGCTCTTTTCGCTGCATCAATCATCAACAGCAATTCCATCAGGTTTTCGGTGGGTGCATAAGTGCTTTGCACCAGAAAAACATAATCGCCACGAATACTTTCTAAAAAGATGGGCTGGAACTCGCCGTCGCTGAACTTTTGAATATTGATCTTACCGATGGGCGCACCAAATCTTTGGGCTATTTTTTCAGCCAGCATCTGCGAACCGGTGCCGGAGAATATCTTAACGGATGGGCTCATAATGGGAAGAATGTGCCGCGAAGATATAGATTAGGTTAAGAAATTGTAAATTGATTTGATAACATTTTTTACAATGAGAAAATATTCTATGAAAGACTGGTCAGAAGATGACCAACCCCGAAAAAAGTTATTACAAAGAGGTGCCGAAAACCTTAGTAATGCTGAATTATTGGCCATTTTAATCAATACAGGTACAGCCCAAGCGTCTGCACTGGAACTTGCCAGAAATCTAATGAATATTGTTGACAATGATATACACAAGCTTGCCGGTTTAAGTGTAGTTGAAATTGTAAAGAAAAAAGTAAAAGGTTTGGGTGAAGCCAAAGCTATTGGAATTGTTGCTGCGCTTGAACTAGGTATTCGAAGAACCGTATCGGAAAAGAAAAAAACATTGATTACCCGAAGTAGTGATATTGCTCAATTTCTACAAGCCCGTTTTGCACATAAAAAACAGGAGGTTTTTGTAATTGTCTTATTAAATCGTGCCAATAAAATTACCCACACAGAAATCATCAGTGAAGGGGGAATTACGGGAACAGTAGCCGATCCCAGGGTAATCTTAAAAAAAGCCTTGGAACACAATGCCACGGCCATTATTCTATGCCACAATCATCCCAGCGGAAATACAAAACCCAGTAAGGCAGATGAACTACTCACCCAAAAAATTAAACAAGCGGCCGCATTAATAGACATCAACCTAATCGACCACATCATTGTAAGCAATGAGGGGTGGTTTAGTTTTGCGGATGAGGGAATTTTATAGTTTGTGGTTTGTAGTTTGTGGTCTATGGTTGTTTATCTCAACTTCTAACAACCACAAACTACAAACCACAAACCACAAACCATCTAAGCTTGCGCCGTAGGCCCGCCAAAATTCATGGGGATCTCAATATTCTCGAGGTCTTTGATGGTGCCATTGGCGGCTTCATATCTTTCAATATTTTCTTCTAGGGCTTTCATGAAACGTTTGGCGTGCATGGGGGTAAAGATGATTCTGGATTTCACTTTGCTTTTGGGCGTACCGGGCATCACGTTTACAAAATCAATTACAAATTCTGCATTGCTGTGCGTAATGATGGCGAGGTTTGCATAACTGCCTTCGGCTACTTCTTCAGAAATTTCAATATTTAATTGGGTGGTGGGTTGTTGTTCCATGATTACTTAATTGTGGATGCAAATGTATTTAAAAAGTGCTTCAGAAGCAGATACAAAAAAAAGCAGGTTGGCCATTTTGCCAACCTGCTTATATATTTTAAAAATCTGATGATACCAGATTAATCAACATCCCAGAAAATCCTAGTTTTAAATACATCAATACCTGTTGGTACATTTGAATTAGAACCCGTTTCAGTATTGGGATAGAAGAAACGCAATGGTCTGTTAGTGCTCGAAACAGTTAAAGCCTGTGGCGTTACCGGTAAATTAGATTTCCGGTATTCTGTCCAAGCTTCTAAACCACTGAAATTACAAAGGGCCAACCATTTTTGAATGGCAATGGCACGTAATTTATCGGTGGAAGCGGCGAAATCCGCATCGGCAATACCACTAGAAGTTAAGGTATTTGCTGCAGTAGCGCTATTGGCCACACCCAAAGCTCTGAAAGATTGTCTTACACCTTCTTCATAATAAGATTGTGCAGTACCGGCTAAAGTAACAGCCGGAAAACGTTGTTTAGCTTCTGACAATGAAAACTGAACTTCAGCAGCCGTTAACATAGTTACTTTTCTGTTATATTCACCTTTTACGAGTAAACTTGGTCCTATATAAGAAGTAGCAGGAGCCGTATAACCTGATGCAACACCAAAGGGTACTCCTATATAGTTAGTCAACACTTCCGGATTGATACTAATTCCGGGTGTAGATGTTTTCTCGCCGCCTCTAGCGTAGGCAATACGCTTTAAACGGAAAGTATCATTAGAGGCAATCAATTGATCAAATAAAAATTTAGTGGGTCTTGGAAAGCGAGCCAATCCTTGTGTTGCACCAGCTGCCGTATAACCCCATCTATCATAAATTGGATTTTGTTTTCCGGCTGTAGCTAGGTATAAAGAAGGTCCACCGGATCCTACTTCTTCACCGGTAATGTAACCGGAGCCTTCTGCTACAATTTTATTGATTTCAGCAATAATGTATGCATCTCTTCCGGTTATTCTAGACTGGTGCATTAAAATTCTCAGTTTAAGAGAATTTGCAAAACGAATCCATTTATTAATGTTGCCACCAAAAATAATATCCGCACCTGCATAAGAACCCGGAATGGCATTGGCTTTTAAATCAACGATAGCACCATCCAATGTTGTGATCAATGACTCATAAACAGTTTTTTGATCATCAAACTTAGGGGCTAATAAACTACTGCCTTTTAAAGCCTCTGAATAAGGTATGCTTCCATACATATCAACCAAGGCTTGAAAAATATAAGATTTCATTATTTTAGCAGGCCCGGTATAATATGGCTGGCCGGTAGCAACTGCATTATCAATTACATATTGATAATCCTGTAAATTGTCATAAAATCCATCCCAATAATTAAAATCGGTATTGGTATAAATATAACTAAAAGTAGCTGCACTTAAAATATAAGAGCTAGACTGTGTCCATTGTCCTGACCAATAAGAGCCCGTTTCATTGGGCGACACAAAATTATTGGCTGTTGTGTTCATCGCATTCGTTAAAATGAATGAAGGGGTGGCAGAAGGTGAAGCGTTAGGGTTAACATTTACATCCAGAAAAGATTTCTGACATCCTGCAGTTAACAGTAAAGCTGCTAAAGCTATTTTGTAAAATGGTTTAAATTTCATAATCAAAATTTTTGAATTAGAGTATTTGATATTAGAATATCAGGTTTATATTAATACCGTATTGTCTAACCGGTGGTGTTTGACCACTATCATTAATACCGATACCATTACCGCTTGTATTCGCAAACTCAGGATCTGTATAGAAGTTTGCTTTATCAACTATTGTGAACAAATTTCTGCCATACAATGCAATACTTGCGCCTGAAAATATTTTAGTTTTCTTCATCAACTCCGGTGAAAAATTATAAGCAATATTGATATCGCGTAATTTGATGAACCAAGCCGGATTAACAAAATTCTCATTAATTCTGCGGAAGTTATCAACCCACAAACCATATTCCGGTTCGCGAACAAGCACATTGTTATCGGTAATTTTACCACTTCCATCTACAAAGGCTGAGTTAGGAAAAATATGGGGAGCCCTGTTTGTTGTCCATCCACCGGAACCGGTAAATGTCATATCAGATCCAATAGCACTATACATTACATTTCCTCCACGGTATTCAAAGTTGAATGCCATAGAAAGATTTTTGTACACTAATTTAGAATTAAGGCCAATGATGTCTTTTGGTAAAGTTCTACCTCTTTCTACTAAGGCAGTATTTCTTGTAGGATAACCTGAAGCAGCGTCTACCAATCTTCTTCCGGAGCCATCAGCCGCATAGTTATAACCATCTGTTTTTAATTGAGGGAAACTCTGGCCTTTAATAACGTTGGTATTGGCACTTCCCCCACCACTGATTACAAATTGATTTACACCCGGATACAAGTCAACAACTTCGTTGTCGTTGTATGAATAACGTAAACCCATATCCCATTTCAAATCACGCTTACGAATAATTTGAACTTTCAAATCTGCTTCATAACCCCAGTTTTTAGATTCCCCTACATTGATTAACAAGTTTGAGAAACCGGTTGTGTTAGGCACTTTAACAGTGATTACCTGGCCCTTAGAAGTAGCTGTATAATAGGTTACATCTAAGTTGATCCGGTTATTGAATAATTGAAACTCCCCACCTGCTTCATAGGTTGTTACAAATTCCGGAACAAGATTAGCATCGGGTAAAGTATTACCCACAGTTAAACCAACAACATTTCCAAATGGAAAACCACCACCATTCGGATAGGTTAAATCCAACCCATATAATGGAAGGTTATCATTACCATTTTTATTGTAGTTCACCCTTAATTTAGCAAAATTTAAAGTACGACTTTTTAAAGATGGTATCGCATCTGTAATCACTGCAGATAAGGCCGCTCCATAATAAGCATAAGAATAAGTATCAGAAGGTCTGTCTACTTTATAAAATCTTGATGTATTATCAAAACGAACAGTAGGGTTAAAGGTTAACCATTCTTTATAAGTAGTGGTTAAATCCGCATAGTACCCAAATTTACGCTCAATCCCATTAGATTCACCGGCACCCGCTTCACCTTGTCTGTTAGAAATATTGTAAACATCCGGAATTACTACAGAAGAGGAACTAACAGCAATTGATTTCGTTTTACGTTGGTACACGTTAAACCCAAGTGTTAATTTATTAGAAAATTTACCAAAGGATTTATCTAGGTGTAATTGTAAATCATTGTTTAGAACATTTTCAGTTGAAGAACCATCCCCAACTGCTCCTAATATATCTGTACCGGCTCTATCGATGCCATCATAATCATTGGCATAGGCCCAAGGAGCAGGAACAAAGGCTTTGCCCTTGGCCCAATCTGAGTAAAGGAACTTACCTGTTCTTGATTTACTGGTACGAGAGTTATTCATGATTCCCATTTTATTAGAAGCAGATAACCAAGAATTGAATTTGTAATTAAGATCTACTGTACCCTGAATATTTGCATCATTGTATTTGTTACGGTTATTGTCTTTATTAAAATAAGGGTTATTATAATAGTCATCATAAAAACCATTTGGGTTGGCAAACTTATTGGTTTGCCAATCTTTGTATTCATGAATAGGTACATTGGGAGCCACATTGAACAAATCGAAATAAAATCCGGAAGTTGTTCTGTCATAAGCAGCTTGTGTATAACCCACTGTAAAGCCAACAGTAAAATTACCATATTGTCTGGTAGAAGAAGCTCTTACACCTGTACGCTCACTCTTATCACCGGGTACAATACCATTGATCTTATTGTTTTCTACCGACATATAAAAAGAGCCATTATCATCACCACCGGTAAAACTTACTTGGTTGTTGGTAGATACACCAATATCAAAAGATTTACGTCGTGCATTATCAACTGCTGAATATGGGATAATGTTCTGACTGCCATCTTCTGTTTGGCGACCAATAATTCTAGGTTTACCATCAAACTTTTCACCATATTGTTGGTTTTCAAAAGGGCGCCAGTTATCAAACATCCGATCTAAATAATTGGTTTTATATCCCGGAGAACCAAATGAGGTGGCATAGTGAGACCCATTTCCATACTCATTTTGAAACCAAGGTAAAAAGCTGATCTGATCTAAATTGGTTGTATTAGAATACGTTACTTTTAGTTTGCCTTTTGTTCCTTTTTTAGTGGTAATAACAATGGCACCGTTAATTCCGGCAGAACCATATAAAGAAGCAGCCTGGCCACCTTTTAATACAATCACATTATCAACATCATTAGGGTTGATCAAAGCCAGAACAGTAGAGGTAGTTTGCATACCATCTAATACAATTAAGGCCTCATTATTACCGGTTAAAGAACGATAACCCCTTAAAACCACTTTCACGGCTGGGTCAACACTGTTGTTTACATTATAAATAGCCAAACCGGAAACTTTACCGGATAAAGCACCGGCTAACTGAGGTGAACGGCCAACATTAATTTCTTCATTAGAAACTTGAGCATACGCATACCCGATTTCTTTTTGTTTTTTTCTAATACCTTGTGCAGTTACAACCACTTCATTCAGATTATCTACAACTTCATTAAGTGAGATGGTTGCGGCCTTGTCTGCTGCAACTTCTACACTACTGAAACCTACGGCTGATATCTGCAATACCGCTTTAGGACTAACAGAAATAGAAAAATTACCATTCTCATCTGCTTTCACAGCATTGGTGGTTCCTTTTTCTTTAACGGTAGCAGATGGAACAGGCGCTCCTTTAGAGTCGTTAAGCCTACCCTTCACTGTTGTTTTTTGTGCGAATGTGGTACTCAATCCGAGTATTGCACAAAAGACAATCAAGACAATTTTTTTCATGTTTTTAGTTTTTGTAAAAAAATTTGAATACCCAAATATAAGCAAAAAAATAAAATGTTAATGAAATACTAATTTTTTTCAACTAATGTTTAATAATAATGTCAACAAAAGGAATATTTTTTAGACAACCGTTAAGGAAAAGCAAATACAAGTTAATTTTTTGTATAACTATTTATACAAATAAGGCGATATTATTTAGACAACTGTTAAATTAAATATGCTGCATTTATGATAATAAAATGTTAATTATTTTATTTATTATGTATAAAATATTGTTTTACAACAATTTATATATACATATTTTATTTTTATTAAACCGACTTAATTCATTTTTATGTATTAAATATATAATTCCTTTTTTCATTATTTCTGAAAATTCATCTTACTAAAGTGCAATTCGGATATTTTTGCATTTATGTTACTATTAGACGGCAAAATTGCTGCTGCAGCAGTAAAAGAAGTGATTCAAAAACAAACTGCATCCTTGTTTCAATTGGGCAAACGGCCACCCCATTTGGCAGCTATATTAGTGGGCTCGAATGGTGCCAGCGAAACCTATGTAGCCAGCAAAGTAAAAAATTGTGAAGAAGTAGGTGTAAAATCTACGCTGATACGGTTACCGGAAGATGTATCAGAAACCGTTTTATTAGCCTCCATCGACGCTCTAAATAAAGACAATTCTGTAGATGGTATTTTGGTGCAATTGCCCTTACCCAAACAAATTCGTGAACACAAAGTAATTGAAGCCATCGATCCCAAAAAAGATGTGGATGGATTTCATTCCAGCAGTGCAGGAAAATTGATGCAAGGTCTGCCTACTTTTATTCCGGCTACCCCCTATGGTATTCTATTAATGCTGGAACATTTTAATATTGAAACAAAAGGCAAACATGCTGTAGTCATTGGAAGAAGCAATATTGTAGGCAGACCCATGAGCATTTTGTTAAGCAGTAATATTCCAAAAGGAAATTGTACCGTCACCATCTGCCATTCGCATACACCAAACCTAAAAGAAATTTGTTTACAAGCCGATATATTGGTAGCCGCATTGGGCAAACCTGAATTTGTAAAAGCAGACATGGTGAAAGAAGGCGCTATTATTATTGACGTGGGCATTACCCGTGTTGATGACCCTACAGCCAAAAAAGGATTTCGTATCAAAGGGGACGTGGCATTTGCAGAAGTATCTCCCAAAGCATCTGCCATTACCCCCGTGCCCGGCGGTGTTGGCTTAATGACCATTGCAGGTTTGTTAAAGAATACATTGCAAGCGTATGAAGAAAATGTTTAATGAGGAAAGTTGATGGTCGATTGTCCATGGTCCATAGTACATTGTTTTTTCTTTTTGACTTTTGACTTTTGACTTTTGACTTTTCACTTTTCACTTTTGATTTTACCCATCAACCCTCGACTAACTATCTTTACACTTCATGACAACAACTAATACAATCGCTACACTTCCTGTAATGGAATCTTTCTACACTTTACAAGGTGAAGGATTTCACCAGGGACGAGCCGCTTATTTTATTAGACTTGGCGGATGCGATGTAGGGTGTTTTTGGTGTGATGTAAAAGATAGTTGGGATGCTTCCATTCATCCACAGATTTCAATCCCTACTATTGTTGAAGAAGCTAAAAAATACCCGGGAAGATTAGCAGTCATCACGGGCGGCGAACCATTGATGCATCCATTGGATTCATTAACCACTGCATTGCACCAAGCCGGATTTGAAACAAATATTGAAACATCCGGATCATCCTCTATTAGCGGTAATTGGGATTGGATCTGTTTGTCTCCCAAAAAATTCAAAGCCCCCCTGCCCGATATTAATCCCTTAGCCCATGAATTAAAAGTGGTTGTTTACAATCAAAGCGATTTTGTTTGGGCAGAAACGTATGCAGCTTTGGTAAATCCGCTATGCAAATTGTACTTGCAACCCGAATGGGATAAAGCGGCTGAAATGACCCCATTAATCATCGATTATATTAAAGCAAATCCCAAATGGGAATTGAGTATGCAATTACATAAGTATATAAATGTACCCTAGGGAATATTGAATATTTAGCAAGGAATATTGAATGATGAATTAAAAAATAATGTGGGTAGTTAGAAGTAAAGTTTTAACATGTCTTCCTCTTTGTTTTTTCGTCTTCGCTGGGTTACTCCTTTAGCAGACAAACCAATATTGTTTATTCTACACAATCACCCTGCCAAACAAAAAGCGGCGTGTTCCCCGACGGGTCTTCTTTAGAAGGGTGATGATTTTGATTACATAATGTGGACTGTCTGCTACGGGTGAAACCTTCGGAAACTGAAACCGTTTTATGGCGCTTGATACCTGTTGTGTTTCCTCAACCCCTCTTTATGCGTGAAGTTAACCTTTACGTCCCTTGCGGTTCATAGCTATCTTTGCGATACTTCTGCGATGTTGAATTTGTATCGCAAGAGCAGCAAGGAAACGCAAAGGACGCTATAAAATCATAATAGGGTAGATTCCCATCTTGGCAATGTCATTAAGTTAAGAAACCCGATGCAAGAAATGTTCAATAAACACTCGCAAACTATTTCTTAGACCTTGCATACCGACATTAACAATCCTTAACTTAATAACATTAACAAATCTATATCCCCGGTTTAAAGAGCATCAAAAAACTTAGTAACGAATATACATCACCTAGATTTTAAATTTTGCGATCCATTCCGGCACATGAAAATATTTATTAGCCTGCTTTTGTTAAAAACTAAATTTTAACAAGATATCCTATTTGTTTTTCCGAACTTGGCTGCATGATGAATGCCAGGAATTTTTTTATTGTTAGCCTTATTATATTGAATTCTTTATCCGGTTTTTCGCAGGCATACAATCCCGAACAAATCAATGCCAAAGCTGTGAAATTATATGAAACAGCTTTGGATCTTTTGAAAGAGGATGCCATTAACGAAGCCATCCCTCTTTTATTAAAAAGTATTCAGGCGGATAGCAATTTTGTTGATGCATACTTATCGATGGGGGGTGCTTTTGGTCAACTAAAAAAATATGATCAAGCAATAAAATTGTATGAACGTGCCAAAAGTAAAGACAGTGCATACTTTATGATCTACCAACTTCCTTATTCTATCAATCTTGCCGGACTAGGCAGGTTTGAAGAGGCTTTGCAAGCCGTGAATACTTTTTTAACGTATCCCAAACTCAATGAACGCAGTATTAAGAGCGGACTTTACAGAAAGAAATGTTATGCATACGCTTTGGCCTATAAGGCAAACCATCCCACGGATGCTTATACATTTTTGCCCATCAATTTAGGGGATAGTGTGAATACAGCGCAGTCTGAATATTATCCTTCTGTAACGGTTACCGATAGTTTACTGGTGTTTACCCGACGTGTAGACAGAATGCGAGAAGATTTTATAGAAAGTGCTGTAACTAAAAAAGGCTATGCCCAATCGAAAGTAATCAATGGAGACATCAATCTAGAAACCAATAAAGGTGCTCTCTCAGTTTCACAAGATGGTGAATGGATGGTTTTTGCAGGAGAATTGTCGGGACAGGCACACCGAAGTTTTGATATTTATATCTCCTACTACACACCCGATGGTTGGAGTGAACCACAAAGTGCAGGGGCCAATGTGAACACCGATTTTTATGAGAGTGGCCCTACTTTGAGTCCGGATAAAAGAGCTTTGTATTTCTGCAGTAACCGTCCGGATGGTTATGGAGGATTGGATTTATATGTTAGCTACCGTGAAGCCAACGGGAAATGGGGGCCGGCCATCAATATGGGCCCTACCATTAATTCAGCCGGTGATGAAAAAGCTCCTTTTATTCATGCAGATAATCAAACCCTGTATTATACGTCGGATGGATTACCCGGATACGGAAATTCTGATCTATTTGTAATACGCAAAGAATTGAATGGACAATGGGGAGAACCGCAGAATTTGGGATATCCCATTAATACCATCGAAAATGAAGGAAGTCTGGCCGTTTCTGCTGATGGGCTTACCGCCTATTATGCTAGCGACCGAAGTGATAGCAGGGGTGGATTGGATTTGTATAAATTTGAATTGCGGAACGACATCAGACCCTTTAGAACCTTATACGTAAAGGGAAAAGTGATGGATACAAAAACAAATAAACCCTTACCCTCATCTGTAGAATTATCAGATAATAAAACCAATCTTCCTTTGATGAAAGTGCAGACAGATGAAGTTGGGGAATATTTTATTACCCTGCCAATTGGAAAAGATTATACGTTTACAGTAAACAGAAAAGGTTACTTATTTTATAGTGAGCAATTTGCGTTAAGTAACAAAGAAGCAGATAGTGTATACAAAAAAGATATTTACCTGCAACCATTGGCACTCAATACACAGTTTACATTTCAAAATATTCAGTTCGCCAACAATGCTTATCAATTACCAAATTCAGGATTAACTGAAATAGAAAAGTTAGTACAGATCTTAACAGAAAACCCAACACTAAAAGTAGAGATCAGTGGGCACACGGATAATGTTGGAAAAGCGGAAGACAATGCGAAACTATCTACCAATCGTGCCAATGCCATTGTGAACTTTTTGGTTAGTAAAGGAATTGATATGAAACGGTTAAGCTTCAAAGGGTATGGCGCTGACCTACCCATTGTTGATAACAATTCCGAAGAAGGTAGGGCAAAAAACAGACGAACTACTTTTACGGTGATTGGGCTTTAGAATTTTGAATGATGAATTTTGAATGTTGAATTTTGAATGAATGACCCATGGACGATAGACCATAGACCATTGGGAATGAACAATGAACATGGGCTATGGACTATGGACCAAAGACCATCAAAATTCGCGTATTAACACCTGATTTTTATTTTCATTTTTGACTGAGATTGGGGCTATTACCCAATGATTAGAAATGAAAGAGGAATTACATTACCGAATTGCTTTAACGCTGATTCCTGAATTAGGGCCTGTTATAGCCAAACAATTGATAGAGCATTTTGGTGACGCCACTTCTGTTTTTAAAGCCAGAAAAAAAGAACTCAGCAACATAGAAGGCATTGGTGAAATGCGCGCGAAATACTTGAAAGAGTGGGATGGTTATAAAGACGTTGATGCAGAAATTGCTTTTACGCAGAAACACCATATTCAATGTTTATTTATTACAGATAAAGAATATCCTCAAAGGTTGTTACACTGTTTTGATCCGCCCACCATTTTATATTATCGTGGTACTGCCAATCTAAATAGTAGCAAGATAATCAGCATTATTGGAACAAGAAATCATACAGAATACGGCAAACAGGTAACAGAACAACTGATAGCCGGTCTACAAGCACAAAATGTTTTAATTGTTAGTGGTTTGGCATTCGGCATTGATGCCATTGCCCATAAAACATCCGTATACTTTCAAATACCCACCATTGGCGTGTTAGCCCACGGATTGGATATCATGTATCCTTTTCAACACATAGGATTGGCGAAAGAAATGTTATTGCAGGGGGGATTACTTACAGAGTTTAGAAAAAATAACAAACCCGACAAACATCATTTCCCAAAACGAAACAGAATAGTGGCAGGAATGTCGGATGCCACCATTGTGATTGAAACGGCCACAAAAGGCGGTAGTATGATTACAGCAGAACTAGCACACTCTTATAATCGAGATCTTTTTGCCATACCCGGAAAACTTACTGATGTGAAAAGTAGCGGCTGCTTAAAATTAATACAGCAAAACAAGGCAATATTGTTGGGTAGTGCTGACCAGTTGATTGAAAACATGGGTTGGCAAGTGAAGAAAAAAAATATTAAAAAGCAAAGAGAACTTTTCATAGAGTTGTCGGAAGACGAAAGAGTACTCATAGAACTATTTAAAGAGCAAGAAGTCATCCCCATTGATGAATTGTTTCTGCAAAGCAAACTGAGCAGTAGCCGAGTAGCCGGAGCTTTATTGAATTTAGAAATCCAAAATATTATCTGTTCCTTACCGGGAAAAATGTATCGGTTGTTGTAAAAAGCTGAATGTTAAATGCTGAACGCAAAACGCATAACGCTGAACGCGGAACGCTTAAGGCTAAAAGCAAAACGCGGAACGCTTAACATTAAAAACACCGTTTACAGGATACCGGAATCCGAGGCGAGGATAAAATAATATCCATTTTTGTTATAAGCTTTGAGCGTCAAGCATTCCGGGTTATTAGGTATGCGTTTTGCGTTCAGCGTTCAGCATTAAGCGTTTCGCGTTACGTTTCCAAAGAATCAATAAAATCATTGAAATAAATGCCATGATTGCCGGGAGCATAAAAGCATAAGTGAGATTATGCAATTGATTATTATAGATCCAACCGGAAAAAAAAGCGCCGGTTCCAATGCCAATCTCTAGTGCAATATAAACGGAAGCAATGGCCCTTCCACGGTTGGCAACTTCACATAAATCAACTGTCCAAGCCATCAGGGTGGGACCATTCATCCCGATACTAAGCCCTAATAAAATAGCACCCACAATTAACGAAAACATAGTACTTGTAAATGCTAAAATGGCCATGGCTAAGAACATGGTAAAAGACGAATAAATTAACACAATCACACGCCCATATTTATCAGAAACTTTTCCTGCTATCAGTCTGATAAATAATGAGGCGATCGTAAATAAAGCATAAAAAAATCCTTTGTTATGTAATCCGACAGATTCACTCAGATCCGGTGAAAGCGTTAAAACAGTTCCTAAAGAAAATAATAATAACAAAGTAATGACTGCAGGTTTCACAGAGCTGGGATCAAAAATTTCAGTTCGGTTAATTTTAAGGAGTTTAAAAGAAAATTTCTGCGGATTGGCTAAAGTTTCTTTTACATTGTATAGAATAATCACAGACCCCAATGCGATAAAGGCCGAAAAATAAAACATAATAGAAAAGGAATAATTCATCACCAGGTAACTGCCTAATAAGGGCCCTACCGAAGACCCTAACGTATAGCCTATCGCCAAGGATCCAAGTGCCTCACCCCTTCTTGATTCATGTACTACATCGGCTCCATAGGCGGAAGTAGCAGTGGGTTTAAAACCGGTAGAAAACCCATGAAAAAAACGTAAAAATAAAAACCCACTAACACTGGTTAATACCGGATACAATAAACTGCAAACCACACAAATCAATGAACCGAATATCATAACCGGTACCCGCCCAATGGTATCGGTTAATTTACCACTGAAGGGTCGTGATATACCTGCCATTAATGTAAACAGTGCGATAATCAATCCTTTGTATTCTGCCCCTCCTAACTGAGTAAGATATCCAGGTAATTCTGGAATCATCATACTAAAACTGGCACTAAACAAAAAATTGCTGACAAATAATAAGCCAAATTGAAAATTAAAATAAGGAGTGTTTGCTGAAGGAGCTGCTTGGGTCATTATTACAAAAATAAACAGAATTTGCTTGACAAGAGGTGAATCGTGAATGGTGAGTCGTCAGTCGTGAGTGATAAAACGTGCGTAGTGAGTCGTTATTGGTGAGTGACCACATCATTATTGACGAGTGACGAATGACTACT